>SYMT01000089.1 GCA_005805375.1 Actinomycetota bacterium
GAGATCCTGGGGGCAGACGGATGGCACTGCAATCGGCCTGGATGCGGGAGGTCTGGGCAGCCGAAACGGAGCGCGTGGTGGAGCAGCAGGTCGCGGCGGCGGCAGCGGCGGCGGAAGCCCGGGGCAAAGCCGCAGGCATAGCAGAAGGTAAGGCAGAAGGCAAAGCGGAGTTCCTGGTGCGCGTCCTCCATACGCGCTTTGTGGGAGTGACGCGGGAACTGGAAGCCCGGGTGCACGGCATTGAGAGTGACACCTTGCTGGACGAACTGCTCGACGCGGCCCTGCGGTGCCGGAGTCTGGCCATGTTTGTGCGCAAACTCCCCCCGTGAACGGCCGACCCGCATCAAGAGGAAAGAGTAGAGAGAAGTGAGAAACGAGTAGTCTCCACGCTCTTCACCTCACTTCTCTCTGTTCTTTCCTCCCCGGGGTACGACCCACCCTGTGGAAACTGGAGCGAGCCCATGCGCCGGGTGGTGAGCGTTTCTCTCGGATCGGCGGCACGGAATTGGGAAGCCGATCTGACGCCGCACGGGGTGCCGCTGTGCCTGGAACGGCGCGGGGTGGGGCTCGACTATGAGGCGTATGCACAGGCGCTGCGCGAGTTGGACCGGGACCCCGATGTGGCGGCGATCGGTCTCGGCGGGCTGAATCGCTACCTGTTTGCCGGGCGCCACCGGTACGAGCTGCGAAAACCGGGCGAGATGGCGCGGTTGGTCCGGAATAAGCCTGTCTGCGACGGCTCGCTGTTGAAGCAGATCTGGGAACCGTGTGTGGTGCGGGAAGCGGCAGAAGCGGGACTGCTGCGGCTCCGGGGCCGCCGCACGTTGATGGTGTGCGGCGTGGATCGCTGGGGGATGGCGGCTGCCCTCGCGGAACATGAAGCGGATCTGGTGCTGGGCGACCTGATGTTTGCCCTGGGCGTGCCCCTCCCGGTCCGGGGCTTGGCGCACCTGGAGCGCATCGGGCGGTCCGTCCTCCCCTCCGTGACCCGGTGCGTCCCGTTCGAATGGCTCTATCCCACCGGCGAGAGCCGCGATGTCCCGAAGTATGGGCGCTGGTACCAGTGGGCGGAGGTCATTGCCGGCGACTGGAAGTTCATCGGCAAGCACATGCCTGCCGAAGCAGGCAGCCTGGCGGGGAAGACGGTCGTGACGAACACCACAACCCCAGCGGACGTTGCGGCGCTGCGTCATCGCGGGGTGGAGGTCCTGATTACGACCACTCCCAGTCTGGATGGCCGGTCGTTCGGCACGAACGTGATCGAGGCGGCGACGGCCGCGCTCACGGGGCGACCGGTGGACACATTGCGGCTCACCGATCTCCTCGAACACTTCGCCCCGCTCGGGTGGGATCGGCCCCGCGTCGAGCACCTGCAAATAGGAGCGCGCGACGAAATCTCCTGACACTTCGGGTCCGGTGGGTTGTCCCAATCGTGAGCAGACCTTTTCCGGCAGCGAGCGGCGGAGGCGCCGCCGGGACGGCGGTGTTCCCAGGGGAGGAAAGAGTGGCGAGGAGTGAGAAACGGGTGGAGGCCCTCACCCACTCCTCGCCACTCTTTCCTCCCGCGGGCGGCATCGGGTCGGTGGGTGGATACCGGGGTCCGCCCCTGCGCCGGTGTTGCCGGCTGGGCAAAGCTTGATCGAGGTTCGGAAACGGCAGATGGTTCAATCAGACAAGACAGGCATTCATCCCCGGGGTCGGCTGGCCGCGCTGCTCCTCGTGCTGCCGCTGGGTGTGCCGGCCGCCGCCGCCCCGGCTCGGAAGACGGTTGTTTCGCCCCGGACGCCGCGACCGGCCGCCGCCGCGGCGCAGCCTCGCCTCCTCTCGCTCGCCATCACCCCACCGTTCATCACGCTGAGCGGACAGGACGGCCGGCAGCAGTTGGTGGTCACCGGCCGCTATGCGGATGGGCTGGAGCGGGATCTCACCCATCAGGTGGCTTTCAGCGTCTCCGCCCCCGGCCTGGTGCGCGTCGAACGGGGGCGGCTGACCCCAATCGCAGACGGCAGCGGAATGCTGGTGGCTCGCGCTCCGGGAGGCGCCCGGGCCTGGGCCTCGGTTCGTGTGACGGGGGCAGGGGAAACGCGGCCTCCAGGCTTCACCCACCACGTCGTGCCGGTGTTGAACAAATTCGGATGTGCGCAGGGCTCGTGCCACGGCAGTTTCTCGGGCCGTGGGGGGTTGCGGCTGTCCCTGTTCGGACATGACCCGGACATGGACTACAACGCTCTGGTGCGCCTGGGAGGCGCCCGGCGGGTGTCGCGCACCGATCCCGCCCGGAGCCTGCTGCTGCGCAAGCCGACCCTGGCCGTCGCGCACGCCGGGGGACATCGGTTCGCGGCGGATTCCCGCGCGTACCGGTTGCTGGCGGAGTGGGTGGCGTACGGCTGCCGGTATCCGAAGGACGAAGCCCGTCTCGAAGCGCTGGAGGTCTACCCTCCCGAACGCATGCTCCTCAAGGATACCGAGCAGCAGCTTGTGGTGACCGCCCGCTACTCGGACGGCTCCCGCGAGGACGTGACCGAACTTGCCAAGTACGGGACGCAGCACGACGAAATCGCCGCGATCGAGCCGGATGGTCGGGTGCGCGCTGTGCGTGTGGGAGAGGCTGCCGTCACGGTCGAGTTCTTGGGACGGATCACGACGATGCGGATCCTGGTGCCCTCCCGGATGGACCTGGTGCATCGCTATCCACAGATTCCGCGCGGGAACTTTGTGGACGAGCAGGTGGTCGCCAAGCTGCGCAAGCTCGGCATTGTGCCCAGTGACCTGGCCGGCGATGCGGAGTTCCTGCGCCGCGTGTCCCTGGATCTGTGCGGGGTGACGCCCACCGCAAATGAGGTGCGGAAATTCCTGGCCGACCCCGATCCCGCCAAACGCTCCCGGAAGATTGACGAACTGCTGGAACGCGACGAGTACAACCACCATTGGGCGACGTTCCTCTGCGACCTCACCGGGAATGACAACCGGTTCCTGCCCACGCCGCGGGAAACAGCCGCCCAGCGCTGGCACCTCTGGTTCTACTCCCGGTTGAAGGAGAATGCCTCCTGGGATCGCATCGCCCGGGGCGTCGTGGCCGCGACGAGTCGCGAAGACCGCCCCCTGGATGAGTGGCTCCAGGCCGAAGCGGAAGATCAGCGCCTCCGGGCCGCGAAGGGGCCCGAGAAGTGGGATGCCTCGCACTACACCGGACGCAAGACGCTCGACATCTACTGGCTGAAGTCCGGGAACGACCCGGTCACGATTGCCCGGCAGATCAGCTACACCTTCCTGGGCGTGAAGCTGGAATGTGCCGAGTGCCACAAACACCCGTACGACCGCTGGACGCAGGAGGACTACAAGGGGTTTACCGCCTTCTTCCAGCGGGTCACCAACGGCATGTCCGCCGACACCCGGCGGGAAGCCACTGAGCGGAAGCTCCCGGTCACCGGGGTCCCCGAGGTACGCTTCGACCCGACGCGCCGGGGGAGTGCGCCGCAGTTCCTGGGTGGCCCTGCGCTCGCCGCCGATGCGCCCGACGACCCCCGCGTCGCGCTGGCGGACTGGATGGCCAAATCGGAGAATCCGTTCTTCGCGCAGGCCATCGTAAATCGCATCTGGGCGCGCCATCTGGGACGCGGCATCGTGGACCCGCCGGATGCGTTCAGCGCCGCCAACCCGCCCACGAATCCTGCTCTCCTCGACGCGCTCGCCCGCGACTTCGTGACGCATGGCTTTGACCTGAAGCACCTGCACCGGGTCATTCTCAATTCGCGCACCTATCAGCTCTCGTTCCGCACCAACCCGACCAACGAAACGGACATCCAGAATTTCTCGCACTACCCGGTGAAACAGCTCTCCGGCGAGGCGCTGCTGGATGCCGCGAATCAGGTCACGGGTGGTTCGGAAGACTGGGGTATCTTCGCGCCGCCGGGAACCCGCGCGGTTGCCGTGCCGGCGAGCCGTCTCCCGGGCACTTCCGGCTATGTCCTGAAGGCGTTCGGGCGTCCGACCCGCAGCCAGAGTTGTGACTGCGAGCGCGCCGAGGTGCCGGGCCTCCCGCAGGCGCTGTACCTGATCAACGACGGGCACCTGCAGGGCAAGATCGCCGCACCGAAGGGAAGGCTGCACGCCCTGTTGAAATCCGGAATGCCGGATGCGGAATTGGTCGAGGAGCTGTACCTGTCTGCGCTGGGTCGGCTCCCGCGTTCGTCGGAGACGCAGACGGCCCTCGAGCATGTGCGGCAGGCGCCGGGAAGAAACCAGGGCTTCGAGGACGTGCTCTGGGCGCTGTTCAACACACGAGAGTTCATCACCAATCACTGATCGGCAGATGTCGAGGAAAGAGTAGAGAGGAGTGAGGCGAGAGCACGGAGCCCACTCGTTTCTCACTCCGCGCCACTCACTTCGGCGCCGCCGGGATGGTGACGTTCCCGGCGGCCGAGTGCCCTCCGGGCGCGGCGCCTCTGCCGGTGTGTGATGGTCCCCTGGGGAGTATCAAAGAATGGGAACACGAACACGATACTGTGACGGGCTGACCCGTCGTGATCTGGTGCATGTGGGCGCGCTGGGAGCGCTCGGGCTGACGCTGCCGGAATTCCTGCACGCTCGCCACGCCCGGGCGGCGGCAGGCGCCGGAGCCGTGCCCGGAGGGCACGCCACCGGGGACCGGAACGTGATCCTCCTGTGGCTCTCCGGCGGCCCGAGCCACCTGGACACGGTTGACCTGAACCCGGAGGCGCCCGCCGAGATCCGGGGCGATTTCCGCCCGATTGAGACCAACGTCTCCGGCATTCAGATTTCGGAGCACCTGCCGCGGCTGGCGAAGCAGGCGGAGCGGCTCTGCATCCTGCGGTCCGTATCACACAATCTGGCCTCCCACGCGCCGGGATCGCTCTTCATGCAGACCGGCAACCGGCCGCTGGCCTCGCTGCGTTACCCGAACTACGGGTCGGTCGTCGCCCGCGAAAAGCCGGCCCGCGCCGGATTGCCCCCGTTTGTGACCGTTCCCGAAGGCGGCCAGGACACTGCCGACGCCGGATACCTCGGCGTCGCCTATAACACCTATTCCGTCGGCGGAGACCCGAGCAAGCCGGACTTCAGCGTGCGCAGCCTGACCCTGCCTGCCGGCGTGACGGCCGAACGGGTGGCGGCGCGCGAGGGGCTGGCCGCCCGCCTCGACACGCTGTTTCAGGACTCCCCGCGCCGCCCCGACCTGATCCAGGGAATGGACGCGTTCTATCGGCAGGCCTACGAGATCATTCGTTCGTCCCGGACGCGCGATGCGTTCGACCTGAAGACGGAAGCGGCCCCGGTGCGCGAGCGGTATGGCCCGACCACATTCGGACAGAGCTGCCTGCTCGCGCGTCGCCTCGTAGAAGCCGGCGTCCGCTTCGTGCAGGTGGTCTACACAGGTTGGGACACCCACGCGCAGAACTTCCAGCGGCTGAAGGACGCGCTGCTCCCCGGGCTGGACATGGGCTTCTCCTCCCTGCTCCAGGACCTGCACGAGCGAGGGCTGGCCTCCAACACTGTCGTCGTGTGCATGGGTGAGTTCGGCCGCACCCCAAAGATCAACCAGGGCGCCGGACGGGATCACTGGTCGCAGGGCATGAGCGTCGTCTTCGCCGGCGCGGGCGTGCGCGCGGGTCAGGTCATCGGGCGCACCACGGCCGGCGGGGAAGAGCCGGTAGACGAGCGAATCCTGCCCGAAGACGTGGGCGCCTCGCTCTACCACCTGATCGGGGTGGACCCGCCGAAGGAGTACCTCACCTCCTCCGGCCGCCCGATGGCTATCGTCCGCGACGGCAAGCCGATTGCCGGAATGCTGACCTGACCGGCGTTCTGAAAGGGCCACGCCCTCGCAGCCCAGGGCTGTGAGGGCGTGGGGAGGGCCGGGTCTCCCCTACATTCGAACCCACTGAATGCCGTCGCAGGCATTACGACCTCCGACCGGGAGAGGTAGCTGTCCCCCCGGAGTGCACCGGCATCAGGAAGGGCCGTGGAGCCCGCCGGGGCGGGCGAGGCATGGCCTCGGACTCCGGCGAGACCGGGAAGCGCGGAGGATCGGCTGAGAGGTGGTCCGCACTGCCGCCTCGGAACGGCGGCGGCGGCGGCCATCGCCGGGAATTCACGGGTGTGCGAAAGCGCGCCGGCGTTGATTCGTCTGGGGGAGGCTATGCGTCGGCTTCCCAGTTCAGGATCACCCCCAGCGCCTGGGACCGGTCCGCAAGCAGCATGCGGAATGCTTCGGGCGCCTGCCGCCAGGGGTAGCGGTGCGTGATGAGGGGGCGGAGGTCTATCTCTCCGGCGGCCTGCCAGTCGAGGAAGAGCGCGATATGCCGCCCGATGGTCCAGGGGGTGTGGGGCGTTTCGACCGGTGGGTGGGTGCTGTTGTGGGCGCCGATGATTTCGAGGCCGAAGGTATGGACTTCGTCGTGCAGATCGAAGGTGACCGGACCGCGGGGGCTGCCCAGCAGCACGATGCGCCCCAGCCGCCGGGCGAGGCGGACCGCGCCGGGGAATGCTATCGGGTTGCCGGTCACTTCGATCACGACGTCGGCCATGCGCCCCTGTGTGAGGCGCTGGACCTCCTCGCGCGCTGCGTCCGCGGTGAGCGCCAGGGCAGTGGTCGCGCCCAGGTGGCGCGCGGTGTCCAGGCGCCCGGCGGCCGGGTCCAGCACGATGACCGGCCACGCGCCCGCCGTGCGACAGAAGTGTGCGGCGATCTGCCCCAGGAGGCCCGCCCCTACAATCACCACGGACTCGCCGAACTGCAGGCGGCTGCGCCGGATGCCCCCCATCACAATCTCGGCCAGCACGGCAAACGTCGCGGGCTCCGGGTCCAGCCCCTCCGGGAGCCTCCAGAGTGACGCAGCACTGCGGATGGCATGAGTTGCATGCGCCGCCATGCTCACCACCCGGTGCCCAGCGGCCACGTCCTGCACGCCCTCCCCGGCTGCAAGCACCACCCCGACGTGGCTGTACCCGACTCCGACGGGATAGCGAATGTACCGGGACCAGGCGGAGTCGGGCGGGAACTCGCCGGAGAGCGCGGTGAGTTCGGTACCGGTGCTGATGAGCGTGCGCTCGGTACGGAGCAGGACTTCGCCGGGACCCGGCGGGGGGAATTCCTGGGGCTCCAGCACCACCTCGCGGGGGGCCGGGAAGAGGACGCGATAGCCGTTCATGGGTAGGGTGTGGGGTGTAGGGTGTGGGGTGTGGGGTGTGGGGTTGTCGGGTGTCGGGTGTCGGGTGTCGGGTGTGGGGTGTGGGGTGAGTGGCATATGCGTTAACTTATGGCTGGAGCGACGGCAGAGGCGGCACGATTGTGCCGATAGGACGTCCAATGAAGACGATTGTCTCCCCCACCGTCGCACCCGACGACGCGGAGAGCCTTGCCGCCGTGGATGTCGGGGCCGTCGAGCAAGATTGGCCCTTCCTCTTGGGTCTCCTCCCTCCCGATTGGGAAGCGCGCGCCCGGAGCACCGGCGCCTTCCAGCGGCGCCGCGGGGTTCCCGACGCCTCGGCCTTCCTGCGGCTCATCTTTGCCTACTCCTCTTGTCGCCTGTCGCACCGGCTTACGGTCTTCTGGGCCGCGAGCCGCGGCGTCGCGGCGCTCTCCGCGGTGGCGTTGCGGAAGCGGTTGTGTCGCGCCAAACCCTGGATCGGAGAACTCCTCGCCGCGAAGTTGGCCCGCCACGCGCCCCTGCCGGGCCAACAGCCCCCGGGACTCCGGATCCGCCTGGTGGATGCGACCTGTGTCCGGCGTCCCGGGAGTACTGGGACGGATTACCGGCTCCACGTGGGGTTCGACTTGGAGCGCCTGACGGTGGATCAGGTAGAGTTGACCACGGCGGCGGGTGGGGAGACCCTCAAACGGCTGCCGGGACGGCCAGGAGAAATCACCATCGCCGATCGTGGCTACAGCCAGCGACAGGGCATTGCGGCCCTGACGGCCCAAGGCGGCGCGGTCCTCGTCCGGGTGAACTCGGGTGCTTTGCCCCTCGAACACCCCGACGGACAGTGTTTTGAGCTCCTCGCCGCGTTGCGCGGGCTGGAGGCTACCGCCGTGGGGGACTGGGCGGTGCAGACCGCGCC
>SYMT01000090.1 GCA_005805375.1 Actinomycetota bacterium
ACAGATGCGGAGCAGCGTGATGCGGCCCTCTTCCTGGGCACAGCAGAGCAGCCCGCGCCCGTCCGCTTCCCAGTCCATCCAGGTCACGCTTCCCGAATAGCCGTCGGTCAAAGTGACCACAGCTCCCCCCGCAGCGGGAATGACACACAGATCTCCGCCGATGACGCCCGCGTCGCTCCAGGTCGAGGTGAGAAAGGCAATCCGTGAGCCGTCCGGGGACCAGACCGGAAGCGCAAACTGTCGGGATGAGGTGCAGAGCGTTTCCGGGACACCATCGTCCAACGAGATGCGTACCAGGCGAGCCGCATACCAGGACCAGGCGTAGGGGTCGTCGGAGATGACTGCGGCCACCGCGGCGCCGTCGGGACTCCACCCGTAGTCCCATACCTGATAGTGTCCGGTCACGGGGTGGGACCGGCCGCCGGAGGGGGCGATCACGTGGAGCCGGGAATAGCGCGGCTCCTCCTCCACTACGATCGCATCATCCATGTCTTCCCGGCGGCGGCGCGCCTCCTCAGAGCGGGCGTCCACCATCAGGAACGCGATGCGATCCCCGTTGGGCGACCATTCCACGTGGTACGGGCTCCCCCCGGGATCGGGGAGCGCGGTCGCCTCCCCCCCCGCCGGGGAAATCAGGTAGAGCAGATGCCGCTCTTCGGATTCCCGGTTGGACAGAAACAACAGCAGTTCTCCGTCCGGCGACCACCGGGGAGCGTGATCAGCATGTGGTCCACCGGTGAGCGGACGGGGATGCCCGCTGTTCGTGGAGACCAGCCAGATCCGGCTCTCCGGATGCCGCGTGCGATCCCGATAGGAGTCCGCCACCGTGTAGGCAGCCCACCGTCCGTCCGGCGAGATGCGCGCATCAGTGAGCGAAGCAAGGGTGACGATGTCTTCAGGGGCGAGCAGACGCAGCGGGCGCATGATAGGAGATGAGTGAGCGGTGGTAGACAAGACGGTGCTTTCCCGTTCAGCAGGCCTGCCCTGCGATTCCTGCCTTTGCCTCCTGGGAACGCGGGCGCCTTGCCGGCCCGTCTGCCGCCGCCAATCCCATTCGGTCCCCCGTCGCAGCCCCCCTGCCGGTCCCCCGGGCGCTACTACGTCGCAGAGTCCGGATCCGGGATCCTGCCGTCCGGGTTCCAGCCGCGGAAACGGTAGTAGTCGTCCAGCATGGCGTCCAGTTCCGGCAGGGTAAGGCACGCGCCGGCTGCGGGGCCACCGGTCACGGCCTCTTCCAGCAGACGCGGCGGAAGGGTGTCCTCGGTGCGGCCGGCCCCTTCCCGCTGGTTGTAGCGACGCTTCGCGGTGACAATTCGGGCGCCGGTGGCGCGGAGATCGGCGCTGGAAGTCGGCCGGCCGGTCAGCAGTTCGTAGATGTGGGCTGCTTCCCCGTAGAGGTCGTCGAAGCAGCGCCGGAGGAACTTGCAGAGACCCAGCGAGTCGAGCACCGCCGCGAGGTCTTCCGCCTCGGCGGCATCCCGCCCCCGGGGCAGGTCGGCACGGAGGCGATCACCGCCTGAGGCGAAATCCCGGTCATAGGCGCTGGAGCGGTTGTGGCAGGCGCCGCGGGCGCTGACGGCCAGCCCCAGGGCGAGCGTCTTGAGGGCGCGGGGTTCATATCCCGGCAGTTCCAGCCCCTTGACCTGCATAGCCCAGGCCTCGGATCCGCCCCCTACCCGAGCGGCGGCGAGTCGGGATCCGTCTGCCAGCAGGGCTCCCGCTTTCCCCTCCCGGCCTGCGATGCGGGGAATCCAGGCCAGCACCGCAGCGCCATCCCCGAAGCAGAGTGGGGGGTCTTCCGCGAGCCAGTCGCCCCCGACTCCACGCTCCCGGGTTTCCATCGCCCACGCCAGAGTGCCTCCGAGGCTGAGGCTATCCATCCCGAAGTGGTCGCTCAGGCCGATCGCCCGCAGCACTGTATCGGGGTCGTCAATGCCGAGGAGCGGGCCGAATGCGAACAGCGACTCATACTCCGCACGGACGCTGCTGCCACTGGTGACGAACCGATGCTCGCAGCCGATGCTGCAGACGGCGCAGCCCGTCCGCTCGCGGGTGCGCTCGAGGGCGAGTTGTTCGCCGGTGAGCCGGGACGCACCGCGGAAGGTTGCCTGCTGAAAGTTGCGCGTCGGGAGTACGCCGAGGCGGTCGAACGTGAGCAGGTTGGCGGACGTGCCCACCAACCGGTATTTGGCGGTTTCCGGCCCCTGACTCCGGGCCCGCAAGGCAGCAGCAACCTCGTGGAGGCGCGCTTCGTCGGCGGGTCGGAGGCGCCGGCTGCCCCGTACGGCGATGGCCTTCAACCGCCGGGCCCCCATCACCGCCCCCAACCCGGTGCGTCCGGCGTGGCGGCCATCGTGGCTGATCGTGGCATAACGCACGCGATTCTCTCCGGCGATGCCGATTGCCGCGACCTGGAAATCCGGGCCCAACCGGCGGCGCACGGACGCTTCCGCTTCGGCTGCCGGAAGGCCGGACAGTTCGGGCGCCGGAAGCACCTCCACCCGCTCTTCGTCCACGACGAGAACGGACAGTTCACGACAGGCGCCCGTCACCACCAGGCCATCCCACCCGGAACGCCGGAGCGCCACGGCAAAGTGGCTGGAAATGAGCGACTCGCCGATCAATCCGGTTTGGGGGGAACGGGCCGCGATGGCCGCCCGGGACGTGGTGGTCAGGCCGGTATCCACCAACGGGGAGGCTGCCAGCACCAGGGGGTTCTCGGGCCCCAGGGGATCCAGGCCGGCCACAGAATGCGCGTAGAGCCAGTAGGTTGCGAGACCGGTGCCGCCCAGCCACGTCGAAGCCTCGTCCTGTGACAGCGAAAACGCGCGTCCCAACCGCGTGCTCAGGCAATATGCCAGGCCCCGGCCGTGGTACCCGGTCATCTGGAGGTCCGCATGGGGAATTTCACGTTGCAAGTGGGACCGGGAGGCAGAGAACCCCACACGGGGCCGGTCCTGCGGAGCGATGCCGGGATGGCTACTCATCCCGGGACGAGACCGAAAGCAAGCCGAGCCCCTTCACCACCGCGATTGTACCGCGTCCTGTACTGCCGGGGCGTACCGAATGCAAATGCAGTGGGTGATCCCGATTGTTCGCCGAGGGGGCGGGCAGGGTTCCAGGGTGATGGGTTGCCCGGACGTTGAGGCGCCGGCACGTGAACCACGGCACACTGGATCGGCACCCCGGCAACCTGCGCTCTCGGCGGCTAGCGGTCCTTCCGGGCGTGCTGGAAGTTCAGACAATAGTGGTGATGCACGTTGGTCACGAACTCGCGCGGCCAGCCCCAGCACCCCAGCG
>SYMT01000091.1 GCA_005805375.1 Actinomycetota bacterium
ACTCGAACCAGGATGCCTCTGGCGACCCGCCTGGAGATCGGACCCTCGCTCTCGCGATTCGCTCCTCGGACACCGGTGCGTTGGGTGTTGTGGCGCGCCTGGGGCGCCTCATAGGAAGATGCGTTCGCCCTGCTGGAGCTGGAATCTGGCCGACCAGCATTTTAGCGACGCGCGGCAGATCTTGGATTTCTACCATGCCGCAGCACCTGTGTGGCGGATGGCCCGCGCCGGGTTCGCAGCAGACGATCCCGCCGGGGACCGCTGGGCCCACACCTGCACGGAGGCGCGGCGCACTGGGGGCTGGCACGGGTTGCGCCGGTGTGTGCGGACGTTGCGCCCGCACCGCCGGACGGCAGCCCAGCGGGGCGCGGTGGGCACGGAACTGGCGTACTTTCGCCGCCACCGGGGACGGCTGGACTATCCGCGCTATCGGGAGCAGGGGCTACTGATCGGGAGCGGCCCGGTGGAAGCGGCGTGCAAGAGCGTGGTGGGGCAACGGCTGAAAGGGACGGGGATGCGCTGGCGCCGGGCTGGGGCCGATGCCATCCGCGCGGTGCGGACGGCGGTACTGGGCCAGGAGGACGCGCAGTTGGCCTGGGCAGCCTAACTCATTTCTAAAAATGGTATGGTTCCTCACCTACAATTCCGAGTCACACCCTTGAGGACTTTTCGGAGTGACGTGGTCCGGTTGCGTCCGTCCGGCTTGGCCGGGGGCAAGAGGGCTCTACCCGCTGCCATTGGGCGTCGGTGAGGTAGAACGAATAGGGTTTGCGTGCCATTGCACCCCTATTGTCGGCAGCCATGCCGTCACGCCCCCTTTTCACACCCTATCAGGTGCGCTGCAGGCGGCCGTATCTTTGCAGGGTATCGCACAGCCAGGGGTGCGGGAGCGCTTCCACGCAGCGATCGCCGGCCCCCACCATCGTTTCGGCTGCGATCAGCGCGTTCACGATTGCCTCCTCGGTCGCATCCGAGATGGCCTCGTAGAGTGGATTGAGTGCAGAATCCGTCAACATGAAGACGCTGCGGATGGGTTCCTGCCGCAGTGCGTCCCGATTGGCGGTGGAGAACGCGAGGAAGAGGTCCCCGGAACTGGTTTCGCCCAGACCACCCGTGCGGCCGATCCCCAAAGTGACGCGGCGGGCCATCCGTTTGAGCTGGTGCGGCAGCACCGGGGCATCGGTCCCGACCACGACGATGATCGAGCCTTCCCCCGAGCCTTCCGTAGGGTGCGCAGCCCAGGCCTCGCCGACCGGCGCTCCGGCGATCGTCAGCCGGCGGGGGGCGCCGTGATTTGCCTGCACCAGCACGCCGAGCGTGTAGTCACCTACCAAGCGGGAGGCGGCGCCGGTTCCGCCCTTGAACCCGTGGCAAATCATCGCCGTGCCGCCTCCCACATTGCCCTCGGCAAGGGCGCCGCCGGCGGCGTTTTCCAGGGCAGCCTCGACATGCTCGGGACGCACGTGGAATCCATTCATGTCGTTGAGACGCGCATCCGAGGTTTCCGCTACTACGGGGAGCGAGAAACTCCCCGGCAAAGTCCCGCGGCGCACCTGCCAGGCGATGATGGCATCGCGCACCGTGCCGACGCTGTGGGTATTGGTAATGGCAACCGGTCCGTGGAGAATACCCGCCTCGTCAAGCCACGCCGTCCCGGTCATCTCACCGTTGCCGTTCAACGAAAACCACCCGGCGAACACCGGCTCCGCGTCCTCTCTGCCGCGCGGATGGATCACCGTGACGCCCGTGCGCACCGGTCCTTCGCCTACCCGGCGGGGGCCGGAACCACGGATCAGCGTGGAAAACCCGACTTCCACGCCCGGCACATCGGTGATGGCATTGTGCCGGCCGGGTACCCCGGAAAACGGAATGCCGAGATCGCGGGCGCGCACCCGGTAGGGGCGCCCCCCCGTGGTCGCCCCTTGCTCCCCCGTGGTCGCCCCTTGCTCCCCCGTGGTCGCCCCTTGCTCCCTCGTGGTCACCCATTGCCCCCCGTGGTTGCCTCTGTCCCGCCCGGTCGCTCTGCTTCCGGTGTGCGGCGGTCTTCCACAGAGTGTGTCTCTTCTTGACCTGCGGTCACAGGATCGGTCGCACCACCTCCCCGAGGCTGAGGGGGATCGGCCGTTGTTCCAGGTCGTACATGTCCTGGCGGTGATTGATGCCGAGGAGATGGAACGTGGTCGCCGTGAGGTCGTCGGGCGTGACCGGATCGGTCCGCGGGTAGCCGCCATCCTCCGTGGAACTGCCGTGTACCACGCCGCCGCGTACGCCTCCGCCCGCCAGCCCGACCGACTGGCAGAAGCCCCAGTGGTCACGCCCGCCCCCGCCGTTCACTCTCGGAGTGCGCCCGAATTCACCCCACCACGTGACCAGGGTCGAGTCGAGCATTCCCCGTTCGTGCAGGTCATCCAGGAGTGCCGCCAGTCCGCGGTCAAACGCAGGCAGGATGTGGTCTTTCAGGCGGCGATGCTGGTCGGCGTGAGTATCCCAACTCTCGTCCACCACGAGCGAAGGTGTATTCCAAAACACTGTGACGACGGGGACACCGGCTTCCACCAGACGGCGCGCCAGCACCAGGCTCTGCCCGAACCAGTGCCAGCCGTAGCGATCACGGGTCGGCTTCGCTTCCGCGCTCAGGTCGAACGCCCTGTACGCTTCCGGGGAACTGACCAGGTTCAGCGCCTTTTCGTAGTAAACGCCCAGTTCCTGGCCCGGTTCGGAGTCGGCGAGGAAGGCGGCGCGCTGTTCCACCGCGTTCAGCAGGGAATTGCGACGCTGCATGCGGTCATTGTTCACGCCGGCGGCGAGGCGGAGGGTATCGGGGCGAAAGTCCGGCCTGGTGAGGTCGCCGGAGACCCGAAACGGCTCGTGACGGCTGCCCAGGATGGCGGGCCGCTGGCCCGGCACTTCCGTGACCCCGCCATCCCAGATCGGCTCGGGAATGTGGACACACTGCGGCAGGCGGGCCGGGTGCGGGAGGAACCGGGCGGCGCTCGTTGCCCAGTTCGGCATGTCCTTCCTCGCCGGCCGTCGCAGGGTGCCGGGATCGTAGTGGATGTGCCCCGTGAGCATGTGGTAGGCGCCGGTGCCGTGATTCGTGCCGTTGTGGGCCTGACTGCGAATCAGGGCATAGCGATGTGCCCGGCTGGCCATCAGCGGCAGGTGCTCGCAGATTTCCAGGCCGTCCACCGACGTGCGGATCGGCTTGAACGCGCCGCGGGCAGCCAGCGGCGCCTCGGGTTTCATGTCCCACGTCTCCTGGGCGCCCGGGCCACCCCAGAGGAAAATCTGGATGCACCGCTTCGCCTTGCCGAATGACGGCCCTCCTCCGGATTCGGCCATCGCCGTCCCCTGCAGCAACGCGGGGAGGGAGAGCCCCAGCGGCGCCAGGCCTCCTACCCGTAGAAATTCGCGCCGGGTAACCCCGTCGCAAAGCCGGAGGCCATCGTGTTCCAGGTGGATCATCCCTGTATTCCCTGTTGAGCTGGAGAGGTTCGATTTACAACCCGCTGATCTGACACCCGGAGGCGCCGGATGTTTCAGCGGAATGCCGGTGCTTCCGGGTGGAGGGCGCGCTGCAGCATGCCCACGCTGTAAAACTCGTACGAGGCGGCGGTGTCGGGCACATCTACCAGATGTACGGTGAAGCGGGAGGGCACTCCGTTTTCCGGTAACTGCTCGGCAAAAAAGGCGGAGTACCCCCGCGCGTACGCTTCCCGGAGGCGCTTCTGTTCCGCCGCAAAGCCGATCGGGTCCACCAGCGGGTTCGGTTCCTTCGGCTGGCAGCCGAAGGCGTGGACCTCAATCAGGTCCACCTGCGCCAGTGAATCGCAGAGCCCGGCATCCTGCAGCCATTTCTCCCAGGAACGGAACACCAGGGGGATCTCTATCTCCGGGTCCATCCGGGTCAGTGTCTCCAGCCCCAGGACCCCTTTCGCCGAATAGCCCCCGGTGAGGCCGGCGAAGTAGATCTTGAGGTCGCCGTCCGGCAACTGCTCGGTTACCAGGGCGGAAAGCACCGGGCGGTCGCCCGTATAGTAGTAGGTCAGTTTTCCTCGGCGTCGGACCTGAAAGGGCATCGGACTTGTCTCCGGAAGTGCATCACGACAGTCGGCCGGTGACGCGACGGGCACACGGGGCAACCCCCCGTGGTTGCCCCCCATGTCGCGACAGTCAGCCAGTGGCGCGACGGGCACACGGGGTGATTCGCGGTTTCCGCCGAAGATCCCTCTGCGGTGTGCATGCGACACGGACATTTGTGCGGCGTACAATGACCGGAACGGCGATCCCCTTGCGTCTCGATCGGGTCCGGTGCAATGAATAAAGCGCGCAGCGTCCACATCTGCCAGAAGTGCGGGCACGAGGCGGCCCGCTGGGTGGGCCGGTGCCCGGACTGTGGGGAGTGGAACTCGCTGCTGGAGACGGCGGTGCGCGATCGGCCGGTCGCTTCGTCCGCAGCGGTGGCCGGGGGGACGCGCACGGCCCCCCAACGCATCGGGGACGTGCGGATGGAGTCGGCGGAGCGGGTCCCCTCCGGAATCGGCGAACTGGACCGCGTGCTGGGCGGCGGGATCGTGCCCGGATCGCTCGTGTTGATTGGAGGTGATCCGGGGATCGGCAAG
>SYMT01000092.1 GCA_005805375.1 Actinomycetota bacterium
GTCACCATTGAGGTCAAAGGGGCCGATTCCGATGCATTTTCCCGGAACTCGGGCCAATTCTGGCTGTAAGTTTACATAGTATCCAACTTAGTGGGAATTGCAGCTAAACTGAATCGACTCCTTTATTCTTGAGCGGGCCCTTACCTCCTAATTCGAGGGCATCGGCCCGTCGTCACAAACAACTGCTTCCGAACGCTGATGACCCGCGCGCCGGCACACTGGTATTTGCGGTTCGTGGCGTATGTACACGGACGTCTCCGTTTCGCTCGGAGACTGGAAGCAGTCGGAAATGTTCCCAGGCGAGCGCCTTCCCTCGCTCGTTGCCCACTGCCTCCTGCCGCGGCCATGCCTCCTCGCGGTGAAGACGCAGCACCTTCGTCCAAGTCGTCTGACTCCGTGACCGGCAGGTGTTGGCGACTCCTGCCAGATCCTGCAGCGCCATCAGCCGATTCAGCTGCTGATCCCAACGGATTGCCAGCGCCTCCACGAAGCCACTCGGCGGATACTGGGGAACTCGCTTCTTGTGAGGTCGGACGATCGTTGCCAAATCACCGGAATCGGGTATTGGGTCCGAATGAGACCCTTCAACTGGCCTCCGAGTGCCATTTTGAATTCTCTCGCAAGAATGACACTGCTGCGCACGGTTTCCGATTGCATCCCGTGACCCCCTCGGGAGATAATGTGCTGAGCTCCCCATTTCGTCCGCACCGAAGCACTGTGGATACCACATTGACCGACCTAGAGCGAAATCGCAATACCCGTGCCGTTGAGTTGGTGAAACTCGCGATCTATCGCGAGAACATGAAGCGCCCCGATGTTGCGCGGATGCTTGAAATCGATTCTTCCCACCTGTTCCGCATTCTCTCTGGAGAGCGTCCCTTCGGGGAAGACACGAGAGTCAGGATCCTCAAATCGTGGCGGAGTCTCGGATTGCGGCCCGAAGAACTGCTTGACCTGCAGGGAATTTGGCACGAGCAAGCAGAGGCTGCGCGAAACAAGTACACCTTTGAGGTGCCGAGCGTACTCTTCGCAGCCGTCGCTATCATCGCTCGCGAGGCAGGCTTCTTCCTCGACCCAACCCGGCCCGATATTCGCCTCAACGTCGCTTGGGAAAACGGCAGGCGCGAGCCCCTGACGGGGGGATTGATCGTCCAACGGGTCGCGCAACAAGGCTATACACATTTTGGCATCGCGTACGAGAGCCTTCTGGCCCCCCACTCCGCGGTAATCTCACCGTTGATACGGTTGGGCCTGTCGTCGCAGATCCGGATTCTCGTGGCGAAAGATGTGTACGACGCGGTGCGGAGTGAAGCGGCGCAGCAGCACCATCCCTTACCCACGTTCGCAGACATCGTGCGCCACGTCCATTCCCAAGGCGGCAGGCTCTACCTCAACAATCAGACTGCCGTGCCGAGCTTCATCCATTGGCTCGCCAAGACTACGGGGTTGGAGAGTGAACTTCGCGGCCTTTGCGCGAGAGCGACGGAACTTGACCTGACCGCGCCCCTGGAGTGGATCGACGATGCGAGTCTGATCGCAACTTGGCCGCCGATCCCCTTCTTGTTTACAGATCTCTGCCCGCCGCTAGGGCCAGAACGCCGCTTCATTGAGTTGAGCACCCCCTTCTGTGAGCTTCACAATGGCGGCCAGCCTCAATTTGACCGCAATCGCGGGTTCAGGGAGGACATCTACCACCTTAATACGGAATTCCGGGAGAGCGCTGTGGTGTTCACGCGGTGCGAGGTGGAACGAAATGAGCCCGATGTGTGTCGTATCCTCTACCGCGGTCTCGACCAGGCGCTACTGGAGTTAGAGGCGGCGCGTACTGATACAGCCATCATGGAGCGGAATGTGGTGCGCGTAATCGAGCCGCTGTGGAGCATGGTGCGCCGGAACGAACCCTATGACGAGGCGAGCGAGAGGGGTCGGGCGTTCCGTGCGTACGTCGAGGCTGAGCTAAAGGAACTTCGACCCTACCTGCACATATGTGTGCGACACGCGGACCTGCTGACGGGTTACGGCGCCGCGCTCAGTCCCCGAGGGGGCGAAGTGCGCTGATTACTCGAACTGGCTGCGCTCGAATTCCGCGGTTCAACATGGCCGCAGCCAACTCAGCATTTTTCTGTGGTCACAGTTACAGAAAACAGGCTCCTGCGGCCGATTTCACAGGGTCTTCCTCTGGTGTTACACTGATGGTTTGATCATATCGCTTGCTGTTCTGGCCCGACATTGTGGCACGAACGGGTAATATGTTGCGAGCCGCGAAATGCGGCCTGAGTGGTTGTGCAAGATTGTAGCCAGTATGCTCGGTTTCTAGCAACGCGAACACGTAGGAGTCACTGGGTGTTCGGTTCGGGCATCTAAGAGGAGATGAGGAACAAATCGATGAACCGCCGCGCATTTCGGAGGAGGCATCTCGTCGCGTGGGTGGGCAGCATCCACCTGATCCTAGCCATAATCGCCGTTACTTGCCTTTACGGCTGCAAGCCTCGCCCTTCTGGCCCGGGGGTTTCACAGCCAATCCGGTTCACGTTTGCGCAGATTCCGATCATCTACAGCGCGGTGAGTGAAATCGCCGGAGCCAACGGCTACTTTGCCCAGGAGGGGCTGCAGTACTCCGTGTTTTCCGTTCCGGCAGGACCGGATGTAGTGACCGCGTTGAAAGCCAGCGCTGGGTCCGGCGTTGGCGCGGGTGCCATCGCAATCACACCGGTGATCACGATGATCGGAGCCGGGGACCACCCGGTGATCCTCGCGACAACGCTGTCTTCGAACCGTCAAACGAAACTGGTCACCTTCGCCAGAACCGGGATCACGCACGATGCCCAAACGCTCAAGGGCAAGCGTATCGGCGTGACACTGAATACCAACGGCGACATCTACCTGTCTAGGCTGCTGAGGAAGGGCAGGCTGACATCCAAGGACGTTACGCTGGTCAACGGACGCCCTGCGGACCTTCAGGGACTTCTCCTGCGCGGTGACCTGGATGCCGCTGTCCTCTGGGATCCGTTCGTGGTCCAGACCGTCCGCCAAGCCAAGACTGACGGGAGTAGCGCGCAATCACGGGGCGAATTGCGGGTTCTCGTCGATCCCTCGCTGCACACGCTCGCTTTCAACATCGTGACGACACAAGAGAAGCTGAATCGGAATCGAGATGCGCTTGTCCGCGTGCTCCGCGCCCTTATCAAAGCAGAACTGTACATCCACGACCATCCGAAGGAGGCTCAAGAGGCTCTGGAAAAGTGGCTCCGGCTCCAGCCCGGCGATCTGGATGACTTTTTCGCAACGACCGAGTTTCACGTCCAGGCAGACGCCCCGCGCCTCAAGAACTGGATGGCAGAGGAACTTGTGTGGCTCCGGGAGCGCCGGCCCGATACCCAGGTTCCTGTGGACCTTACGCCGTTTGTTGACGATTCTCTCCTCAAGTCGATCGACCCTGGCCGTGTCCGTGAATGAGCGGCTTCGGCAGGCGATGGGCCTCCTCGGGCGGGTGGAGGCGCCCGCAGCGAGGTACGTTCTGGGCATGCTCCTGCTTGTGCTCTGCATTGAAGGGCTCGCGAGGGCGTACGGGTTGCCGGGACTCGGGAAGATCTGGGCAGGCCTGTCAGCACTCGCGCAGGATGGGACGCTCCTGCACGACTTCCAAGTCTCGGTGGCGCGCTGGTGGATCGGGTGGTGTATCGGAGGGACTGCCGGTGTGCTGCTCGGCCTCCTAACGGGACGAGTCTATGCAGTGCGAACCGCATTGGAAGGGTTCTTGTTGCTCTGCCGGGCGATTCCCTTCATCAGCTTGGTCCCGCTGGTCGTGCGGATCTTCGGGGTAGCGGAAGAAGGCAAACAGTTTCTAGTCGCCTGGGCCACTACTGGTATCTCCTGGCTGATCGTGCATCACACGGCTGCGGGACTGCCGGAGTCCTTGAAGTGGCGCGCCCAGAGTCTCGGTGCCGACTGGAGAACCTGGCTCCTGCAAATCCTGCTACCATACTGCTGTGAAGGGATTTACGCGGCGCTGCGGGGAGCAGTGAGTCTCGGCTGGGTCGTCATCGCAGTCGCCGAGATGGCCGGTGTGTACGAACGTTCATCTGGTAAGTGGTGGAGTGAGGGTCTGGGATATCGCCTGTTTCGGTCGCTTGGCGAGGGGCGCGACGACCTCATGATGGCATCCATCCTCGTCTTTGCCGCGACAGGTATTGTGCTCGACCAGCTCTTCGTCCAAAGTTGGCGACTTGCCACCCTGATGCCATTTGCCTTCCGGAAGAGGCAGGTCGCCAAACTTGTCAGACAAGTACGCCTCCATCCTTCGGAGGCTGATGGGGATTGGGATGGTGCCCGTCCGTTCGCGGTGAGCGACCTCGCGGCAGGCTATGACGGACGCACCGTGCTCCGGGACGTGTCCTTCACCGTCCCTGCAGGGCAGACGCTGACCGTGGTAGGTCCGAGTGGGTGTGGGAAGAGCACCCTGATCCGTGCGCTGGGGTGTTTTCGGGGAGGGCCGTTCCAGGTCTCCGGAGAGGTACGGCTGGGATTCGACCCGGTCACTGCCCCTGGGCCGTGGCTCGGCATAGTATTGCAGGACGCACCGGTGTTCGAGCATCTGACAGTTTGGGACAACGTCGTGTTCGGAAACCGGATCCGCGCGCTTTGCGGGCAGGATGCCAGCCGCCAAGCATGGTACCTACTCTGCCAGTTCGGGCTGGCCTCGGCGGCAGCGCAGGCGGCTGGGACGCTCTCGGGGGGGCAACGACAGCGGTTGGCGCTCGCAACAGCGCTCGCCAACCGCCCCCAGGTGCTGCTGCTTGATGAGCCGTTCGGCGCCCTCGACACCATCACCCGACGTCAGCTTCAACGATTCTACCGGAACAGCGTCTTCGGGAAGGTGACCTCGGTCTTTGTTACCCACGACTTGGACGAGGCGTTGACGGTCGGGGACCTCGTCATGGTAGGCGTCTCGCACGGTGCCGTCACGCGTCCGATCGAGAAGGCCGGGCGGTCTCTGGAGGAGTGGGAAGTGAGCGACAGCTTTACCCGGCAGCAACGCGCGCTCGTCAAGTTACTGGGGACGCTGGCAGAACTCCAGGATTCGGGGTGCGACACGGTCGGCCGCGGGTAGCCGCCCCCGGAAGACCAGCTGGCTTGGCCCCAATACGGCTCAAATGAGCGCGGCCCGAAATAGCTGGCACCCTAAGGGTCAGCGGGCAAGTTCTGGGACATTTTGGAGGCGTGGTTCTCGCGAATGATCTCGGCCCGGCTCCGTAAGGCGTCCTGCACGCCGGCCTGATGCTCGCCCAAGTCGTCGTAGCTCCGCCGCGTGAGGTCCGTATACTTCACGGTCCGCCACACCCCCTCGATCCGATTCAACTTCAGACTGTACGGCGGTAAATAATCGAACTGGATGTTGGCGCCTCCAGTGCCACTCGAGCCACCCGCCCGGCCCGGCAGTGATGCACGCTGTAGTTGTCCAGCACCACCCACAGCGGCCGCTCCCGCCGCCAGTCCTCCGGGGCGTCCCGAGGCCGTCCCGCCAGCTGGTCGAGGAACGCCAGCAACACCTGTGCCGCACAGACTCCGAAGTCCCACTGTCCTTTCCGGAATTGGACCGGCCATAGTTTCCGGAAAGCACACCCACCACCCCACGCCATGGCGCTGCGCCGCCTGGGCCAACTCCACCCGCCGCACCGTCTGCTTGATCGCCTCCAAGGCCTCCTCCGTCGCCACCACCACTTCCGCCCCGGCCGACGCGTCGGCAGACCCGGCCGTCACGCACTGGGCCCCGACCACCACCTCCGCGGCCACCGCCGTGGCCGCCTGCGCCGCCGGCAACGCCGTCCACCCCGCAGCCAGCGTCGGCGTGGGGGGGGGGGTGCCGCTCGGGAGCCCCCACGGTCTCTGGGGCGGCGGCGGGAGGCGTGGGTGCGAGCCGCCTAGCCGGCGGACACACAGGTATGCATTTCCGTCGCGGTGCGGTGCGCAGCGAGCGGAAACCGCACCGCAGTTGCGGTGAGCCAGGTGCCGGGGGCCGGACCGTGACTGACATAGGCCTCCAATACGTTCACCCGTCGCCCCTGCGGCGCCACCGCAGACACCGCCAACGGCGAGCCACGCACCGCCCAACTTTCCCGGGTGGGCAGTGTCAGCAAGCTGCCGGCCTCGCCCAGATACGCCACGTCGCACTCGCCAGCGTCCCTCCTTTTTCTAGGGCGGCCGGTTCCTCGGCACTCACCGCGACCGCAGCGGCGTCCTGGCGATAGGCCAGGGAAGACACGGCGCGCTGATAGGCGCAGTCGGCATCCCTCAGGCGGGCGGCGAGTTGGGCGGCCGAAATGCGCACGTCGTGTTGTGTGGCCAACCAGTCGGCGAGTTGCGCTGCGGTCCAGGTGCGGCCCCTTGGGCCACGAGGTCCCGGACGGCGTCCAGATGGGCGGCGGTAAGGGTGCGGGGGCACCCCGCGCGCGGTTTGTCGCGCAGACCGGCCAAGCCGTGGGCTTGAGAGTGGAGCACGCAGCGGCGCACGCACTTGGGGCGGACGTCCAGGTGGGTGGCAGTGGCCTCCACGGGCTGCGCAGCCGCGAGGCGGCGGAGCATGTCCAGCCGCAACGTCTCGCGGAGCGAATGCCGATTCTCGACAGCGCACCGCTGCCACTCCGCCCGGGCCGCCTCCGTCCACTCTAAGTGCAGCACGCACTGTAAAGCATATAAAGCAACGTAAGACAATGCTAATTGTGCCGAACTCTTGACGCGCCGAGCCTGATGGGTTATGGTGGACAGGATCCCCTCGGCGCTCGGGCCAGGGGAGAACGCATCGGAGGACGACCTGGAATGAATGACCCCGACTTTCGCGTCCATCGCATCGCGCTACCGCCCGCCGGACGGCTAGTCCCCGCGACCTGCCAGTTCAATGGGCGCGGGGGTGTCCGTGGCGCCCCGATCCGGCGCCGCATCTTTGAGTCGCCGTATCTCGAACCGACCACGGACGAAGAACATGCGGCAGCGGTCCAGTGGCTCGTTGGCCACCACCTCCTGTTTTTCTACTGGGCGGGGGGAGCATACACCGCTCAGCGGGCGGCAACGGCCATCAGGGCTGGTGCGCTGGGCGACGCGATCCGGTGGATGAACCGGATGAGCACCCTCATCCACGGAAGCGTGGGCGCGATGGTCACCTCTGCACGCTTTTCTGCCTCGCTGTATGCGGACTTTATCCGCCCTTCCATGGTCCGGTGTCGGCCTGATTTCAGCGCGAAGTCGGCTCCGGACCACATCGCGATGATGATCGCTTACCAAGAAGTCAAGGAGGCTCTGAACGCTGCCGGGTTCCTCGTCTCTGCCGCCCAGCGGCACCGGATTCCGCCGGCCCTGGTGGCGGCAAACAGCGCGATGAACCAGGCGATGGCCACATGGCTAAAGGAGCATCACGCAATCGTGGCGCGTTTCCTTGGGAGGGGTGCCACATCCCTGCTCGACGACGAAGTGCAGCGAATGCTCGGGGAGTTGGCGCAGAACGCCACGGAGGGATTCGACAAGGCGACCTACATCCGGGAAGTCATTCGCGGCGCCGACGCCCAGGTGGCGTACGACGCCTACTTCGGGGTCGTGCGAGCGGAGGTCACTCCGCAGGAACTCGCGGCCACGCTCATCTCTGTCCTGGACATGGTCTACCGGCACCTCTGGCCGGGAATCAGTTACAGGCACTGGAGTTGGATGGCGGCCGGCGACTCGCTCCTCCACCAAACGATCACCGAACTGGTGGTCGAAGAGCCCGTGGCCCTCGCTGCATAGCATCGACTACGAGCCACCTCGGTGGCTCGTGGCGCCTTCATTCAGGACATCAAGAACATGAACAGATCGATGGGGGACTTCCGGTTCCAGTTCGCTATGAGACAAGGCGGCGTGACCGCGCTTGAGGTCGCAACTCGCGCCGTCAGCGCCTGGATCGCCGCGTTCCGGAACGAAGCGCAGGGCAGCCAGCATGAACAGGATGGCTCTTTGCTCCCCGATCCGCAGGTGACCCCGTGGGACGACGCCGGGGCGAAATCCGGATAGCCCCACTCGCCCGTGCCCGCACAGATGCGGGTGCGGGCATTTCCGGGGCGGCGGAGAGGCCCGGGCCGCCAGCCCCGATTCCTAGCCTACCGGGCGCGGAGGAAGACCCATGGTGATCGTGCAGGAAGTGTGGCATTTGCGCTCTGGATACGACGGCCGGGCACAGGACGTGATGCAGGAACTGGACGACCTGGTCGGCCCGGCGGCGCATGAGCATCCCGGCTGGTGCGGGCACGCCCGGTTCCTCCAGAGCACCGGGCCCTCGGGAGAGGTGGTGATGCTCTACCCGTGGCGCAGCCGTGTGTTGCACGAGGAGTTGGCGGCGCGGGAGGAGCCGTTGCTGGCGGAGTTCAACCGCAATTACTGCGCGGCCCCGCGGGAGATCCGCTACTTCGCGGAGTTGGCCGTGGATGTGGAGCACGAGCATCACGACGCAGAGCAGGTATCAGATCCGGTGCGGACGAGGACCCTGGCGGGCCGCGTCGCGCTCGTGACCGGTGCCTCCCGGGGCATCGGGAGGGCGATCGCCCTGGCGCTGGCGGCGGACGGCGCTGACGTGGCGGTCAATGTCCGGGCGGCGGAGACCGCGGCGGCGGACGCCGTGGCGCAAATCCGTGCCCTGGGCCGCCGCGCCGAATCCTTTCAAGCGGACGTCACCGAAGCCGCCGCCGCCGAACCATTGGTAGCGTCCGTGATCGAGCGGATGGGCCGCCTGGACATCCTGGTCAACAACGTCGGCGACTTTCACTTCAAGCCACTGGACGCTATGGAACCCACCGAGTGGGAGCGGATCCTCAATAGCAACTTGAGCAGCGTTTTCTATCTCACCCGAGCTGCTCTGCCGGCGATGCGGGCAGGTGGCTTCGGGCGGATCGTCAACCTGGGCCTCAGCCCGGTGGAAATCGTCCGAGGCGCCCCGAACATCGCCGCCTACGCGGTCGCCAAGACAGGCGTGCTGGTGTTGACCCGCAGCCTGGCGGCGGAGCAGGCACCCTATGGGATCACCGTGAACACTGTATCCCCCGGGCTGATCGATAACGGGCACCTGCCTCCGACCCAGAAAGTTTGGATGGAGAAACGCGTGCCGATGGGGCGCCTCGGGCGCTCGGAGGAAGTCGCCGCAGCGGTGGCCTTCCTGGTATCCCCGCCCGCGAGTTACATATCCGGGGCCAATCTGGCGGTCGGCGGAGGGTGGGACTGGGACAACCGTCCCGTTGACCACGATCACGACGTTCGGAAGCTCTTCGGGGCGGGAGGCGGGGCATGATCGCCGTCACACCCACCCCTATCCTAACGGGGATCCGGTTGGATGGCGGTGGCAAGCCCCACCCCAGCCGGGGCTGTTCCATGATCGACGCCGTCTCCCGCCTCGCTCGGAAGCGCGGAGCCGTTGACTTCTGTCTGGGAGCCCCCGACTATCCCCCCAACCCGGAAGTGCTCCGCGCGGCGGCCGAAGCGGTCCGCAACTGCTCCCATATTTACGGCGATCCGTGCGGCCTCCCGGAGTTCCGCGCGGCGGCCGCCGCGAAGGTGGAGCGCTTCCGGAAGATCCAGATAGAGCCGGAGACGGAGGTGACGATCACCTGCGGCGCCACCGAAGGCCTGGCGCTAGTCCTTAGAGCGGTCCTGGAGCCGGGCGGCGAGGTGGTTCTCTTCCAACCAGGTTACGAGAGCTACCCGCCCGCTGTGTTGCACTGCGGCGGCGTTCCCCGGTTCGTCCGCCTCTGGCCGCCACAGGCGGAAGCGGGCTCCTGGGAATTCGACGAGGACGAGCTTGTCGCCGCGTTCGGCCCCCGCACGCGCGCCCTGATTCTCAACACGCCGCACAACCCGACCGGTAAGGTCTTCGGACGCCCGGACCTGGAGCGCATCGCGGCATTGTGCGAGCGACACGGCTGCTGGATCATCAGCGACGAGATCTACGAGGAATTCGTCTTCGGAGGGCGGACTCACATGTCGCCGATCGAACTGCACGGGATCCGGAACCGGACCGCCGTCATCAGCAGCCTCTCGAAGACATACGGGGTGCCGGGCTGGCGGCTGGGCTATGTACTCGCACCCCCCGCGGCCACCAGGACGATCCGGTGCATTCAGGAGGCTGTCAGTGGCGGCGCGGCCGTTCCGCTGCAGGCGGCTGGGGCGGCGGCGCTCCGCCTGCCGGTCGCCTTCTATGAGCGCCTGAAGTGCATGTTTGCGGCGCGCCGGGAACGGCTTCTCCGTCTACTCCGGGGCCTGGGCATGTTCTGTCCGGCCCCCGAAGGGGGCTGGTACGTCATGGCCGCGCCCGGCGCGCTCGGCTCCGTTTGCGCCGGGGACTTCGCCAGCTTTCTGATGGAGCGTGCCGGCGTGGCCGCCGCGCCCGGCGGGGCCTTCTATCAGGAGGACCCGCACACCGGGCACGGCTGGGCGCGCCTCTGCTTCGGCAGATCGGAAGAGACCCTGGCGGAAGGGGAGAGGCTGCTTTCCGTCCTTTCCACTTCTGCCCTGACCACGGACTGCGTTTCCGTTTGTAACCGGAGGTAACTATGTCATTTCGTATCCACGACACGATCTGGACCCTGTTCCCGGGGATGCGGCTCGTCGTTGCCGCGACCACCGGCATTGACAACCGGGCCGCGAACCCCGGCTTGGAGCGCCTGCTCGCCGAGACGCAGGAGCGCATCCGGGCGGGATGGGCTTACCCGAACGCTCAGAGCCACCCGTCCATCGACGCCTGGCGCCGGGCTTTCCAGCGCCTCGGGGTTTCGGGCAAGAAGTTCCCGAGCTCGGTCGAGGCGCTGTGCCGCCGGACGCTGGCCGGGAACCGGATGGCTCCGATCAACCCGCTAGTCGACTACTACAACAGCATCTCGCTCGCCTACCTGGTCCCCGCGGGTGGCTGGGACATCGACGCCCTGGCCGGCGGCGATCTGTGGCTGCGTCCCACCGCTGTCGGGGAGCGGTTTACTGCACTGGGCGAGCTGGAGCCCGACTGCACGTATGCTGGCGAGGTCGCCTACGCCGACGCGACCGAGTTGATCACCCGCCACTTCGTCTGGCGCCAGTCCGAACGCGCCAAGATCTCGCCGGTCACGTCCCGGGTATTCCTGGTGGCCGAGGTTCTGGCCGACCTGCCCGCAGGGACCGCGGAAGCCGTGCGGGAGGGACTCGTCACCGGGCTGCGCGACCACTTCGAGGTGGACGCGAAATCGGCGGTATTGGAAGCCGGCATCTCCTGCTGGCGTTGGGAATGAACCCCGCCGTTCCGGCGCCGGCCGGGGATCTCTCGGTCGACGCCGGGGCGCGGAACAGCGACGATGGAGCGCCGAATGAACGAGACCGTTTACCACCTCAACCAGTTCAACATCGCCCGAATCCGGGCGCCTCTTGACCACCCGGACATGGCCGGCTTCGTGGCGGCGCTCAAGCCGATCAACGCGCTGGCCGACGGCAGCCCCGGATTCGTCTGGCGGCTCCAGACCGAAGATGGTGACTCGACCGCCATCCGCCCGTACGCTGACGCGCGCATCCTGGTCACGCTTTCAGTTTGGGAGTCGATCGAAGCGCTCTACCGCTTCAGCTATACCACGGGCCATGCCGGCATCATGGCGCGGCGGCGCGAGTGGTTCGAGGAGCTTGAGCCCCCGTACCTCGTCCTCTGGTGGGCGCCCGCCGGGCGGCTGCCCACCGTCGAGGAGGGGAAGGGACGGTTGGAGTTGCTTCGGCGAGGCCCCACGCGCGAAGCGTTTACGTTCAGACACCACTTTCCGGCGCCCGGCAACCTGTCCCAGCCCGCTGCCGACCGGGCCGACCTTCGATAGGAGAAGTGAGATGCTCGACGCACCGGCCCCCTGGGCGAAATGAACCTGACCGAATTCCGCCGTAGCAGTTACGCGGCCATCGATTGGATCACGGAGTACCTGGCGCACCCGGAGCGCTACCCCGTGCTCGCGCGCACCCGGCCCGGGGAGATCGCAGCGCAACTCCCGGCCGGGCCGCCGGAGTTACCAGAGCGCATGGATGAGATCCTGGCGTACTCTCAGCGCATCATCCTGCCCGGGATCACCCACTGGAACCATCCCGGCTTTTTCGGCTACTTCTCGATTGCCGGCTCCGGACCGGGAATCCTGGGCGAGCTCCTGAGCCCGTATTTCGTGGTTCAACATAACCGTAACTAACTCAACAATTTTCTGTGGTCATGGTTACAGAAAACAAGCTCCAGCGGCTGATTTCACTTGGTGTTCCTCAGGTGTCGACCAATAGTTCGATGACATAGTTTGCTATTCTGGCCCCACATTGTGGCCCGAACGGGTCAGATGTTGCGAACCGCGAAATACGGGCTGAGCGCTGCGCTGAACGTGAACGGCAAGCTGTGGAAAACGTCTCCGGCGGCGACGGAGCTGGAGGAAGTGGTCCTGGGCTGGCTTCGGCAGATGCTGGGCCTGCCCAACGCCTACCACGGTGTGTTGACCGATTCGGCGTCGGTCTCCAGCCTGGTCGCAATGGCGGCGGCGCACGAGAGGATCCCGGGCTTGCGGGTCCGGCAAGAGGGTTTTAGCTGGCCGGCCGGAGGTGCCACGCCTTCGGGCGTACGCATCGGAGCAGGCCCACTTCTCCATCGAAAAAGCAGCCATCACCCTCGGAATCGGGCAGCAGGCGGTGCGGAAGATCGCTACCGACCGTACCTACCGGCTGGATCCGGCCAGCCTGGAGCGGGCGATTGCGGGTGACCGCGCCGCCGGCTGGCTGCCGTTCTGCGTAGTGGCCACCGTGGGCGCTACCGACGCTTGTTTCGACCTACCGCGCGGAGAGTCGGAGCTCGGGTACGGCGTGCCGGCATAGTCGCGTCAGGCACGGTTGCGCGCCGTTCGGGGAATGCTGCGGAGACCGTCAACCGATGGGTTACCGGCTCCGCAGCCGTATCGTGGCTGCCCTGGAGAGGGACCTGCCGGCTGCTGCGGCAAGGCGAGATGGGGCCGCCCGATGCTGAGAAAGGACAGACGCGCCAGCGCAGCGAATCACTCCGAGGGGATTGCCATGCAAATCGTGTCACGCTTCGTCCTGTATTCAGTTCTCATCGTCACAGGCGTGGTTGGACCTGCCCGCGGGCAGGGACCGACATTGGCGCCGGCCGCGCTGCGGAGCATTACGCCGGCCGGAGCGACGCGCGGGGGCGAGGTGATCTTTACTCTCGACGGCGGGAGTCTTGCGGGGGCTACCGAGGCTGTATTTAGTGATCCAGCGGTGCGGGGTGACATCCTGCCCGGGGCCGGGCGGAACCAGGTGCGCGTTCGGGCAAGGATCGGCACCGATTCAGTTCCCGGAATCCATCGGGTCTACCTGCACACACCGGACGGCGCCACCGGCGCCGTGACATTCGCAGTGAGCGCCTGGCCCGAGGCCCTGGAACGGGAACCAAACGACCGCCTGGAAACTGCCACACCCGTGTCCCTCCCGTTTACGGGCGTCGGCGCCATCGCGCTTCCGGGGGATCGCGACGGTTATCGCTTCCGCGCCGAAGCGGGACAGGACCTGGTGTGCGAAGTCGTGGCCAGCCAGATCCGTTCCAAACTCGGCTCCGTGCTGACTCTCCACGATGAAAATGGCCGCGTGCTGGCGGAAACCGCGGGGATGGATGGTACTCCCGATGCGCTTCTCACGTTTCGCGTCGCATCGAGCGGGCAGTTCCTGGTTCGCGTGCACGATCTGGAGAATCAAGCGGGCGGAGATGTCTCGTACCGCCTGAACGTTGCTGCGGTCCCTGTCGCAGCCGAAGTCTTTCCGCTCGGGGTTGGTCCTCAGGGCGGTAAGGTGGTCCTGACCGGGCCGAATCTCGGAACGGGCGTGGAGGTCACTGTTCCGGGATCGGATACAGACCAGGCATCCACGGTGCGCGAGACAACACGAGGAACCCTTCTCCGCCCTGTGACGATCGCGCGCGGCCTGGAGCCGGAAATCGTGGAGGGTGCGGGGAGCCACGCGGACACTGCCACTGCGCACGCGGTGCAGTTCCCGGTCACGGTCAACGGGCGATTGACGGCGCCGGGAGTGGCCGACTGTTACCGCTTCCCGGCCCGAAAGGGGCAACCGGTCGTGATCGAGGTGAACGCCCGGCGGCTCGGCAGCCCCCTCGACTCCGTGATCGAGGTTCTGGACCGGACCGGTGGGCGAATCGAACGCGCCACCCTGCGGTGCCTGGCGGAAACCGCGACTACGCTCAACGACCGCGACTCGGCGACTCCGGCACTCCGCCTCCTGGTGTGGAACGATCTCAACATTCACGACCTGGTCTACGTGCGCGGTGAGGTGCTTCAGATTACAGCACTGCCGCGCGGTCCCGATGACGACGTGCGGTTCCGCGCGGTCCGCGGTCAACGCCTGGGCTTACTCGAGACAACGCCGAGCGGTCATGCGCTCAACACACCGGTCTACAAGGTGCAGGTGCACCCGCCGGGCCGGCAGTTCCCGCCCAACGGGATGCCGGTCTTCCGTCTCCACTATCGGAACGACGATGGTGGGCCGCAGTACGGGAGAGATTCCCGGCTGACCTTCACCCCGCCCGCCGACGGAGAGTATGTGGTGCGCCTGGCGGATGTGCGCGGGGAAGGCAGTTCTCGTCACACTTATCGTCTGACCCTCCGCGCTCCGCGGCCGGACTTCCGGCTCACGCTGAACCCGGAGCATCCGAATGTGCCCGCGGGGGCGCGCGTCGCCGTGGAAGTGACGGCAGACCGGCTCGACGGCTACGACGGCGAGATTGCTGTTTCCCTGGACGGCCTGCCCCCCGGCATAGAGTCCACCTCGACAACGATTGAGTCAGGAGAAGCCAGTGCCTTGCTGCTCCTGACTGCGGCTCACGATGCACGTACTTCGCGCGGAAAACCGCCCCTGACCGTCGTAGGTCAGGCGCAGATCGAACAGCAGGAGATCGTACACCGGGTACCGGTGGCGGGCGGCCGTGGGCAGGTCGCGGTACTGCCGCCGCCGGACCTCGTAGTGCGTACCCCACGCCCTGAGATCATCTTGCGGCCCGGCGCCGAGACGCAGATCGAGGCGACTATCACTCGCAGAAACGGGTTTGCGGGCCGGGTTCCGGTGGACGTACGCAATCTGCCGTTCGGCGTACGCGTCCTGGATGTGGGTCTGAACGGCGTGCTGATCCCCGAAGGCGAGGTATCCCGGCGCTTTACCCTTTACTGTGAGCCCTGGGTGAAACCCGGGACCCGAACCGTCTACTGCACCGTGCGGGTCGAGTCGGACCCACCGGTAGAGGTCGCAGCGGCACCACTCCGGCTGCGAGTGGATGGAAAGTAGGTTCGACCGAATCTCAGAAGCCTCACTCGGACACGCGCAAGGTAGAATGGATGGGACGGTCAATCCCTCCCCCCAACACTCATGAATCCTGCACTCTACGAGGCTCTCTCTACCGGACTCTCTCGTCCCCGGGAAATCGCGTCGCAAACAGCGCGGCAACTGGACGAAAACCCGCGCTACGCAGCGCTGGACCAGGACGCGCTCTTTGCCGATCCGGACACCCATCTCCAGGACTATGAGATCGAAACTGTGTTCGGTCCGCTCGTGGCCGTTACGCTGGAAGATCGCGCCCACATCTCACCGCTCCTCGCGGAAAGTCCGCTCGACGAGGCGGGACGCGCGGGACTACTGCGCGATCTCACACAGGCAGGGCTCAAGAAACCAATCCTGCTGCCGGACGGCACGCAGCGCTCTCTCTCGGTCACTGAACCCCTGGTGGACCGGTACATGCGCCTGCTTCGGGTCGACGTCCCGATCCAACAGGAAGTCTGCGACCTGCTCTACGAGGGTCTACCGGGCCATCTCGCCGCAGTCGCACACGCACTCTGCCGGGAACGCCACCTGAATGCGCAGCGCCGGCAGCGCATCTTCGCCCGTATTACGACGTTTGCCGCCGTGGGGCGGTTGCTGGCAGTGGACGACATCGAGACGATCGCCGATTTCGTTGCAGCGCAGCAGGAGTTGGCGGCGGAACCGATCCTGGACGGCATTGATGAGGCCGTGCGTCTGGCAGACGAAGCCCTGCGAAA
>SYMT01000093.1 GCA_005805375.1 Actinomycetota bacterium
CGACGCTGCCGAGAAGCAGTAGCAGGCCGGTGAGGGGGAAAAGGCAGCGCACCCCCACGGTCGCGGCGATGGGGCCACTGGCGAATGGGCCAAGGCACGATCCGAGCATCTGAGCGCTGGAGAGGAGCGAGAAGGCGCCGGCGGTGCGGTTCTGCGGTACACAGCGGGCAACTGCCGAATGCGTGGACGGGCTGAGCGCGGAGATGAACCCGCCCATCACCAGCCGCACCAGAAAAACCTGCCAGACGTTCTGGGCGAGCGCCGCCCCGGGAATGGTCAGCCCGGCGCCGCACAACGCGAAGCCCAGGACCCGTGCCGGACCCCGGCGGTCCCCTTCCCGCCCCCAAAGCGGAGCCATGAGAAAACTCGCCAACGCGGGCGCGGCAATCACCAGACCCACCGCCCGGTTGAGTTCTTCCGGCCGGCGGACCAGGTGCCTCAGGAAGAGCGAGATCTGCGGGTTGATCAGCATCATGCCGGCATGCGAACAGACCACCACCACCAGCATCCACCGCAGGGCCGGCAGGCGGATCAGCTCCTGGACGTTTTGCGCTACGCCGCGCCGCTCCCCGGGCTCCGGGGCCGCGTGCCGCTCGCGCACGAAGACCAGGATGAGGCACGCCGCAACCAGAAGCGCCGCTCCTGTGATCTGAAAGGTGCTCCGATAGCCGAACCGGTGACTGAGTTCTCCCCCGAGGAGCGGTCCCACCAGGTTCCCTCCCACCACTGCCGTTTGCAGGAACCCCAGCGCACTCCCCAGGCGCTCGCGCGGCACGGCGGACCCTACCAGGGCAATAGCTGCGGCGACGAAGCCACCGAAGGCGCCCTGCAGCAACCGCAGGAACAGCAACTGGTAGACATTCTGGGCGTGGCCCATCAGCAGCACGGTCACGGCGAGACCGACCAGTGCGCGCAGCGCCATCGGTTTGCGACCGAACCGATCGGCCAGCGTGCCCCAGAAGGGAGCGATGAGCGCCGAGCAGAGGAAGTTTGCGCCTCCGACCCATCCGGCCCAGAACGAGGCGTCCCTGTCCGGTACTCCCAGATCCTTCAGGTACAGGGGGAGAAACGGCATGATCAGCGACATCCCCATCAGGGCGATCAACTCCGCGATCCAGACGATGCCCACCGTACGGATCCAGACACGGTGCTCCGCGCTCGCCAGTGCGTCCCTCATCGGCTATCCTTCTGCGCACGGGGGGCAACCACGGGGGGATTGCCCGTGCTCCGCTGCCCGCTTCGTGCCGCACGGATCACCCACCCGACGCCGACGAGCAGCGAAACCGAGCCGAGGATCAGGGTCAGCGTGGAGACCGGGAACAGTCCCTGATCCAGCGCCGCCGCGGTCAGCACATTGGAGATCATCATGCCGAGCGTGAAGAGGGATCCCTCCGCCGCAAACACCCGCCCGCGATACCGGTCCTCGGTTTGCATTTGCAGCAGCACGGTGCTGAATACCCACACGATGGACCCGTGCATCCGGGAGAGGAACAGGAAACCCGCCACCCAGCCGAGGCTTTGCGCCGCGGAGACGATCCCCAGGTACAGCCCTCCGAGCAGGAAGGAGACGGCAATGGCCCACCGGATCTTCGCGATTTCCTGGCCCGTGATCCGGCGGGCCAGGATCGGTCCCAGCGCGGTGCCGAGGCCGCCCGCCGCCATCAAGAGGCTCAGCGAAAGCTGGCCTCCCCGATCTCCGGGGAGCGGAAAGAGACGCTGCCCGAACACCGGCAGCAGAGTCTGGACGCCACCCGCGAGACCCCAGCCCAGCTTGGCGGTAAGCGCCGCACTCAGCTCCCGGTCCCGCAACACGTAGTGCAGCCCTTCACGGATGGCGCCGAAACCTGATGTCGCGCCGGGGCCGGCGGGCGCGCTCTGGACGCGGGGTGCTTCCATCCGCCACAGGAAGAGCGCGGAGCCCGCAAAGGAGAGGCTATTGAGCACGAACGCCGTATCGGCGCCGCAGAAGCGGGCAACCAATCCCCCGACCAGTGCGCCCGAGGTCAACAGGATACTCCAGGTGACGGCAGACAGGGCGTTGGCGGTGAGGAGTTCGTGGTCTGCGGTGATGTTCGGCAAGGTGGCAATGCGGGCGGGCTCAAAGACGGCGGCAAAGCAGGCCAGCCCCGCCACACAGGCATAGGCCACCCACGCCGTGTCGGGCCCACGAAATCCGAGGAGCCCGAGCGCGATCCCCGCGCGCGCCAGATCCGTGACGATCATCACAGTTCGGCGCGGATATCGGTCCACGATCACCCCTGCGACGGGTCCGAGGACCAGATGCGGCAGCATGGCCGCCACCATGAATCCGGCGATGCTCCCGCTCTTTCCGGTGTACTGGAGCAGCAGTGACTGCACCGCGATCATGTTGAACCAGTCGCCCAGTTGCGACACGATCTGGCCGCCCCAGAAGAGACGGAAGTTCCGGTTCGTGCGGATCAGGTTCCCGTAGGTGGTGGTGGGCATGAAGCAAGGGGCGCAGTTTCGATTGCACACTGCCGGCACAACCGGGAAGAGGGAACTCCGGTAAGGAGCAGGGAGTGCGCAGCAGTTGTCCCGGCGCGCTCCCTGCTTCTCGCGTCACACGTGGTAGATGTATCGGTCCCGTTCCGTGAGCGGCAGGTCTACCCACACGCCCCCCCGGCAGTGGCTGTCTGCCACCGCGAAGCACGCTTCGGTGGCGTGGTGTGTGATCTGCACGTGCCCGAGCGTCAGGCTGCCGCTCTCATACGCGCGGACCAGATCCTCCAGACACGCCACCGTCGCACTACGGCCCTCACCGGGACTGAACTCCTCGCGTTCCCACTGGCTGAACCGGGTTCCGACCGGCTTCTTTCGCCGAAGGAGCCAGTCGGAGCCATTGTTGCCGGAACGAAGAGAGCCTTCCGTGCCCAGAATCTCAAATTCCCAATTCCCCGCCGGAACTGACCACGCCTCGATCCCCCCCGCAAACCGTAGCTGATAGGTCGCGCGCGGATCCGGCTCTAACCGCCCGTCGGTGAACGTGAGATCCCGAGGCTGGAATTCGCCGCGCACAGCTTCAATCGGCACATCGCCCAGGAGGTAGAGCAGCGTGTCAATGGAGTGAATGTGCCCGTGCAGCAGCGATGCGGGGGCGTAGTGGACGGCGGCACGAAGTTCGCCGAGCGCGCCGGAAGCAATGACCTCGCGCGCCCGGTGATATCGCGAGTCGAACCTGCGGAGCACCCCCGTATTGAAGCACGTACCACGCTGTTGCACCGCGTTGCGGACCGCATCCGCCTCCCGCAGGGAGCAGGCCATCGCCTTCTCACAGAAGATCATCGGCACACCGGCCGCCGTCGCTGCCAGCGTGATTTCGGCGTGCGACCGCCCCCGCGTGCAGATCGCAACCATGTCGAGTTCCGCCTGGGCCAGCATCCGCTCATACATCACGTACGTCTGCGACACCCCCCAACGCTCGGAGAATGCCATCCTCTTATCGTACAGGGTGTCACACCCCACCGCCAGTTCCAGGCGGGACGACGCGCGCGCGGCGGCGGCGATGGAGTACGGCAGCGTGATGGCGGGATAGCCGATCACTTCGTCGTCAATAGTGCTCCCCATCCGACCCAGGCCCACGATTCCCAGCCGATAGCGTTCTTTTCGCCGCATTCTCTTCCTCCCAAATCTGTTCCGCCCCGCACGCAGGCAATCCGCCGCCGCAGGGCGAACCGTCTTGCATCCGTCATCCCTCTTGCGACCTCGAGCCGAACATGTCCCGCGATCGCCGTCCATTTCCCGGAGCTCTGCTGATGGCCGCCGTGCTTGCCGCCACCGCTGCCGTTGCCCAGCAGGCCGAAACCAGCCTGCCGAAGGTGGTGCTCATCGGCGACTCGATCCGCCTGGGCTACGCACCCTTTGTCATCGAGCGCCTGCGCGGCCGTGCCCGGGTGGTGAGTCCCGAACCAAACGGCGCCGACAGCGCCAACGTGTTGAAGAACTTGGAAGAGTGGGTCATCCGCGAGCAGCCGGACGTGGTCCACCTGAACTGCGGGCTGCACGACCTGAAACTGGACAAGACCACCCGGCAGCACCAGGTTCCACTCGCTCAGTATGGCGCAAACCTGCGCCAGATCGTGCGCCGCGTGCGGGAGGGCACCCGGGCCGAGCTGGTGTTCGCCGGCACCACCCCGATTCAGGACGTGCTGCACGCGAAGCGGGGCGCGAATTTCGACCGCGTCGAAGCGGACGTCGCCCGGTACAACGAGACCGCGCTCGGCATCATGCGAGAACTGGGGGTTCCGGTCCACGATCTGCACTGGTTGGTGCGCACCCACGGCACGAGCCGCCTGCAGCGGAGTGACGGCACGCATTACACCCCGGAGGGGTGCGCCCTGCAGGGCGCCGCGGTGGCGGATTGTATCCTCCGCGTGCTCAGCGTGCGCAACTACCCCCACCGACCGGCGCCTGAAGGTGGACCCGCAGCCGCGCAGGCGTACCGCAAAGGAGAAGCCGCCCGCGACGAGCAGGTGCCGGAGCGGTTCCGTCGTCTCGCGATCCCGGAATTTGCCGCGCCCCGAAGCGGCGAGGAATGGCGACGACGACGGCCGGAGGTACGGCAGAGAGTCATTGCTTCCCTGGGAGACCTCCCGCCGCGCCCCGCACCGCAGCAGGCACGCATCGTGTCTCGCGAACTGCGGCGCGGGTACGTCCTCGAGCGGATCGCCATCCCAAACGGCGTGGATGGTGAGGTCAGCGCTCTCCTGCTGACCCCTGAAGCGCAGGAGGGCAAGGCGCCGGCCATCCTCTGGCTCCACTCGAGCACCCCGGACAAGAATCAGATCATCACCCCGAATACCAACGGGGGACCGGAATCACTCGGCGAGGTGTTGGTCCGTGCGGGCTATGTAGTGCTCGCACCCGATGCCTACTGGCACGGCGACCGCGTCGGCCAGGGGCCCGCCGGATCCCTGGAGACCCTACGCGAAGAGCAGGAGAGTTTGCACAAGCTGAACCTCTGGCTGGGACGCACGCTCTGGGGCATGTTTGTGCGCGACGACCAGATCGCGCTGGACTACCTCTGCAGTCGTCCGGAGGTGGACGCGACCCGGATCGGCGCCACGGGGATGAGTATGGGGAGCACTCGCGCCTGGTGGTTGGCCGCCGTGGACGAGCGGGTGACGGCCATCGTGGCGATGGCCTGTCTCACCCGCTATCAGAATCTGATTCGTCACGGGCAACTGCGAGCACACGGCCTGTACTACTTCACGAACGGGTTGCTGAAGCACTTCGACACCGAGGGGGTGCTGAGCCTGATCGCGCCACGCCCGTTCCTGGCCCTGACAGGCGAACTGGACTCCGGCTCCCCCGCTGACGGGATTCGCGACCTCGAAGCACGTGTCACACCCGTGTACGGCGCGATGGGCGCGGCGGACCGCTTCCGCAATGTCCTGTACCCCGAGGTGCCCCACACGGTCACGCCCACAATGCGGGCGGAAATGCTGGCCTGGTTTGCGCGGTGGCTGAAGCCGTGAGAGGATGGTAAGGGCGGGCAATCGGAGTTGCCGGACTCCATAGCCCGCCCTACACCGCGGGGCCGGCAGGCACCAGACCCGCCCCTGCGGGGTTCATCTCGGCAGCGGGACCCCGCTGCATTTCGCGAAGACGGGCCACCAGTTGAGCTTCCGATTCGGCGTTCACAGCACAATCGGCCGCCGACCGCAGTTCTTCCAGGGTGCGCAGAGCACGCACCGCAGCCTCCGTTTCGGCCTGGACACCCGACAGACGACTTCGGACGATCATCAGCACAATGTCCTGGAGGGTCCCGACGGAGCGGCCTACCCCCTGGGCGATCCCCTGCTGCATCCCCTGCTGCATCCCCTGCTCTTTCCAGACCTGCGCCATTGTCTGCGCCATCGCTTTGCCTGCCTTTCTCCGCGCCGGGTGCGGCGCCTGTTGGAGCACGCTGTCCAGGACCCTTTCCCACTCCGCAAATTCTGCCGCATTCCGCCGCGCCGCGACCAGCCAGATCGCCCAGAGCCCTCGGCGGCTGTCGTCTTCCCGGTCCCCAGGCATGCGCACCAGGTGCTCGGCCGCGCGGATCAACTCCGCCCGGAATTCATCGCCCGACAGCCACAAGGCGCGCAGCACCCGCAGCAGCCAGCCCACCCATTGGCCGCCGGCCGTCAACTGCTCCGGGTCAGCACGTCGCAGGTCCAGGCAGGGGATCCGCTCCGCCGGTAGATAGCGCGCCAGACGGGCCCGCAGCGGGTCCGGGATCGGCAGCACTTCGGCCAGAGCGGGTGTGAGCCCCGCCTCCTGCGAACCGTCCCACGGGTCTTCTCCAGTATAGACGACGAAGCAGGCCACGAAACACACTATGCCTGTCGGCCGGCGGCTGCTCTTCCGGGCGCGCCGGCCGCTGCGCCCGGGCCGCTGCCAGATCCCGTTCCGGTAGTGATGCACCCGGAGGCGTAGAGTGCGCTCCCGGGTGGTCTGGTGTTCGCCCAACACCAGACCCCACAGATGCGGCGCCTCCACAAAGGGCGCCTCCATCAGGACATCCCCCTCGCTGCGCTTCAGGTCCGGCCCAATGAGCACGCGGTTGGCCCGTACTCCCTGTGTGAAGTCGAAACAGGCGGCCAATTCGGCCTCCACCACCTCCACCATCTCTCCGAAGAACCGGGGCGAGTCGCAGATCCATTGGAACAGGCGATCAGCAAACTGTTCCGCGTTTGCCGCATCCAGGATCTCTTCGACTGGGGGTCTGCGCACCGCCATGTGACGTCACCTGTACCTCGTCATCGTGTGCCCCAAGGACCAACGGTCCGCTCTGATCTAACCCAGGGGATCCCCCTGGGGGCCTGGTCTACCCGGCGTGGCTCTGGGAGGTCGTGTCACATACCATTCGCCACGCACCCCCTTCACTTCGGGCGGGGCAGGGCGCGTACCGCCCCGGTGGAGATCCCGCCATCTACCAGCAGGGTCTGTCCCGTGATGTATTCGCTGGCGTCCGAGGCCAGGAACACCACAGCGCCTTCCAGATCGGTGGGGCGCCCCGGTCGTTTCAGGGGGATCCGGTCTGAGAGGTAGGCCACCCACTCCGGGTCCTCGTACATCACGCGGTTCTGATCTGTGCGGAACCAGCCGGGGGCGAGGCAGTTCACCGTGATCCCGTGGCATCCCCAGTCGTCGGCCAGGCTCATGGTCAACTGCTTGACTCCCCCCCGGCTGGCGCAGTAGGGTCCCAGGCCGCCATAGCCGCAGACGGAGGTGACGGAGCCGATGTTGATGATCCGCCCGTATTCGCGCGGGATCATGCGGCGCGCCACAGCCTGCGCTACAAAGAAGGTTCCCCGCAGGTTGGTGTCCAGGATCAGGTTCCAGTCGTCCCAGGTGACCTCGATCGCCGGCTTGCGCACGTTGCAGCCGGCGTTGTTCACCAGAATCGGGATCTCATCGAAGGCGCCGAAGGCGGCTTCCACCCCGCGCTGGATGCTGTCGTAATCACGCACGTCGAGAGCCACCGGCACAGCACGCCGGCCGAGAGCTTCGATCTCGGCCTGAAACGGCAGCAGGGACTCCCGGCTGCGGCTGGTGATGACCAGATCCGCGCCCGCGTTTGCCAGAGCGCGCCCGAATACCTGGCCCAGCCCCCGGCTGGCGCCGGTCACCAGCGCCACGCGCCCGCTCAGATCAAATTGGTTTCGCTCCATATCACCGCTCCCTCCGGCCTGCTTACGGCGCCAATACGACCTTCATCAGGCCCGGCTCGTGATTGTAGAGGCGCTGGAACCAGGACGGGCCCTCTTCCAGCGGTGCGACCACACTCACCAGTGGTGCAACCTGAATGGCGCCGCTCGCCATCGCCTGGATGCAGGCAGGATACTCACCGCAAGAGCCGCACGTACCGTGGAGCGAGATCTCCCGCGTTACGACCGCCTGGAGCGGGAACTCCGCCGTCTGCGTGAGGTTGCCGACGAGGGTGAGGGAGCCTCCTTTGCGGAGGGCGGACAGTGCGGTTTGCAGACTCGCCGTCGCTCCCACCACTTCCAGGCCCACATCGGCTCCCCGGCCCTCGGTGAGATCCGCGACGGCGGCCGCCACATCCACCTTCTTCGAGTTGAGGCCGACGTGCGCCCCCATTTCCCTGGCCCGTTCCAGCTTGAAGTCGTCAATGTCCACAGCGATGATCCGGCCCACGCCGCGCAGCTTCAGTGACTGGACCACGAGCAGCCCGATCATCCCGGTGCCGACGACGACCGCCGTATCGCCGAGCTGGATCGGGGTGCGATGCACCGCGTGGAAGGCGATGGACACCGACTCAATCAGCGCCGCGTGCTCGAAGGGAAATGCCTCAGGCAATCGGTAGAGGATGTGCCGGGGCAGCGCGATGTATTCCGCGAACGCGCCGTGTCGCCGGTAGTCTCCGCAGGACACACCGACCACGTTGCGGTTGTCGCAGAGATTGAGCTGTCCCCGGCGACAGAAAAAGCAGGCGCCGCAGTAGACCGTCGAGTCGAAGGTCACCCGGTCGCCCTCGCTCAGATCCGTGACATTCTTGCCGACGGCCGCGACCACCCCGGAGGCCTCGTGCCCCATGATGATCGGCGGAATGCGCCGCCCACTCCCTCCGTCATAGCCGTGAACATCGCTGCCGCAGATTCCACAGGCGCGGACCTGGAGGAGAACTTCGTCCGCGCCGGGGGTTGGGGTCGGGAAATCGGTGATTTCGAGTTGCTTGTAGGCCGTAAGCACGAGAGCTTTCATCGGTTGGGTCCTTTCGCTATGATATATCTTCCCTACCATGCGCCCCTTCCTCCCCCTCCTCATGTTCGCGGCGGCGCTTCCCGCCGCCGGCGCCGCCCCGACCACGATGATCTACGTCTCCCTCGCGGGCGAGAACCGGATCGCCGTCTACCGGATCAACTCCGATCTCGGCACGCTGACACGGACCGGAACCCTGGACACGGGCGGAGCCCCCGGGGCGCTGGCCGTAGACCCACAGCGCAAGTTCCTCTACGCCTCGGTACGCTCGACGCAGAGTCTGGCGGCCTACCGCATCCATCCGGAAACCGGTGATCTCACCCCGATCAACAGCATCCGTGTTGGGATAGACGCAGCCTTCGTGCGGGTGGACCGCTCCGGTAAGTTCCTGGTGTCCGCCTACTACACGGCAGGGCAGGTGCTCGTGCATGCCATCCGCCCCGATGGATCGTTGGAACCGGAACCCCGCAGCAAGGTGGAGACGGCGCCGTGTGCCCACTGTGTCGGCCTCACCTCGGACAATCGCTTCGTGTTCGTGCCCCACACGGCGCCGGAAGCGATTTTCCAGTTCCGGCTCGACCCGGAGACCGGCCGGCTCACTGCGAATGATCCGGCGCAGACTGCCACGCCGCC
>SYMT01000094.1 GCA_005805375.1 Actinomycetota bacterium
CCGGGGTGGGGCCGCACGGGGAGGGTGGGCCGGGGTGGGCACACCGAGGTGGACACGCCGAGGTGAGCCCTACCGTCGGGTGGGCAGCACCGGAGGGGGGCCGAGGTGGTGGAGCGCACCGGGGTGCGGGTTATGCGGAATGATGGGCACAAGTCCGCGGACAGCGACCAGTTGCCGGCTCGCACGCCGCCAGCCCGTAGGGCTTTCCTCCTCGTAGCACCGTGGGTTCACCCCGGTGCGGCCTCCGGTGCGCCCCACCCCGCTCCCCCACTGCGCTCGCACGCCGCCAGCCCGTAGGGCTTTCCTCCTCGTAGCACCGTGGGTTTACCCCGGTGCGACCCCCCACCGGTGCGCCCCCCCCCCGGTGCGCCCCCCCCCGGTGCGCCCACCCCCGGTGCGGCTCACCCCCCAGTGCGCCCCACCCCACGGCGCGGCCCCGACCTACACTGCTTGTGGGCTCCTTGATGGGAATATCGCGAAGCGGGCGCCCATCATGAACATGCAGATCCGCTCATTCCGGCAGGACCCGTGGGGATTCCCTGCGAAACTACCGGAGACCCACCGCCGTACGAAGGTATTCCGCATGACCCGACCGCTGCGCCGTTGTGCTTCGCTGTTCGCCCTGCTGGTAGGCGGCGGCCTCGTTCTCCCCGCCCTGCTGCCGAGGGGTGGGCACGCCCAGGGGGCGGGCCTGCCCCAGCAGGCGAAGGCAATCCTGGGAAAGCACTGTGCCGCCTGTCACAATCCGGCCGATCCCTTCGACAAGGGCTTCGACGTGGCCCGCCGTGACACCGTGGTCACCCTGAAGAAGGCCGTGATCCCGGGCGCTCCGGAGAAGTCCGAGCTCCTGCTGCGCATCCGGAACGGGAGCATGCCCCCCGGGGGGACGAAGCTCTCCGCCGCCGAGCAAAAGACGCTCCAGGATTGGATTGCGGCCGGGGCGGCCGATTGGGATGCGCCCGCCGGCGGCGCGCCGTCGAAACCCCGCGCGCCGATTGCCGAACGGGACCTGCTCAACGCCATCGTGCGGGACCTGGAAGGCGCCGATGAACTGGATCGGAAGTTCCTGCGCTACTTCTCCCTGGCCAATCTCCACAACAACCCGGACATCCCGGCCGAGCGCCTGGCGCTGTTCCGGAGCGCCCTCTCGAAGCTGGTCAACCACCTCTCCTGGGAGCGGGAGATCCAGCCGCCGAAGACGGTGGGCGCCTCGGGCACGGTGCTGCGCTTGGATCTGCGCCACTACCAGTGGACGGCCGAGACCTGGAACAAGGCACTGGAACTCTACCCCTACGGCTACGTGGCCCGCGGACTGGAAGGCCAGGTCCGGCAGATCCACGCCCTTTCCGGCACGGATCTGCCCTATCTCCGGGTGGACTGGTTCATCGCGAATGCCAGCCTGCCCCCGCTCTACCATGACTTCCTCCAGCTCCCCACCCACGTTCGCGACCTGGAGCGGAAACTGGGGGTGAACGCGGCACAGAACGTGATGCAGTTCCGCGCGGTGCGGGGCGGACGCCAGCAGTCCGGCGTGTCCCGGAACAACCGGGTGGTGGAGCGCCATGCCAGCCTGTTCGGCGCCTACTACAAGAGCTACGACTTTGCGGGAAACCGGAATGAGCAAAACATTTTCCTCAACCCGATTCACTTCCAGGAAGACGGCGGCGAGTTCATCTTCCACCTCCCGAACGGCCTCCAGGGCTACCTGATCGCGAAAGCGGACGGCGCCCGGCTGGATGAGGCTCCCACCAATATCGTTTTCGACTCCGGGAACAAGCTGGACCCCGTGGTGCGGAACGGCCTCTCCTGCATCGGCTGCCATGTGAAGGGGGTGAACCGCTTCACCGATCAGATCCGGCCTGCGCTGGAGTTGTTCGTCCGGCGCCGCGCCGGGTTCGATGTGGACGAAGCACTCCGGCTCTATCCGCCCCAGGCCGATCTGGACCGCCTCTTCCGGCAGGACGAAGAACTGTTCGTGGCGGCCCTGAAAAAGACGGGGGCGAACGTGCCGGAATCCCGGCTGCAGGAGCCGGTGTTCCTCCTCGCCCTGGACTACTTCGGCCAGCAGCAGACGAACAGTGTCCCCGTCAGCCAGGCGGCGGCCGAAGTCTATCTTTCGACGGCGGAGTTTCAGCGCCGGGTGGATCGGAGCACGGAGCTGGAGCGGCTCGGGTTCAACTCGCTGCTCGGTCCGGCGGGGGCCATCAAGCGGGACACCTGGGAGGCCGCTTTCGCAGTGTTGGTGGAAGAGGTGGGGGTGGGGCGGGGGGTCAGGCCGCAGTCCCACGCGCGGGTCGAGCACCGGGTGGGCGGCAACCACGACCGGCGCATTGCCGTCTCGGTCGGGGCCCTCGCGGCGCCGACGGCGGCCCAGGGCGAAGCGCTGCGGCGGGCGCTCATCGGATGGCTCCAGCGCAGCTCTGATGTACGGGTGGTGGAGACGGGCGGCGACTATCAGTTGGGGGGCACGCTGCGGCCCGTCGCCGGCGCCACTCGGGTGGAGATCGGGGACCCGCGCAAGGGCGTCCAGGTGAGCGCCACCGGCCGTGCGGACGACCTGGACGGGCTGGCGGAGCAGACTGCAACCCAGATCCACTTGCGGATCGCGGGAACTGGGCTGCCGGTGGCGGCCCGGCCCGCCGGGGGCGGCCCCCCGCCGGCAGGCGTGGCTGCGGACGTGGCCGGCCTCCTGGCGGGCGCCGCGCAAGGAGACGGCCCGGTGACGCTGCGGCTCACCCTGGACCGCGGCCCGGGGGCCACCTATCGGGCCGGTGAAGTGGTGGACATCCTCTTCTCCGTGGACCGGGACTGCCACCTGGTGCTCTACAACACGGACTCCACCGGCAAGACCATCATCCTCTTCCCCCATGATCCGAACAACCCCACGAACCGGGTGCGGGGCGGCGCCGTGCAGAGCTTCAAGGCACAGGTGGACCCGAACGGAAACTTCGGAGTAGAGAGCGTGGTGGCCGTGGCGAGCCTGGAGCCGATCCGGAACCTGCCCGGCCTGCGCGAGTTCCAGGCAAACCCGAGTGCCCGCTCCCTGAAACCCCTCGACCTGGCCCCCCGCGAGGTGGCGGCGGACCTCCGCCGGGCCGCCCAGCCGGGCGGGCTCTCCTCCGTCTCGGTCCGGTTCTTCTCGACTCGTTGAGAGGCACCGCGGGGCCGCCCCGGGAACGAAGACCTACGGCGGCCCCGCAACCGCAGGCGGTGCCGCAGCGCTGCCCTCCCGGGAACGCCGGCATCTTGCCTGCTCGGGCGCGCCGCGGGGACCTACGGCGGTGCCGCAAACGAGACCTACGGCGGTGCCGCAGGCTGGTGTGAGGCTGCCCTTTCAGGGCGGGGTGGTGCGTGGCCTGAGGCTGGGCGGGAGGGCACCGCGGGGGGCCGGCCGCAGCGCCCGGTCGGGGCGGCGCGCCTCCGCGAAGGGCCGACGAAACTGCTGTGGGGGACGAGGCTATCGCCTCGGACTCCGGCGAAACCGCACACGGGGTACGGGATGCGGTGCGGTTGGGGCCGGGCGAAACCGCAC
>SYMT01000095.1 GCA_005805375.1 Actinomycetota bacterium
CCGGCGGGACTCTTCCCCGGCGGCATCCCGGAACAGCCCGAACGGGTGGTTGGGGCGCTGACCCGGAGGTTGCTGGTGCAACCCGCCTCCCCTCCCCTGCGCAAGGCCCTGGTGGCAGCCTGCTCTGCGGCGCCGGCCGAACAACGCCCTGCGGTGGTCACTCGACTGCTGCTGGCCTCTCCGGAGTTCCAGGTCCACTGATTCTCTTCTCTACTCGGAGCCGAATGATGAACTTTCTCCATCGCCGTGACTTCCTGCGGTCCCTCGCTCTGGTGACCGGGTCCAGTACTGTCCCACTCTTCCTTCGCCAGACGGCCCACGCGGCGGACGTGGCGCCGTTGCCCGGCTTCGCGAACGAGCGGGTGCTGGTGATGATCCAGCTCTCCGGGGGGAACGACGGGCTGAACACCCTGGTTCCTCACGGGGACGAACACTACTATCGCGCCCGCCCGAACCTGGCGGTTTCTCGGGGCGAGGTCTTGAAGCTCACCGACACGGCGGGCTTCCATCCCCAGATGGGGAAGCTGCACCACGTCTTCGAGCACGACATTCTGGCAGTGGTCCAGGGGGTCGGCTACCCAAACCCGAACCGCAGCCACTTCCGCTCCATGGAGATCTGGCAGACCTCGGAGGCGGATCGGGTGCTCACCACGGGTTGGCTCGGCCGCTATGTGGACTGCGAGTGCCGTGGCAGTGACAACCCGGCGCCGGTGGTCAACTTTGGTGACAAGCAGCCGCTGACCCTGACCGCCGAACGGCCCCGGGTCGTCACCCTCGAAAACCCGGCGCTGTTGAAGTGGCAACCGACCGGGGCGACGGGAGCGGAACAGCGGGCCTTTGCCCGCATCAACCAGCCGCTGGTAGGCCGGTCCGACACCCTCGGTTTCCTGGCGCGCACCGCCAGCGGGGCACAGTCCTTCTACGGCCGTCTCCAGGAGGCCGTCCGGCATTACCAGTCGGCAGTGGTCTACCCCGAGTTCCGGTTCTCCCAGAACCTGAAACTGGTGGCGCAGATGATCGCGGCGGAGTTCCCGACGCGGATCTACTATGTGGAGTTGCCGGGGTTCGACACGCATGCCACCCAGGCGAATCGGCATGCGGCGCTGCTGCAGGAGTTGAGCGAGGGGCTCGGCTCCTTCCTGCACGATCTACACAAGCAGGGGCACCTGGGCCGCACCCTGGTGATGACCTTCTCCGAGTTCGGGCGGCGCGTGGCGGAGAACCGGAGTGGTGGGACCGACCACGGCGCCGGGAGCATGCTCTTCCTCGCGGGGGGCGGAGTACGGGGCGGTTTCTACGGCACCACACCGGACCTCAACGACCTGCAGTCCGGGGACCTGAAGCACCACGTGGACTTCCGGTCGGTCTACGCAACGGTCCTGGAGCAGTGGCTGGGCGCGCGGGCGGAACCCATCCTGGGCGCGCGATATCCGACGATGCCGCTCTTCAAAGCCTGACTCGGTCCGCACCCTGGCACGGAGGCGGGGATCTGCACTGCCTACCGGCCGGAAGTCTGGATACTATCCGCGCACCGTCCTACACGGCTTCACGGGTCGGGAACGCCCGTGAAGCCGTGTAGGACGGTCACAGCAGTCAGGGTGTTCTGCCCGGGGTGAGTTCGGAGTCGCCGTTCAGTGTCTGCCGGGTCGGGATCTCCCGGTTCCGACAGAGAGCCTCGATCGAACTGAGTAAGTTACCAACGGTGTTCCTGACGCAGCGCTCTGGGTCTGCAGGGCCTGCCACCGCCTCTCCACCGTGCGCCGGAGCGCGGCCGGCGCCGAGTGGGGGCTCCGGGTGGTGTAGCCCAGCGCCGTGGCGCGGTCCAGAATGGCGGCCAAGAGATCCTCGATCTGCCGTAAGTCACCGTCGCTGAACCAGACGTGGATCGGGCGGCTGGCGACGGAAATCGGGGCGCCGGCGTTGGCGTCGCTGCTGAGTCGCGACGGGCTGGCGGCGGGCAACCAGCCACCTGCCAATGCCGTGCGCGGGGTGCTGCCCCGCACGCACCACCCCACAAAGGCGAAGCACGTCATCCGCATACACCAGGGAGGCGCCCCGTCGCACATTGATCTCTTCGACTACAAGCCTGCCCTCAAAAAACATCACGGCGAGGAACTCCCCGACTCGGTGCGCAACGGCCAGCGCATCACCGGCATGACCTCGGGCCAGAAGGCGTTCCCTTGCGTGGCGCCGATGTTCGAGTTCCGCCGGCACGGCAAGTCGGGTCTCTGGCTGAGCGAGTTGCTTCCCCACACCGGCGCAGTGGCGGACGACATCTGCGTCATCAAGTCCATGACCACCGAGGCGATCAACCACGACCCGGCGATTACCTATATCCAGACCGCCTCCCGACATCCCGGGGCGTCCGACCATCGGCTCATGGCTCTCCTACGGGCTGGGCACGGAGATGGACAACCTCCCCGCCTACGTCGTGCTGATCTCCCTGGTCAGCATGGTAATGACTCCGAAGCATCCGGGAGGCTCACCAGCGTGGGTGAGTCCCCGCGTAATGAGCGCCTGGACGTGGCAGAACACGCGGCGTGGTCCTCGGTGGCGGGGGTGCTGCTAAACCTGGATGAGGTAATCACCAAGAACTGACGCGAAACTCACGTTCGCAGCGATTGTCGGAGGAGACGGGAGAGAGGTCCCCCACCTTCGTACGCGGGACACTGTGGCAATTCCCGGATTTCAACGCAACGGGAGACTCGAGCCCGGGATCCACGCCGCCTCCCTGACAGAGATAGAGGCACGGTTCGGGACGGCAACCGCCCGTCGGCGGGGTTGGATGAGTCTGCTGCCAGAGGTGGTCGGAGCTGCGACAGAGTATGAAACCGCGAAGCGGGCTTGTGCGTGATGCTCACGATTGAGACCGAAGAGCAATACCAGCACTCTGTCAACTGGGTCGTGCGGATGCAACGCAGTCGCGAGCGTATTGCGGCGGAAACCAACCTGGATCCGACCCAGCGGGAAGAGGAAGTCACCGAACTGACGCTCACGATTGAAGCTCTGGAGCGAGAGGTGCTGTGCTACCTGGCCTGCAAGCATTCAGGAATAGTGTGTATACTGGCGACGGACGGGCGGACAGAGGCGGTTCAAGGGTAGACCGGAGAGTTTTCCGGGGTAGTCCGTGTCGCTGCCTAGACGAACGTGGATCAAGAGTGGGAGTGACGGCAATGGACCTGGTGCGAGAACACGAACTGCACGTGACCCGACGACATCTGTTCGGGCGGCTGGCGACGGGAATCGGGGTGCCGGCGTTGGCGTCGCTGCTGAGTCGCGACGGGCTGGCGGCGGGCAACCAGCCACCTGCCAATGCCGTGCGCGGGGTGCTGCCCCGCACGCACCACCCCGCGAAGGCGAAGCACGTCATTTGCATGCACCAGGGAGGCGCCCCGTCGCACATTGATCTCTTCGACTACAAGCCTGCCCTCAAAAGACATCACGGCGAGGAACTCCCCGACTCGGTGCGCAACGGCCAGCGCATCACCGGCATGACCTCGGGCCAGAAGGCGTTCCCCTGTGTGGCGCCGATGTTCGAGTTCCGCCGGCACGGCAAGTCGGGTCTCTGGCTGAGCGAGCTGCTTCCCCACACCGGCGCAGTGGCGGACGACATCTGCGTCATCAAGTCCATGACCACCGAGGCGATCAACCACGACCCGGCGATTACCTATATCCAGACCGGCTCCCAGCATCCGGGTCGGCCGAGCATCGGATCTTGGCTCTCTTACGGGCTGGGCACCGAAGCCGACAATCTCCCCGCCTATGTCGTGCTGATCTCCCTCGCCAGCAACGGCCAGAACGACCAGCCGCTCTTCAGCCGTCTCTGGGGCAGCGGGTTTGTTCCCTCCGTGCACCAGGGGGTCAAGCTGCGCTCCAGCGGCGACCCGGTGCTTTACTTGAACGACCCTCCCGGCATGGACCGGGAGAGCCGCCGCCGCATGCTCGATGCAGTGGCCAGGCTGAACCGCCGCGCCGAGCAGGACTTTGCCGATCCCGAAATCGGGACGCGCATCGCCCAATACGAGCTGGCCTACAAGATGCAGGCGTCCGTGCCGGAACTGATGGACCTGTCGAAGGAGCCGGCCCGGGTCTTCGAGATGTATGGGCCGGACGCGCGCAAGCCCGGCACTTACGCCGCCAACTGCATTCTGGCACGCCGGCTGGTGGAACGCGGCGTACGCTTCGTGCAGCTCTTCCACCGTGGCTGGGACCAGCACGGCAACCTGCCGGCGAACATTCGCAGCCAGTGCAAGGACACGGATCAGGCCTCCGGGGCCCTCGTGCGCGACCTGAAGGAGCGCGGCCTGCTGGACGACACGCTGGTGCTCTGGGGCGGCGAATTCGGGCGCACCGTCTACTGCCAGGGCCAGCTCACGAAAGACAACTACGGCCGGGACCACCACGGCCGCTGTTTCTCCCGTTGGATGGCCGGCGGCGGCATCAAAGGCGGCATCACCCACGGCGAGACGGACGACTACTGCTACAACATCGCGAAGGATCCCGTTCCCATCCACGACTGGAACGCCACGATCCTGCACTGCCTGGGGATTGACCACACGCGCCTCACGTTCCGCTACCAGGGCCGCGACTTCCGCCTGACGGATGTGGAGGGGAACGTGGTGAAGCAGTTGCTGGCCTGATCGGAGGAGACGGGGATGCTCGCTCTGCGCACCGCAAGTGTGATCACGTTCCGGCACGGGTCCAGGAAGTGACCGCACTGGTAACGGCGCAGTCTGGAATGCCACCGAGGCATCCTGGATGCCCACGACCCAGGCCAGCCGGTCAAATCCCACGAAGGCGCCGTTCGCCCCCAGCACCGGGGGCGGCATCGTCGCCTGCGAGCCGGCGGTGGAGCACGCGCCCGCGAAGATGATGTTCGCCTGGGACGCCGGTGGACCACCAGGCGCCTCCTCTCCCGCGGCCAGCCGCGGGAGAGGAGGGCGCAGATACCGAAACGAAGGTCATGAGTGAAATCCTGAGTGGCACCGCCGGTCGAGCAGCCGTGGCACACCCGACGACCGGGGTGCCCTCCCGTGTTGATCGGCAGAGTGCCTCCGGCCGAAAGGCGTCCTGAGACGAGCTGGCCGAGATCAAACGGCAGGGGCTGATCGGCCGCTGGATCGAAGAAGCGGTGACCGCGGAGCGCGTAGCCGCCACCGATCGCACGGCGCAGGCGGTGACGCAGGAGCGCCGACGGGCGCTGTTGGTCTGCTTGACGGCCAAGTTCGGAGCGCTGCCGGTGGCGGCACACGAGCGGGTGCGCAGTGCGGACGCGGCGACCTGCGACGCGTGGCTGGACCTGGTGACGCCGGCGGGGAGTCTGGCCGAGGTGCTATCGGAGGCGTAAGGGCAGCGTTTGCACCGGGGCAGCCGGTACAAACGCTGCCTGATACCAGCAGCCGGCACTTCGCCGAGGTCCGCTTTGCAGCCGATCACGGGCAAAGCGTGCGGGGCCGAGCGCTTGGAAACGCGGAAACCTGGGCGACTAGCCTTCCGGGTCCGCCACAGTACGTTGTTGGCGCCGGAATGTCACACCCGGGCGCCACGTTACAGAGGTGCGCTCGACATTTGTCGGCAGCGGCCAGGAGTCATCATCGTCCGCTCCGTCGAACCTTTCGGTGGAAGGGCCGGATGGGAAGAAACGAGGAGAAACGCGTTGCCGACACCAGCACAGCACGTAGACCTGGCCACAATCGTTAGACAGTGGGTAGAACAGCAGCCCCCGGCCGCCGACCTGGAAGAGGCCGAACTGCGCGCCGAAGCGGTTGCCCGCGTGGTGAGGGAAGCCGTCATTGCCGCTGCAGTGGCGCAGTGCAGCCGGTGCGGCAGTTCCCACGCATCACCGCTCTCCGGACCTTGTGGGGACGAACACGCGGGACGGTGAGGGTGCGAGAACTGTGGCCGGCACGGTGTTTGGGGGAGGAATGGCGGGGCACTGACGTGGACGCACAGTTGAAGCCACCGCCCGATGCGGCGGGTCCCAAGGGGTTGCTACGAGCAGTGCCGATCGTGCCGGAGGATATGGGGACGCTCCAGCGGCCCGCGCCCGGCGCAGTGGCGGCGCGCGCTCAGGTCCTCGCGGGACGGCACGAGGAACCGCGGGGTTGCGAGAGCCGCCTGAACGGCGGTCTGTGCGCCTGGAAGTCGCTCCCAAATTGTCCTGCCTCGGTGTGGAATGGGTTTGATACCATTCGGCGCGCAGGGCGCGTGCGCCCCGACGCCGCCCCCCGTCGCAGGACGATTCGGGAGCGAATGACCCGGGAAACAACATTATGGAACGCCTCATCGAAGGGATCCACCAGTTCCAGAAGGACACCTTCCGCCCCCTGCGCTCGCTGTTTGCCCGGTTGGCGGAGGAGCAGGAGCCGGACACACTCTTCATCACCTGTTCGGACTCGCGAGTGGATCCAAACCTGCTGACCAATTCCAAACCTGGGGACCTGTTTGTGCTGCGGAACGCGGGCAATCTGGTGCCGCCGCACGGCGCGGGCGTGGGGGGAGAGGCGGCGACCATCGAGTTTGCAGTGACGGCGTTGGGGGTCCACGACATTATCGTTTGTGGCCACTCCCATTGTGGTGCAGTGAAGAGTTTGCTTTACCCGGAGCAACTCGACGCCCTGCCGGCGGTGGCCGAGTGGCTGCGACACGCAGACGCCACCCGGCGCATCCTGCTGGACAACTACACGCACATGGAAGGCGAGCACCTGCTGACGGCAGCGGTGGAGGAGAATGTTCTCGTGCAACTGGAGAACATCCGCACGCTCCCCTCGGTTGCCTCCCGCATGGTGCGCGGCGATCTGCACGTGCATGGTTGGGTTTATGAGATCGCAACGGGAGAAGTATTTGCTTACGATCCGGAGGTGGGGCAGTTCGTGCCGGTCGCAAACTATGTACCGCGGGATGGACGCGCCGCCGTGCGGCGGATTACGAGCCGGAACATCTGAAAGATCCCCGTCACACACAGCAGGAATACGAGCATGCTGAGCGAATACTGGCGCGATGCCGTCGCGCTCGACGGTTCCATCACCACCCGCATTTGGCCGCGCGTGGTCGGACACGGCGTGATTTCCGCGGTCGTGTGGATCGCTGCCTGGGTCGCTGAAGCCCGTTTCGGCCTCAGTGTAGGGCTGGAGATTTCTCCGCACGAGATGGTCGGGGTGGCGCTGGGTCTGCTCCTGGTGCTCCGGATGAACTCGGGCTACGACCGGTGGTGGGAGGCCCGGAAACTCTGGGGCGGAGTGGTGAACCAGTCACGGAATCTGGCGTCCGGCGCACTGGCCTACGGGCCAGCCGACCCGGATTGGCGCCGGCGTTTTGTGCGTTGGACCGCCGTGTTTCCCCACGTGCTGCGATGCAGTTTGCGCGGCGAACCGCCGTGCGCCGAGGTCGAAGGACTGATCGGTCCGGAAGGTCGCGCGCGCGTGCAGGCCGCACAGCACATGCCGCTTCACGTCGCGCTCACGCTGGCCGAATTGCTCAGGGAAGCGCGAGATCTGCACGGCATGGATTCGTTCGCTTTTGTGCAACTCGACCGGGAGCGTGCACAACTGGTGGATCACCTCGGCGCGTGTGAGCGCATCCTGAAGACCCCACTCCCCGAAGTGTCCACGATGAAAATCCGCCGCTTCATCGCCCTGTTCCTGGTAACGCTTCCCTTCGCTCTGCTGCCGCGCCTCAAGGCCGACTGGATGATTCCGTTTGTCACGATGATGGTGGCCTATCCCCTCCTGGCGGTGGATCAAACCGGTGTGGAGTTGGAGAACCCGTTCTCGACCGAGAACCTGAGCCACCTTCCGCTCAAGACGATCTGTGCTACTATCGAAGGGAACCTGATGGCCCTCCTGGACGCGGATGGCGTGTCAACGGCGCCTTCGGCCCCGGTTTCCGGTTCCGCCTGACTGCCCGACCCCTGCGGAGACCTCCTTGCTGCTGAGTTGCCAGGCCCTTACCAAATCGTACAGCGACCGTCCGCTCTTTCAAGAGATCACCTTTGGGATATCCGAGGGCGAAAAGGTGGGGCTGGTCGGCCCGAACGGCTCCGGGAAGTCCACCCTCCTGAAGATTCTCACGGGCGAGGAGCGCCCGGATGGCGGCGTGGTGGCACTCCGCCGGGGTGTCCGCCTCGGGTTCGTCCCGCAGGAAGACCGGTTCCCGGCCGGTCATACTGTCCGCCACGTCCTGGATGAGGCGGCGCGCACGCTGCACCTCGACGAGCACGAATGCCAGGACCGGATTGAGGCAGTGCTCGCGCGGTGCGGATTCCAGGACGCGGACCAGCCCGCACACGCGCTGTCCGGCGGCTGGCGCAAGCGGCTCTCCCTGGCACGTGAACTCATCCGCGAGCCCGACCTGCTGCTGCTGGACGAGCCGACGAATCATCTGGACCTGGAAGGAATTCTCTGGCTGGAAGAGTTGCTGCGAGCCGCGCCTTTTGCCTACCTGGTGGTGAGCCACGACCGGTCCCTTCTCGAACGAGCGGCCAACCGGATCATCGA
>SYMT01000096.1 GCA_005805375.1 Actinomycetota bacterium
ACTGCGTCCGGCAACAGCGTGGCGGTGCGGGTCCCCTCCGGGGGAGACTATTCGGCGTTCCTGCAGGAAGCCACCGACGGCAGTCTGAAACCCGTTCCGGGACAGGCGCAGCTCACGCTCCCGGCGGGTGCGAAGACAGTTACGCTGGTCGTACTCGATCGCAAGTCCGGGTACGCTGCCCGGCGAGTGCTGAACACGAACCCGGTTCCCGGCGAACAGAGTTTTGCCGCCGCCGACTTCAAGCTGGTGCAGCGGGTGCGCGTGCAGGTTACCGGAAAAGACAACAAGCCGATCGCAGCCGGCAGCGTGGCGCTGACTGACGGCGAGAAAGTTCCCGCGCGAAAGATCCTTCAGGCGTCGGATCAGGGCACCGCCGAGTTTGAGATGGTAGCTCGCGGCGCCGGCACCGTCGCGGTGACCCCCGAGGGCGGCTCTACCACTACCAAGGAAGTGACGCTGGACCTGGGCCGCGGCGAGACCGCACAGACCATACCGATCGCGCTGCCGGAGGTGACCGCTGTCCTGGACACACCGGGGATGACCTCCCCGGCCGCTCCCGCTGCTGCTCCCGCCACTGCTCCGAGTGCCGCTCCGGCCGGAGCACCCACGCCGGCGCCCGCGACTGCCCCTCCCGCTGCACCGCCCCAGCCGTACGGGCCGCCTCCGGGAGGGATGGACTTCGGCTCCACTCTAATCTCTTTCCTCTTCCTGGGGGCGCTGATCTACGGCGGCTATGTTTACGGCAAGCGGCAGGGCTGGACGATCGAGATGATCCTGAAGCGCCTCGGCGTGCAGCCGGATGTAGTCGGGCAGGGGGGAGCAAGCCTCGCGGGGGCAAATGTGGCCGCGGGAGTCCCCGGGCCCGGCGCCCCCCCCTCGCCCCCGCCCGTCGTGGCCGACCCGATCCAGTGCCCCTTCTGCGGCCAGATGACAGATGCGTCCGGCGGCTGTGCCTGCGTCGTGGTGCGCGGCGCCGCGGCGCCCGGCGTCTTCGGACCCTCTCCGGGCGGCGGACCGCACAGCGTGAGTTCCGGGGGTCCGCGCCTGGTCGGATCGTCGGGGGTCTATTTCGGGCAGATCTTCCCGATTCTCGGCGGCTCAGCAGTCATCGGCCGGGAACCGACCAACCCGATTCCCCTCGATCAGGACAGCACCAGCTCCCGGCGGCACGCCCAGATCGTGGCGGACGGCGGGAGCTACCGGCTGCAAGACCTGGGCTCCGCCAACGGAACCTTCCTGAATGGCCAGCGCATCACCGACTCCCCGCTGAACCCGGGCGACGAGGTACTGATCGGCGGCACCCGCTTCCGCTTCGAGGTGTAGAGAATGTCTCCACTCCGCGTGCTCCGCGGCCTCATCCTGGGAGGTGCGGGAGGGATACTGGGTTGGTTCCTCATCGAGGCGCTGTTCAACCTCTCGAAGTATGAACAACCGGGCTCCGCCCCGCCGACACTCAGCCCCAGCGTTGTGGCGCTGCAGGGAGCCGTGCTTGGCGTGACCATCGGCGCCTTCCTCGGAGTGTCGGAGGGGATGGGGGAGCGCCTCACTCGCTTCCGGCGGTCACTGCTGTTCTTTACGCTGCTCGGGGCACTCGGGAGCTACGTCGGGTTCTACTTCGCCCAGGCGCTGTTTGCAAAGCTCGGAGGCAAAACGGACCCGGCGCTGATTGCCCCGGTTGAGTTCTTCCCCCAACTCGTGATCCGCAGCCTCTCCTGGTCCGTCATCGGGCTCTTCCTCGGCCCCGTGTTCGGTGTGCCGGACATGTCGCCGCGGCGCATGTGGAACGGCGCCATCGGCGGATGGCTGGGCGGATTTCTCGCCGGCTTTGTCTTCCAGGCGCTCTCCTTTACCGGAGCCTTCGGCGGGATTCAGCTTCGCTTTCTCGGATTCTCGATCCTGGGAGCGGCGATCGGCTTCTTTATCAACCTCGTCGCCGAGGCGATGAAGCGGGTCTGGGTCAAAGTGCTCGTGGGGAGGAACGAAGGACGAGAGTACACCCTGGACACCCACCTCGCCTACGTCGGGCGCGATGAACTGGCCGATGTGCCCGTCTTTCTCGACCCCGCCGTGCCGAAACGGATGGCCAGCTTCCGCCAAAACGGCGGCCGGTACGCGTTGTTCCCCGAAAGCACCCAGATTCCGATCCTGGTCAACGGCGCTGCGCTCACTCCCGGCCATGTCCTCCGGGACGGTGACGCCATCCAATTTGGCCGGGTCACCCTGGCGTACTTCGAGAAGGCGACCGCCACCGGCACAACTCGCCCGATCGATCGCGTGTTGCTGGCGGCGCCGACAGCCCGGGGGCCCGTGGGGGGGAAAGTCCCGATTCCCTCCGCGCCCGGCGTCTGCGAGTTCTGCGGCCAGACGCGCGACGCGGCCGGCATGTGCGCCTGCTCCGTGCCGGGCGCCGGGACATCCGGAGCCGCTCCCGGCTTCGACCATCTTGGGAGCACCCCCGGAATCCCGGGGGGTGCTCCTGCATGGGGCGCCCCGACGTCCGCGATGGCCACCGCCGGCGGCTACGGCGACCCCGGACCCGCCTACGCCGCCACCGTTGCCATGCCGATGGACCCGGGAGGCGGCTTCGACGCCGCCCCGGTTGCCGGCCCGCGCCTCTCCGCGGTAGGCGGCCCTCACAGCGGCCAGGTGTTTCCGATCCTCACGATAGAGATCGGCATCGGTCGTGATCCGGCGCAGGACGTGCCGCTGCCCGGCGACACCGCCGCCTCCCGCCGGCACGCCCGCGTGACGTACGCCGACGGCTCGTACTTCCTCCGCGACGAGGGCAGCTCGAACGGCACCTTTGTCAACGGCGCGCGCATCCAGGAGCAGGCTTTGTGTGCCGGCGACACCATTCGCGTCGGCGCGACGCACTTGCGCTTCGAGGTGTAGGCAGGAGATCGGAGACAGGGAATAGTGAGGAAGGCCGGCCGCCCCGGGAACGCCGGCATCTTGCCGGCCTGGGTGCAGCTCATGGGCCGGACCAGCCGGGAGGTGTCCCTGTGGTAACGAGACGGTCCGGCCGCTCCCGACACCTGACTGGCGGAGCAGATCGCCGTCCGCCCCCAGGTAGGTGACGCGGGGGTTCTCGGGTTGCACGGCGGCGCAGCGCGGAATGTAGGCGGCGCCGTAGAGGCCGACGGCGGAAACCTGCAGGCTGGCGGCCATCCACATCAGGCCGGAGCCGATCCCGAGGAGCGCCCGGGCGGATTGCCCCGACGGCAGGTGCGGCCAGGGCCAGACCTGGCGCCGGGCGATGCCCGAGGCGTTGTGGAGCACTCACTTACCGGCGGTTCCGGCTGGGGAAGGTGTGTGCGGGCAGCACGACCTCGGTCCGGGGCGAGATGGGAGCAAGGGGCCAGGTTCGATCCCACCAAGCCCGGTGATTCACCCTACTTCTTCGGGAACAACCCGCTCACGACCGCGCATGCCATTCCCTCCACCGCAAACGACCCGGAGCCCTACTTCAACAAACCGGCTGGCCTCACGAGGACTCTCAACGTGCCCACACGATCACCAGAAGTTGGGATTGCTGCGAGAACTCGAAAGACCGCCGCTCTAAAAGTGACTTGCGTCCCACCCTGCCCCACTTCCCCGGCAGTGCCCTCACGACCAACAAGCGGATGCAGAAGGCGCTCATAATCAGTTGCCGATGGCGATCAAGGCAACTGGTCCAGGCGCGGAGGAGAACTGCCGTCTGGAAGGATCAGACACCATGCGTACTCGACTGACACCCTGGTACTTGGTCACGCTTGCACTTGCAAGCGCGGCCCTCTGCGGCACGCAAAGGATCACCGCACCCAGAATGGATACACGGCCCCTGGTCTGGGATGGGCTCGCGCTGCATGTCCGCCTGCGGGACGGAGAGGTCAAACAGATCGTCCCGCCGGAGTGGTGGGTGCAGTGTGTCGCGTTTCGGGATGCCCACCCGTCGGAGATCCGCTATCGGCTCAATGACCAGCATCAGTGGCGAAACTGGCGCTGGTCCGATTCGGGCCCCGACCAGACCACCGGCCGTTCGGCATTTGCGCCCGGCCTGGGACTGAGGGCCCGCTCAAGAATAAAGGAGTCGATTCGGTTTAGCTGCAACGCCCACTAAGTTGGATACCATGTAAACTTATAGCCAGAATTGGCCCGAGTTCCGGGAAAATGCATCGGAATCGGCCCCTTTGACCTCAATGGTGAC
>SYMT01000012.1 GCA_005805375.1 Actinomycetota bacterium
CAGCGTCTGTTCCAGAATGGACTGGCCAAGAGGGCGGCGGCGCGGGGCATTGCGAACCCGCTGAGTCCACGGTTGTGTGGTGCGGCTGCGCATGCGTTCGTCAAGTTCTTCCGAGGTGAGCGGGCGGAGGAGCACGACCACGTCGAGCACCTCTTCCGCCGTGCCGCGAAAAACCCCGCGATTGGGAGCCACCTCCCGGAAGTCACGCCCTACCCCCAGACGGACATGGCGGTCGTCCACCCATTCGTTGTGTGTGGGGTCCACACCGAACCAGCCGTGCTCCGGGTCGTAAACCTCCACCCAGGCATGGCTGGCAACCATGTGCGCCTGGTCCGGATCGGTCGCCACGTAACCGCTGACATAGCGGGCGGCGTGTCCGAAGTACCGGCAGGCGGTAAGCAGCAGGTGAGTGAAGTCCTGACAGACTCCCGCACCCAGGCGAAGCAGGTCCGTGATGGCACTATCGGCCCGCGTCACGTCTCCTTCAAAGCGGAAGCTTGTGTGGATCGCATGCCTGAGTTCCCGCGCCGTCTCGCGCGGCGCGGCGCCGCGCAGGAACTCGTAGGCGCGGACCCAATCCAGAAACTCGGGGCCCGGATCCGTCAGCGGGGTCGGGTGCTGGAAGTCGTACAGCGCCAGACGATCCGCCGGAGACGGGTTGACCGCATCGGGTTGGGGCTGCCCGCGATACGTCGTCGGAAACGTCTCCACCAGACTCTCAAACACGACTTCAAGCGAGCTATGGGAGTGCGGGACACAGAAGGTCGCAACCTGGTTGCCCAGGTAGTCCACATACTCGCCCAGTGGCTGGACGGGCTCCACCCGCCTCCGGTGTTGCAGCAGGTGCTGCGAGCCGTCGGTGAGGGGGGTGAGGCGAAACTCCAGGTGGCTGCCGCTCACCGGCTCGGAGTAGCGGAATCGGTTCGTGTGGGTGATTTCAAGGAGCATGGGGCAGGCTCAGGAAAAGTACTCGTGCTCGATCGCTTCGCCAAGCCGCCAGATCCGCGCAAGCAGGCGCTGCAGGTACTCGTGAACTCCCGCCTGGAGTACCTCCTCGACCGCAGCGAAGCGCAGGTCGGCAACGAGACGCCCGCAAATCTGCTCGGCATCCGTGTGGAAGACACTCTCGGGAGCGCCGCTCAGCGCCCGCAGGCAGCGATCCGCCTCAATCAGGGAGTGTTCGACCGAGCGCGGAAACGTGTGCTCGAGCAGCAGAAAGTGCACCACCCGCTCCAGGGAGAGGGCGGCTTCGGCCTGCGAATACGCTTCGAACGCGGCGGCGGCGCGCAGGGTCATCGCGAGGTGCAGCGGATCCATCGCGTGACTGGCGCTTGGAGCGGCCTCCAACGCGGGGTGGGCGAGGGACGCCGCCAGCGTCCGGGTCATGCAGCCGGCACGTTCCAGAAACTGGCCCAGGCGCAGAAAGTGCCAGGCATCCGTCTGTGAGAGAGTGTGGTCGCGGAGGCCCTGGAGCAGATGCACACTGCTCTGCACGCGGCGGAGGAGCGACAACTCGGCCGCCTCGGACGGGGGAGAGCCGGCCTCCTCGAGCACGCGCAGGTACACGACGTTCAGCGTCTCCCACATCTCAGAGGAGAGCGCATCCCGTACGCCGCGGGCATTCTCGCGCGCCGCGCGGAGGTTTCCGAGCACGCTGCCCGGGAAGGTTCCGTCGTAGGCCAGTCGGCGAAACACACTCCGGCCATCGGACGCCTCCACCGGCTCCGCGCCGAGCAGACGGGAAGTCACCCCCCAGCAAAGACCCGCTGCGGCCGGGGAAACCCCCCGCAGTTCCTGGGCATATCCGTGCGTGACCAGAAGGAGCCGCGCCGCGTGATCGGAGCGCTCCACCGAACGGGCCAGCCAGAAGAGCGCACTGGCAACGCGGCTCAGCATGTCAACACCCAGGTGTCCTTGCTGCCGCCACCCTGCGACGAGTTCACGACGAGCGACCCCTTGCGCAGCGCCACCCGGGTGAGTCCGCCGGGCAGCACCCAGATGTCCTCGCCATACAGGACATAGGGCCGCAGGTCCACGTGCCGGCCCTGGAGTTCGTCCCCGATCCAGGTGGGATGCTGCGAGAGCGAGATCACCGGCTGTGCGATGTAGCTGCGTGGCTCCGCCCGCACGGCGCGGCGGGCTTCGTCCAACTCCCGCTTGCTGGCCGTCGGCCCCATCACCATACCATAGCCCCCCGCTTCGTCCACCCGTTTCACTACGAGGCGCTCCATGTTCGTCAGGACATGATCAAGAGTACGTTCATCCAGGGGGAGATACGTCTCGACGATGGGAAGAATCGGATCCTCGCTCAGGTAGTAGCGGATTACCTGCGGCGTGAAGGCGTAGACCGCCTTGTCATCCGCGACGCCGGTGCCGAGAGAATTGGCGAAAGCCACATTCCCCGACCGGTAGACGTTGACCAGGCCCGTCACTCCCAGCATGCTGTCCGGCCGGAACACCAAAGGATCTATGAAGTCGTCATCTATCCTCCGGTAGATCACGTCCACCCGCTTCAGCCCGCGCGTGGTGCGCATCATCACCGCGTTGTCTTCCACGACCAGGTCGCGGCCTTCGACGAGTTCGATCCCCATCTGCTTGGCCAGATAGGCATGCTCGAAATAGGCGGAGTTGTAAACACCGGGACTCAGGAGCACGGCGGTGGGTTCGTCGGACAGGTGCGCGGCAATGTGATGAAGCACATCCCGAAGCGCCAGGCAGTAGTCGCGCACTAGGCGCACATCGTAGCCGGTAAATTGTTCCGGGTATACCTGCTGCATCATCAGCCGGTTCTCCAGTACATAGGAGACCCCGGATGGGCAGCGGAGATTGTCTTCCAGCACGTAGTAGACGCCGTCGCGATCCCGGATCAGATCTGTGCCGCACACGTGGACGTAGATGTCGTGGGGCACTGGAACCTGGATCCACTCGCGGCGGAAGTGCCGGGCGCCGTAGATCAGTTCGACCGGGATCACCCCGTCCTTGAGGATCTTCTGATCGTGGTAAAGATCGTACAAGAACAGGTTGAGGGCGTAGATGCGCTGCTTCAGACCTGCTTCCAGCGTCTCCCACTCGTCGGCGGGCACCATCCGCGGCACGGTATCGAACGGAAAGATCCGATCAATCCCGGCCTCTTCTTTGTACACCGTAAACGTCGTGCCCCGGTTCAGGAAGAAGAGTTCGGCGGCGCGCTGGCGCTGCGCTCGAACCTCCACCGGCAGGGTGGCCAACCGCTCGGCCAGGGCCCGGTAGTGCGGGCGCACCGCGTGCTCCGCGTCCACCATCTCATCGTAGCCGGGTCCAAGGGAGTAGTTCTGGAGAAGTTGCATGAAACCTCGTCGCTAGTCGTCGTCTCTCTCATCACCGCGCCCCGTAGAGGGAGTTCGCCTTTCCATACCGGGAGCCCTCCCCCTCACCCTCGCCTTGTGGTTTTGCCCCGGGAGAGCAGCGGAAACAACCAGATCCCGGAGCGCCGGGAATGCCTCACGCGCCAACTGCACGTACGCGGCATCGCGCTCAATGCCGACGGCAGGGAGGCCGAGGTGGGCCGCGGCCGCCAGCGTGGACCCGCTGCCGGCAAACGGGTCCAGCAGCAGCCCGGAGTCCACGGGGACCGCGGCGCGCACGATCTGGCGCAGGAACCGCTGCGGCTTGAGGGATGGATGGGGTGCGAGGGCCCGTTCGCGCGCGTGTGTCGGCGCACAGCGGATCACGTCGCAAAACGGAGCGGCGGCTCCGGGTCGGCGCAGAGCGCCCGTGCCCCACCGGCGGAGATTGTCCGCCACCGTACCCTCGCACGGCTTGCGAAACAAACCCCACGGTTCCCATGCCGAGCGGGGCATGACGGTCACATCCGCAAACTCCTCCTCCGCCCCCTTGGGGCGGTCGCCGCCGCGCAGTGTCTGCACCAGCCGCACAATTTCCGCGCGCTTCTCCCAACCGGCGGTCGAGAAGGCCCCGAAGACAAGAGTGGACAGGAGCGGGTTAGAAGCGAGGAACACGTGCGCGCCCGGCACGCAGACACGGTGAAGGGCGTGTCCCAGCTCCGTGAAGAACTGCGCCAACTCCACGCGCTGGGCAGCAGTGAGCACGGTGAACCGGGGGAGCGGCCGGCGCCGGACTCCGTCCAGCGCCGGCGGAATGCGCCACACTCCCCCGCGTCCTTCCCGCAGCTTTCGCTGGTCCTCGGAGCCGTACTCGACCAGCCCGTAAGGCGGATCGGTCACCACTGCGTGGAAGGTGTTCTCCGGCGCCCCGGCGAGCCACTCGAACGCATCCGCCTCGAACAGCGCTGCGCGCTCGTCGAGAAGCTCCTCGTCCGAAATGCCGGGCAGGCAGAGACTCACCGCACCGGACGCGGCGGAGGATTCGGAGCGCGGGCGGGCCGGATGAGCGACTCAGGCGCATCCTGTGCAGGCACCTTCAGTTCCGCCCGGAGCCGGGTCAACTCGGCCTCCAGGCGGCGCTGTGTTTCCGCGTACTCGGGTTGACCATAGACGCTGCGCAGCTCCTTCGGGTCCTCGCGGCGGTCGAACAGCTCCCAGTAGTTCCATCCCGGCTCGTAGAAGTGTACCAGCTTGTGGCGGTCGGTGACGACTCCGTAGTGCTTTGCCACACTGTGGGGTCCGGGGTACTCGTAATAGTGGTAGTAGAAGCTCCGGCGCCAATCACGCGGCCGGCGGCCCTGGAGCAACGAAACGAGGCTGCGACCCTGCATGTCCGCCGGCACCGGCACCCCCGCCGCTTCCAACACCGTCTCGGCCACATCCAGGTTCGAGACCAGCGCGCGGCTCACACTCCCCGGTTTGGTCACGCCGGGCCAGCGCACCAGGAGTGGTGTGCGCAGGGACTCCTCGAAGATCCACCGCTTGTCGAACCACCAGTGTTCGCCGAGATAGAAGCCCTGATCGGAGGCGTAGATTACCAGCGTGTTTTGCTCCAGGTTGTTCTCTTTGAGGTAATCCAGCACACGTCCCACGCTTTCGTCCACTGACGCGATGCAGCCCAGGTAGTCGTGCATGTAACGCTGGTAGCGCCACCGAACCAGGGCCTCCCCCCGGAGGTTGGCGCGGCGGAACTCCGCGTTGCGCGGCTCATAATAGGCATCCCAGGCGGCCCGCTGCTCGGGGTTGAGATAGGCCGGAGCGCTCAGCTTGAGATCGCCCTCCGTCATAGTCTTCGCCAGCGTCATGTCCTGGTTCTGCTCGGCGATCCCGCGGCCCCGGTAATCGTCGAATAGCGTGTCCGGTTCCGGGTAACGGCGATCAAACGGTTCCAGGTACTTGAGGTTGGGCGCCCACTCGCGGTGCGGGGCCTTGTGCTGACACATCAGGAGGAACGGGCGACTGGTGTCCCGCTTGCCGAGCCATTCCAGAGACAGGTCCGTGATGATGTCCGTCACGTAACCATCACGCCGGAGGCGCTCGCCGTTGCGGATCATCGGCGGGTTGTAGTACTGGCCCTGCCCCGGCAGGATGTCCCAGTAGTCGAAGCCGGTGGGGTCGGATACCAAATGCCATTTCCCGATCATCGCCGTCTGGTAGCCTCCCCGCTGCAGGAGCTTGGGGAACGTCGCCTGCGCGCCGTCGAAGCGGCTATTGGTGTTGTTGTAGAAGCCGTTCCGGTGGGAGTACTTGCCGGTGAGGATGACCGCGCGGCTGGGTCCACAGATCGAATTGGTGACGAGACACCGGTCGAACCGCGTCCCGCCTCGGGCGATCCGGTCCAGATTCGGCGTGCGAATCAGCCGCGACCCGTAGGCGCTGAGGGCCTGGTACGCGTGATCGTCTGAGAAGATGAACACGATGTTCGGCCGCACGGACTGCGCCGCCCGCGCCGGGTCCACCCGACAGAGGGTCGCCGCTCCCGCCAGCAGGCAGAGGAGGAGCAGGGTGGGGATGGTGGTTCGTTTCATCGTCGTCCTCGACTCCGAGATTGAGGCAGGATTGAGAGGGCGGCCGGATCCCCCCTGACGGTGAGCGGTACAGCACCGGACGGCGGGGGACCGTGGTCCTTCTCCCGGAGATCCGTCACGGCAGCCGCCGCGACCGGTGCTGCAGCCGGCGCCGGGAGGAGCGGGGCGCCCTCGGGTTCGTCCGCGGCGTTCGAGACACTGCGCGCGCCCGGCACGCACGACCATGCCGACGCCGGCGCGCGCGTGCCGCCAAGATGCCGGCGTTCCCGGGCGGGTACCCCGACTTTGCCGGCAGGATGCCGGGGTTCCCGGGCCGGTTCGGTGACGTTGAGGGGTTCGTTCACGCACGATGGTTCGCGCCACAACAACGGAAGACCTGCCCGGCCGCGCCGATTTTGCGCAGGAAATGCCCCCGCGCTCCCCGAACCGACCTGCGTCATGCTTCGTCCGGGTGAACATCTCGGCCCCTATGTCCTGGAGCAAAAGCTCGGGGCGGGAGCTTCGGGGAGGTGTGGCGCGCCACCCGGCGCGGCGGCGTCGCCATCCCGGTGGCGCTGAAGATCCCCCGCGATCCCGACACGGCGCACGACGAGTTCCTCAAGGAAGGGCAAATCTGGGCCGCCGCCAGCGGGCATCCCAATGTCGTGCCGGTCATAGACGCCGCCGTCTACGACGATATGTTCGTGCTGGTGAGCGAGTACGTCGGCGGCGGGTCGCTGCGCCGCAAGGTCCCCCGGCCCCGGACAGACACCCCGGCTTCCCCTCTGCTCCTGGTGGAGGCCGTGCCGCTGCTGGACGGCGTGCTCGCCGGCCTGGAGTTTCTGCACGCGCGGGGCATCATCCACCGCGACGTGAAGCCGGAGAACATCCTGCTGCAGGAAGGGGTCCCTCGCCTGACCGACTTCGGCGTCTCCCGCATCCTCACGCGGTCCACCCGGACACGCGGGGTATCCGGCACCATCCTGTATCTGCCGCCCGAAGCCTTCGACGGCCACATCAGCGCGCGCACCGATGTGTGGGCCGCCGGCGTGCGCTGCTACGAATTGCTCACCGGCGACCTGCCGTTCACCGGCGCCAACGAATACGCCCTCATCAAGGCGATCCACGAGCAGCCGCCCCGTCCGCTCGCGCCCACAGTGCCGCCGGCCTTCCGCAACCTCATCACACGTGCCCTGGAGAAAGACGAGCGCGCCCGCTGCGCCAGCGCCGCGGATATGCGCCGCGATCTGGCCGCGGCCTGGCGGCTGCAGCAGGCGCCGCTCCCAGAACCCGGTCCGGATTGGTACGCGCTCCTGCCCCTCACTGCCGGTCAGGCCCGCGCCGGGGGCTCCTTCTCCCTCCAGGTCCAGGGCCAGACGCGGGTGGTCTCTCTCTCGGCCGGAGTGCGACACGACCAGAAGGTGGACTTTCCCGGTTTGGGCGGCCCTGGGCGCCACGGCGGTCCCCCGGGTGTCCTGCAGGTCACCGTCCAAGTCCGGCCGGACCTGCCCCCGCCCCCCGTCCCCGAACCGGGACCGGACTGGCACGCCGTGCTGAGTCTCACGGCCGCGCAGGCCCGCCAGGGGGTTTCCTTCCCGCTCCAGGTGCAGGGCCAGCCGCGCGTCGTCTCCCTGCGCCCGGGAGCCATCCACGGGGCTCGGGTGACCCTGCCCGCTCTCGGCGGTCCCGGGCGCCACGGCGGCCCTCCCGGCGCGCTGCATGTCACCCTGCAGGTGCAGCCCGGTCGCCACCCCCCGGTCCCCTGGCGCGCCGTGAACCAGGCAGGGGAAAAGGCCACGGGCGACCCGCGTTTTGCCGTGCAGCGGAGGGATTTTGGTTCGTAGCGGCCCCTCCGGTGCGCCGGGATGGGCCGTACCGGAAGGAGCGCGCTGAGGTGGGTCGCACCGGGGGTGGGCCGCGCCGGGGGTGGGTCGCACCGGGGGTGGGTCGCGCCGGGGGTGAGTCGCACTGAGGGGCCGCACCGGGGTGAAACCCACGGTGCTACCGCGTAGGAAACCCCTTCGGGCTGGGGATGTGCGGGATCTCGACGGGC
>SYMT01000013.1 GCA_005805375.1 Actinomycetota bacterium
GCGATGAACCGGCCCGAGCGGCGCAACCAGGCAGCCGGGCTCCGGTGCGGCTGGCGGTCCTCTTTTCCGGCAATGGCTTTCACCCCCGGGAGTGGTGGGCGAAGGGCGAGGGCCCGCAGATGGAACTCGGCCAGGTGCTCGCACCGTTGACCGATTTCCGTGAGAAGCTGCTCTTCATCCGCGGTCTCTACAACGAAGAGGCGCTCAAGGGGAACATCCACAGCTCGCAGACCGGCAACCTGCTCTCCGGCGCGCCGCTCGCATCGGGGGGCGAAATCCGTTCCGGCACGAGCTTCGACCAGATCGTCGCCCAGCGGTACGGCCGGAGCACGAAGGTGTCGAGCCTCGTCCTCGGGTGCGAGCGTTCGAATCCGGGCATCCACAAGAACTACTCGATGCTGTACAGCTCCCACATCTCCTGGAGCTCCCCCACCGCCCCCACGCCGCTGGAGCTCTATCCCGCCCTCGCATTCGACCGCCTCTTCCGGGATCAGGTGCAGCGCAGCGACCGGAGTGTGCTCGACGCGGTGCTCTCCGAGGCGAACCGCTTCCGCCGGGACATCAGCGGCGCCGATCAACGCAAGCTGGATGAATACCTCACCTCGGTGCGGGAGATCGAACAGCGGATCGAGCAGGCGGGCAAGAAGGGAGAACTGCAGGGCTGGCGGCCCACGCTGGACAGGCCGAACATGGCGCGCCCCGCGGACGGGATTCCCCAGGATCTCGCCGAACACATGCGGTTGATGTGCGACATCCTCGTCCTGGCGTTCCAGACCGACACGACCCGCGTCGCCACCCTCAAGCTGAACAACGACCACAGCTACCTCCGGTTTCCGCACCTGGGCGTGGAGGTGGGACACCACGAGCTCTCGCACCAGGCGAACGCCGACTGGCTGAAGGTGAACCGGTTCTTCCTGGAACAGTTTGCGTACATTGCCCGCAAGCTGGCCGCGATTCAGGAAGGCGAGCGCACGGCCCTCGACAACTCGATGTTGATGTACTGCTCCAGCATGCTGACCGGCGGCCACGACGCCACCAAGCTGCCCGTAGTGCTCGTCGGCGGCGCGGGCGGCCGGCTCCGGGGCGGCCGCGTCCTGGACTACCTCGGCAAACCGAACCGCAAGATGTGCAGCCTCTACCTCTCGCTGCTCGACCGCTGCGACATCCACCTCGACAGATTCGGCGACTCGAACGAGCGGCTGGCGGAGGTGTAGGCGGTTGAGAGAGTGTGAAACAGGGAGGTGAGGGCGCGGCTGCCGACAGCACGAGTGAAATGGCACGCGAGTCCGACTCGTCCGACCTCACCGACGCCCGGTAGCAGCGGCTCAAGGCCCTCGTGTCGCCGGCCGAACCGGGCGGACGCAGTCGCACCACCTCGACCTGACCCGTTTCTCACACACTCCGAGAGGCCCTTCCAAGTCGCACTTGTTCGCAGGAGGAACGTGGGGACTGCAGCGCAAACTGGGTCGCTGACCGTCTGCTACCCGCGGTAACGATGCAACCGGCATCTGACCTTGAGGGGAATCCACGGTGGCCCGTCGCATCAGTGTCACTCCGACTCGTACCGCACAAACCCGCCCGCCCCGGCGCGTGATCCGGGAGTTTCAGGATCGGGGCTGGCGCTGGATCTTCAGCGACATCGTCCTGATGCACTCCTTCCTGCGCCTCGTGGACCCCGACACCGCCACGCGGGTGGACCCCACGCGCGCCGTGCCGCTGGAACGCAGCTTCCTCCCCGACGACCTGGAGTTGCCGGAAACGATGCGCTACCAGTGGCTGGAACTGGTACACTTTCTGCGGCTGTTGGTGCACCACCGCCGTGGTGTCCGGGAGCGGCCGGACCTGGAGCGGCGCGTGGTGGAAGCCACGGAGCGCTCGAAGTTCCGGCGGATCGCCAGGAGGGAGATGACAGTGGCAGAGAAGACCTACGCAGAAGTCCTGCGCAAAGAAGGCGAAGCAATTGGAGAAGTGCGCGGTGCGGAGCACGAAGCCCGGATGTTCCTGCTGCACAACCTGCGGGCGCGGTTCGGCGAGGTGTCGGAGGCACTGCGGGCGAGAGTGGAACAGGCGACGGCGGATTGGTGCCACGAGATGGGTGAGCAGGCGGTGCGGGTGAACAGCCTCTCGGAGATTCGCTGGATCTGAGCCGAGACGACGGGCGACCGGGAAAGACGCACGAGACCGCAGGAGATCGATACACACGTTCTACCGGGCGCCCTGGGTCCTGATGGGCGCCTGGACCCAGCGGTTCCCGGGGTAAGCGGCTCATCTCGGGCAGGCACTCGCCCCCCCCGAGCGAGGGCCCCGCGGCCGATCCCGGGGTGTTCCTGTCCGAAATCGGCGCACGCTTTCCGTCCGTAATGGCACAATGCCGGGCGCGCGCCAGGTCTGTTCTCAGTGCAAGCGGGGTCTCCCGTACTGCCAGCAGGGGCGCACCCCTGGGTGCGCCCCTACCAGGTCCGCCTCTACCGGACGCGCACCTGTGAACTCCGCGTGTTGTTCGTCTCCGATGTTTCCAGCGTCGTTTGGTTCGGATCCACCACGCCGATGAGGAACACCGTTTGCCCGCCCGTGATTCCCGGATTCGGAATGGTCACTCCAAACGTCTGCCGGGACATGGCGTTGCCCAAGAGTGCGGGAACATTGAAGACCTGGAGGAGAGTCGAAGGCGGATTCGTCGCCGCATTCGTGGTCCCAATGAGCAGGCGAAGGTTCGTCGGGTTCGAGCGTCCGCGTCCCGTGTTGGAGACGATGAAGTTCCCGTCGATTCGCAGGGCCGATCCGGCGCGGGTCACGGTTCCGGTCAGGTTGCGTACCTGCAGGTCCGCGTGCGAAAACACCGTGTCGAACGTGCGAGTGTTGTTCGCCACCGAAGGATCAATGGAGTCCGATACGATGTTCACCTGATGCGGGAACGTGCCTGCCATCATCTGCGACGCGGTGATGAGGAACGTGGCGGTGCGCCCGCGAGCGAGAGTGGGTGCCGTGAACGTCAATGTCCGGGTGCCGACAAATGCGCCGGTAAAGTCCGAGGGTTGGGCAGAGCCAATCAAGACGCCTCCCGCCGGCACGGTGTAGTTGACCACAACTCTGGTCGCGGGGTCCGGTCCCGCGTTCATGATGGACAACCGGAACTGATAATTGACGTTGGTGCCCTGGTTCCGCGGCGGGGCAAAACTGGTCACCCGTAGATCAGCCCGTGTCGTCGGCGCAGGGGGAATCACGGCGTTCAGCACGTTCGAGGTGGTGGCGGTTCCGACGACCATTGCCCGATACTGGTAGGTCGTGCTGAACGCGATTGTCGTATCCCGGACGCGCTGTGTGGCGGCAAGCGGCCCCGACTGGACCTGAGTGAACGGGCCTGTTCCCGTCTGCCGCTCAATGGCGAACATGGCGCCCATCGGAGGGGGGGCGGAAGTAGTCAGATCGAACTCCACCGCAGGGTTGGCCCCGGCGCTCACCGCGAGATTGGCCAGGGTCAGCATGA
>SYMT01000097.1 GCA_005805375.1 Actinomycetota bacterium
GCGCTTGAATTCCCAGGGGTGCTGCGTGCCGTCATACCACTGGTGGGTGCCGGTGTCCCCGTCGTAGAGAAACTCACTGCCCACCTGCTCCCACGTCTGTCCGCCGTCGTCCGACCGCTGGATCAATTGGCCGAACCAGCTGCTGGATTGGGATGCATAAATGCGATTGGGGTCGGCGGGGGACCCTTTCATGTGGTAGATCTCCCACCCAGGAAAGTGGGGACCGCTCACCTCCCACTGGTCTCGCTTCCCATCCGCGGTGAGCACAAACGCCCCCTTCCGCGTCCCCACCAACACCCGTACTCCATTCATCCCTTCCTCCTCGTGATCGGGCCGGACCGCTCGTGGGCGTCCCGGCATCGGCTGGTGGGCTAAGCGCACGCCCGTGCGCAGTTCCAGCAAAAGTATCGTCGGTCCACTTTTGACGGGAGAGGAGGCCGATCAGTGTCCGCCCGCGCGCGTCGCGCCGGGGTATACCTGCAATCTGCCGCACACCGGGAAACAGATACACCCACGGGCTATAACTTCTGCTGTGAACAAACCTGAGCCCGTTGGGGAACCCCAGCCCACTCCGTCCCGCAGGGCGCCGTCCCCGGACCTGACCCGCAACTTCTGGGCGTGGGTGATCTACCAGTTCCTCCACCGGGTGGGCTGGCAGTTCAAGATGGAGGCCACCCTGATGGCCGGCCTCATCAGTTATCTCGCCCCGTCGCCAGTGGTGATGGGCCTCTTCACGGCGCTCAACAGCGTGGGCCGCAACCTGGCCCCGATCCTTGCGGCGCCGTTGGTGGATCGCTTCCGGCGCAAGCGCGACATTCTGCTGTTGCTCTGGTTGGTAACCTGCGGCGTATGGGCTGCGCTCACGGTGTACCTCTGGTTGCCGCAGGCGAGCAACAAGAGCGTGACCATCTGGGTGTTTGGAGCGTGCTACACGCTCTTCTTCATCTTCCTGGGGGCCACCGGAGTCGCACAGGGGGCACTCCTGGGCAAGATCATCCCGGCAGACATGCGCGGCCGCTCAATGGCGATGGGGATGACGCTCTCCGGCGTCATCAATGTCGGAGCGATCTTCTGGGTCTATCACCTGGTGCAGGGCGGCGCGTTCCCCGAACCGCGGAACTACGCCCTGAGCTTCACGCTCACCACGACCTGCTTCCTGCTGGCCGGAGGCGCAGTGCTGTTCATCCGTGAGCCGCTCTCCGATGCGCCCACCCGCCGATTCGGACTCACCGGCAGCCTGCGCTATTTCGCCAAGCTCGCCCGGGAGAACCCCAACCTGGCTCGCCTGATGGCCGTGAACGTGGCGATCGGCATCGTAGGCACCATGATGCAGTTCTACACGGGCTACTGGCGCAAGTCGGGCACGCTGAACCCCGGGGCGCTGGTGATGGCGACGGTTTTCCAGGTATTCTGGCAGTCTCTCACCAGCACCTTCCTGGGTCGGGTGGCAGACCGGCGCGGGAACAAGTTCGTCTTCTGCCCGCTCCTCTGGATTGAGGCGCTCATTCCGCTGGCAGCCTGGATCCTGGGCGGGTGGGACCCGTTCCGGCAGCACTGGCAATGGTTTCTCGGAGTGTACACACTGGTGGGCATCAGATTCCCCATGTACCAACTGCTGGTGAACTACCTGCTGGAAATTGTCCCGCAGCGCGACCACGCGATGGCGCTCGGCGCCGTGAACGCCGTGCAGCTCATCACCGCGCCGGCTCCCCTGGTGCTGGGTCTCCTCGCCGCGCGCTTCGGCTATCCACTGGTGTTTTGCCTCAGCAGCGCAATTGGAGTCGCGGGGGCGCTCATGGCGATGCAACTCCAGGAGGTGCGTGAGCTGGAAAAATGAGGCGTGGAGCCGCCACTTCGCTCGGACAGCTCTCTGGAAAGGTACGCAACCGGCCCGGTCCGCGGATACTGTCGGTTGCCATACTGAGTTGCACCCCTGCCGACGCCGTCCAGACAAGAAAAAACGCCCCGTTGTTTCCAACGGGGCGTCTGATGTGCGGCAGAGAGGAGTTGAACCTCCACACCCTTTCGGGCACTAGATCCTGAATCTAGCGCGTCTGCCATTCCGCCACTGCCGCAATGTGTCTGGCGGCGACCTGTTCTCCCACCTCTGATAAGAGGCAGTACCATCGGCGCTGCGGGCCTTAACTACCGTGTTCGGGATGGGAACGGGTGTATCCCCCGCGCAATTGCCACCAGAACTCTGTCCTGCCGGGCCCGGCGCCATCCCCGCTCTGTGTAGGGGCCCGAACAGAATTCTTCCGCGTCCGATGTAGTGAAGGTCTTCCCCTCTCCGACCCCGGTCCGGCGTTCCCGCCGTCCGGGGCCGCACGCAACGGCTTCCTCCGGTGCTCCCACCGGATCCTTCCCCCTGTGAAAGGGACGAAGAAGCCCTCGGCCGATTAGTACAGATGGCCTCCACGCCTTACAACGCTTCCAGCTTCTGCCTATCTACGTGGTTATCTACCACGGGCCTTACCGCGTTAACCGCGTGAGAGGGTTCATCTTGGGGTGAGCTTCGCACTTAGATGCTTTCAGCGCTTATCCCTTCCCGACATAGCTACCCAGCTTCTGCCGCGGGCGCGACAACTGGTACACCAGCGCTACGTCCTTCTAAATCCTCTCGTACTAAAGA
>SYMT01000098.1 GCA_005805375.1 Actinomycetota bacterium
CTCCTGACTCCTGACTCCTGACTCCTGACTCCTGACTCCTGACTCCTGACTCCTGACTCCTGACTCCTGACTCCTGGCTACGACCGCAGCGCCGCAGCAAGGGTGTCGAACCCGAGCTGCCAGCCCTGCTCGCTTGTGTCTTTGCTGCCCGGACCCAGATCGCGCAGCTCGCCCGCGATCCCACGCCGGACTGGGTGAAGGCGGCCAGGCACCCGGTGCCCTCGGGCGCAATCTCGATCGTGACCGTATCGCTGTTCGGAGAGCGCCGCGGAATCGTGAACGCGTATGCGAGGCGGTGCGTCCTCGCAATAGACGTCGGTCGCCATGAGTTCCAGGCCGTCCGCCTGAGTAGTGATCGTCCACCGCTCTCCTGCCTCAACGTTCAGGTCAAATTGCGCCTGCCTGCCGTGGTACCCCCCCCTGCGCACGGCTCCGGGTTGACCGGTGCGTCGAACCCGGCTTCAGGCGGCGCGCCGAGCCGCCGGACGATGCGCAAGAACGGCTCGCCATCGCTGGATGTCATGGATCCAAATCCTTTGGGGGGAAACGTGGTCCGCTGCCGCCCGCCGCGCATTCCGGAAGTCCGTCCGGGGCGAGGGCGGACCTGCCCTGTCCGAATCATCCCTGATCTTCGGCAGATCGGCGGCATCGGGTGGAGCACCGCTCCCGTCACGGCGGCTGCGTTCTTGGAACCACACCTCAGGTTCGGCACATTGGAGCCGCAGATCTCCGTGCTCGATCCGGTAACTGCCGGTCCCGGAGTTGGAGCGTGGCGAGACCAGCGCAGGCTTCGGGAGACACAGAGTTCCACCCCGATGCCTGCCAGGCCCGTCTCGTCTTCCGGCGGACGCCCCCGTTGCAGCACGCATTCGCGCTTTGACCCGCTCTACCCCGCCCTGCTCCATACGGCGGGGTGGACATCGTGCTTCCGCCCCGAGGCCACACTCTCTCCCCGTCCAGGATGCCCGGCGCGACCCGTGCCGAGCACATGTACGTCACCGTGGCGAGGCGCCGCCATCTGCGTACTCCTGCCCCGCGCGCCGTGCAGAAACGTGTGGTCCGGCACTCCATCGGTCAGTGTCCGCTGATCCCCTGTGTCCGTACCCAGGGGATCAGCGGATAAGGAGGAACAACCGGGGGGCGGATCAGAAACTTGGGGCGGATGTGCGGCTGGTGTGCCTTCCCCGGACCGGCCCTCCCTCACCCCGTGGCTCCTCAGGCATTCCGCCTTTCGCTCAGCAAAATGAACGACCTCGCGCTTCTGGCTCTGGATACCGCACAATCGCTCGGCGCGACCTATGCCGATGCGCGCTTTGCCACTTACCGGCGCCAGGAGATCCTGGCGGAAGATCAGCGGGTGGCAAACCTGCAGGATCGCAGTGATACGGGCTTCGGCATCCGGGTCATCGCCGGGGGAGCGTGGGGGTTCGCCGGCAGCAGCACGCTGACGCGCGAGGAGGTGCTGCGGGTCGCCGCCGAGGCGGTTGCGATAGCGCGCGCTTCGGCCACTGCGCTCGCGCGGCCGGTAACGTGGGCGGCGGAAGCTGCCCAGCAGGTGGTGTTTCGTTCCGATTGCGCCGCGGACCCCTTCACGGTCGGCGTGGATGAGAAGGTGGGATTGTTGCTCGCGATCAACGAGCAACTGCGCCGGCAGAGCGGGATCAAGAAGGCACATGCAGCCATGTCCCTGCGGCGCACCGAGCGGCTCTACGCCAGCACGGACGGCAGCCGGATGGAGAGTGACGTGGTCACTACCGGCGTGCAGTACCAGGCGACTGCCGTCGGGAACGGCGAGGCGAAGAGCCGCGCCTACGTCCCGCCGCCGCTCACCCGCGGCTACGAAAACATTGACGCGGCCGATCTCCTCGCCCAGACGGAGCGTGTGGCGAGCGAGGCGGTGGAGCATCTCGCCGCGAAGTCGTGTCCGGACGGCTACCGCGACCTGATCCTGGATCCACACAACCTGGCGCTCACGATCCACGAGTCCGTGGGACACGCCACGGAACTGGATCGGGTGCTCGGCTATGAGGAGAGCCTGGCCGGACGCAGTTTTGCGACGCCGGAGAAGCTGCACCGGCTCCAGTACGGCAGTGAGCACGTCACCTTCCGTGCGGACAACACGCTGGAGCACGGGCTCGCCACGCATGGGTTCGACGACGACGGAGTGCCCGGTCAGGCCTGGAACCTGGTGGACAATGGCCTCTTCGTTGACTACGCTTCCGGCCGCGAGGTGGCCGCCGAAATGGGCTACGACCACAGCCGGGGCTGCTGCCGCGCCGACCACTGGGGCGCGATCCCGATCGTTCGCATCCCCAATCTCAGCCTGATGCCGGGCCGTTCGCCACTGACTCTTGAGGAAATCATCAGCGACACTGAAGACGGCATCTACATCGAGGGGATGGGTAGCTTCAGCATTGACCAGATGCGCTGCAACTTCCAGTTCGGCGGCGATGCCTTCTGGGAGATCAAACACGGGAAGGTCGTCGGCATGCTGAAGAACGTCACTTACCAGGCGATGACCACCGACTTCTGGAATGCCTGCGACGCCGTCGCGGACGAACGCTTCTGGGTAAAGAACGGGGTGCTGAACTGCGGGAAAGGAGATCCGATGCAGGTGAGCCAGATGACGCACGGCGCCTCCCCGGCCCGTTTCCGAAACATCCGCATCGGCGCCGCCCGCCCCGCATAAGGGCAATCCCCGGCGAGGAAAGAGTGGAGAGAAGTGAGGAACGAGTGGAGGTCCGGACTCACGCCGCACGCCTCACTCCTCCGCACTCTTTCCTCACTCCTCTGCGCTCTTTCCTCGCCGGGGATGAGATTGTCGCATTCCCCGGCCCGTGAGAAAGGTACCTGCCGATGCCCGCCGCCACGCCGCTCTCCGCCATACTCGAACAGGCACTGCGCGCAGCAACCGCCGACCAGGTGGAAGCCACCTACACCGGCAACGTTGAGGCAGCCACCCGGTTCGCGAACAACACCATTACCCAGAACGTGTCGCGTCACTGCGCCACCCTGGCTGTTCGCGTGGCATTTGGGCGGCGGGTCGGGCGGGCCAGCGTCACCGATCTGAGTGCGGAGAGCGTCCGGGAGTGCGTGGCGCGGGCCGAGGCACTGGCCCGCGCTTCCGGAGAGGACACGGAGTTTCTCCCGCTGCCGGGACCCCAGTCGTACCCCGTGGTGCAGGGCCACGACCCGGCCGTGGCCCAGGCCACCCCGGAGACACGCGCTGCCGGCATCCGGTCGGCTCTCGCGGCCGCGCGCGAGGCGGGCGTGACGGCCGCAGGCAGTTTCACCACGACCGTGAGCCGGTTCGCCGTGGCCAACAACGCCGGGCTGTACCACGAGCAGCCGCTCACCGACACCCAATTCGTGCTGACGGCGATCACCGCAGACAGTTCCGGTTGGGCGCAGCAGTCCGGCTTCCGGCTGTCCGATCTCGACCCGAGCGCGTGCGCCGCCACCGCAATCCGTAAGGCAGTCGCGGGGCGGGAGCCGCACACGGTCCCCCCCGGAGAATACACGCTGGTGCTGGAGCCGGCAGCCACGATGGACTTCTTTGGTTTCCTCGGCTACGCCCTGGATGCCAAGGCGGCCCATGAGGGGCGTTCGGCCTTCTCCGGTCTCGAGGGGACCCGCATCGGTGTGCCGGGGATTCGCCTCTTTACCCAGCCCGACTACCCGGTGGCCCCCGTGCTCCCGCTGGCCGAGGATGGGCTGCCGCTCCCCACCACCACCTGGATTGCCGACGGCGTGCTCGAGACTCTCGCCTACTCCCGCTACTGGTCGAGCCAATCCGGCCACACATTCACCGGGCGCCCGGCCAATCTGATCCTGGCCGGCGGCGATCGCTCTACCGAAGACCTGATTCGCTCGGTGCCGCGCGGGATTCTGGTCACCCGCTTTTGGTACATCCGCTTCGTTGACCCGATGAAGCTGCTGCTCACCGGCATGACCCGGGACGGGCTCTTCTGGATCGAGGACGGAGAAATCCGGCACGGCCTGAAGAACATGCGCTTCAACGAAAGTCCTCTCCGCAGCCTGCACCACATCACCGCACGCGGTCCCGAAAAGCGCGGCGGGCGCTACTCCCCTACCTGCATGCCGTCCCTCTGCGTCGAAGACTTCCGCTTCACCAGCGGCACAGCATTCTGATTCGGATAACGTTACCGCGACGCACGTGGTTGGAAGCTCGTGCCACCGCAGTGGGAACTTCGTCCGTCTTTCGTCCGTCTAAAGACACGGGCCCGATTCGCCTGCCGCTCTGATAGGCTATTTTCATCGAGTCGCCACCGCTCGAGTCCACCCACGTGGGCTTCGCGTCATCGCGGGGTTTGAACCCCGTGGAACTCTCCGGGGGGAGACAGACCATGCTCCAATGCCCGAATTGCCGCACGGTTGCCCCGGCCGGCAGCCGCTTCTGTAATGGCTGTGGGCTACCGCTGACCGCGCCCGACGAGAATACCACGGTGCAGGGGATGCGGCGGGAGGTGGCGCCCGATCCCCACGTCACAGTGCACGGGCAGGTGGGCGCGGGCCGGAATGGCCGCCTCCCCGGCGCCCCCCCGGCGGACCCGAACGCGACTGTCTACGGCCGGCGTGCGGGTTTCGGAGACGGTCCCCAAAATCAGTCCCAACCTCCGGATCCGCACGCGACCATCCACGGACTTGCAGGCGCCCGGGGCCAAGCCCCGGATCCGCCCGCCCCGACGTTTGGGCAACCGGGAGCAGGGCCGATGGATCTGAACCGGACCGTGCAGGGGACGCGGCGTGCCCCCGGGGCAGGGGGAACGGGACAGGCGCCGGGGACTCAGGCGCCTGCCTGGCACGGCGAGGCGCCCCCGGACCCGCACGCCACCTGGCAGGGCCAGCGTGCTCCCGCTCCAAACCATCAGTATCCGCCGCCCGGAACCTACGCCCCCTCCGGATCTTACGGCGCCCCGGGCCAACCGAGCCTCTATCCGCAAGCCGCTCTGCCGGAGGAGCGCGGCCGGAAGTCCGCACCCTATTGGCTTCTCGCGTTGGCGATTGCGGTGCTGGTCGGGGGCGTGGGCACTGCGGCGGTCCTCGTGATCCAGAGCAAGTCCAAGAGTGGCGTGACCGGTGCGCAGATCCCTGCCCTGCCGTCGGGCGGCGGGGTGCCGTTGGCCGGCGCTCCGCTGACGCCAGCCGGCCCCGGAGTGGTGCGCGCGCCCGGACTGCCGCCGATGCCCTCAGGCGTGCCGGTCGTTTCCGCGCCGTCCGGGAACCCGGACATGGCGCCGCCCGTCATCGCCGCGCCCGGCAGCCGGCCCGGGGCCGCTCCGTCCGTTATCGCAGCGCCGAGGAGTCCGCAAATGCCCGGTCCCAGTCCGCTGATGGCGATCCCGCAGCCGCCGCAGCCGGGCGCCCCGCTCACCCGGGGGGTCGGCTCCCCCATGCCGCGTGGTCCCTCGGCGCTGCAGAACCAGCCACCGGCCCCCCAGGCGCCGCGCGACAATCGCGACTTCGAGCGTTACCTCGCCTGGCTGCGCTTCGTCGAGAATGAGAGAAATCGGGTGATGCGGGAGGCGTGGTCATTGCTGGGACCGGCACTGGGGGACAGCGTAAAACCCCCGGACTTCGATGATCCTAACGTTGAACTCCAAATCCAACGGAAACAACAGGCGAGCAACGCAGTGTTTCAGCAAGTGTTGGTGGCCATCCAGCGCTTTGAAGCCAATATAGCTCGGACCAAGCCTGCGGTCCCGCGGGACTGTGTTGACCTGGACCAAGAGTTTGTGAAAGCCCAACGTTTGAATGGGTTCCTGACAGGTCGCATGGTGCAGGCGTTGGCGACTGTGAACACCAATCCGGGGGCGGCGTTGGGCATCGTCCCGCAGGTCACGCATCAAATGGACAGAGAGCTCTTCGGCAAGTTCGGCGCCTTGGCGCAGGCCAACCGAAAACTCCAGGCGGTGTTTCGAGGGCGCGGCATTGAGCCGTCGTTCGAGATCGATTCCACGTCAATGATGGGTGGATCTGGCGGCCTGGGGGGTTTGAGTGGCATGCTCGGGATGTAAGACCCTCCAGGTTTGTTGTCCTCGATCGCGAATGCATTGTCGGACTCGTTCCCCAATCCGCTCGATCGCGGTGTGCTCCCGGTGCGAGCACACCGCGGAAGAGACGACGATGAGCTCGACTCCGAACTCCTACCGTAGCACATGCCCCGAAGTCGACGCAGGTGGACTTCGCGGCATAGCGCGGGGTTTTAATCCCGTGGAAGCTCCACCGAACAACCCGAGGGGGGAGGCAGTCTTAATGGTGGCGGACGACGCAGGCGCCATTCCCCATCAAACGAGGGAGTGCAACCACGCTGGGTGCCCTCCATCTGCAAACGACAACCTGCGGTGTGGCCGGGCTCGACCCGGATGCGCCGCACAGGATATACAGGTTCTCGAATGAACTGCGTGCATTGCCAGGCCTCGGTTCCCATCTCCTCGGCGCGTTTTTGCCCCACCTGCGGGCTCCCGCTGCGAGATGAGCCGACGGTGATGAGGGGGGCGTACGTGGTGGATGACTCCGGTCCGAATCCGGCGGTCATCGCGGGCGGCGCCGTCGCGGTATTGGCGGTGGTAGCCGGCCTGATGTGGCTCGGCGGCCAGCAGAAGTCGGGAGCAGAGGCGATGCGCCCGCTGCCGAGCGTCTCATACCGGCCTCCGGCACGGTACGGCTGGGCCGCGCCGGTGAGCTACGCCAGTGTGCCTATCGCCAGCCAGACGCCGGGGCAGTATGTGTACAACCCGCCCCCGATCTCGGCCCGGCCGACGGTGCCGGCCGAGGTCTGGTGGGCCTGGCAAACACCACCGCCCGCCAATCCCTACCAGACAGCGATGTTCCGGCCGCGGCGCCCCGGCGTCGTGTACCGCTCGCTCGTCGTCACACCGTCGCTCCCCATCACCCCGGCGGCTGTGTGGGCGCCTCGGTGGGTCATGCCGCCCGCGAGTCCGGTCGGTATGGGGTCATCCGGCTTGATCATCCCCGATGAGACCCGTAACTGGATCTTCGACCCCGTGCATGATACCTGGGTGCTCCGGGGCGATCGAGTTTCCGGGGGCGCTCCGGGAGCGCCGCCTAACGGGTATCCGGGCCAGTATGGGAAGTACCGGTATTAGCATCGAACTACGGGTCCTGGACGAGTCGCGCCGCTTCGCCGACGCCATTGATCAGAGCATGTGCAATGGCTGCGACGAATGCGGCGCCCGCTGTACCACCGGGGTGCCGATGCTCCGCACCGAGTACGCAGCGATCCGGGCGTACGTAGAGAGTCCGGACGGCGTGGACGCACGCGCAGTCGAAAGGCAGGACAAGCAGGTGCCGTACCCGGGCGTACAGGATGTATACTACAGGGCGTGCCGATTCCGGGACGTGGAGCAGGGTCAGTGCGCCATCTATCCGGTGCGTCCGCTCATTTGTCGCCTGTTCGGCCATGTCGAGTGGCTGCCGTGCCCGATTCAGAAAGTGCCTGCGCCCGCTCCCGGTGGAATTGTCCTGATCCGGCGTTACAGTGAGGCGCCCAGAAAAACGTACGAAGAGTGGCTCCTGGAAGACTCCCGCGCCGGCAGCGCTGCCTGATCGTCTCGCTTCTCTGCCCCCTACCCCTGTTGGCGTCCGGATGCGCTCCGTCCGGAAACCCTCTGCCTGCGGACGGGGCCGAGCCCCGTCCGCAGACGGCAGGGGCAACCGCGGGGGGATTGCCCCTGCGAGGGCGCGGGGAGGCGCCGCTGCATCTCTCCGCCGATCCCTGGGTCCTCGCAACCGATACCTGGGAGATCGCCGGAGGACACCGGGATGCCTACCTGGGCAACGGTTGGATCGGGCAGCGTCTGGGGCGCACCGGAACCGGAATCGAGCCCGGGACATCGGCGCCCGTTCTGCTGGCGGGTCACTACAACCGGGATGATTCCCTCGAGGGCCTGCCTCCGGTGCTCCCGCTTCAGGTCTCTGTGGCCGGCCGGGTGTTCGGCGCCGACCCGCGATCCCTGCGCCGCTATCGCCAGGAACTGCGCCTGAAGGAAGGGCTTCTGCACACGGAAGCTACGTGGGACGGCGGCGCCGGCGAGGTGGGACTGGTGCTCGATACCGCTTACCTGCGACCCCATCTCGACCTCGCGCTCCTGCAGGTGCGGGTCGAGAATCGGGGACGGGCGCCGGTGCGAGTTGGTCTGGCCGAACAGGCCGTGCCGGGACTGAGCAGCACCACCACCGGCCACTTCGCGGTCAAGTCCGGCCCGATTCACTATGAGGGCCGGCTCGCGGTACTGGAACCGGATTCTCTTCCTGCTGACGGCGCGTTCGCCTATCAGGTGCCCGCCGGCCGGACCGTCCGGCTGGCACTTGTCACTCAGGTTCGCGGAGCACCGCTCCCTCACGCGGAAAGAGCGCAGAAAAGTGAGAAACGAGGGGAGGCCCGAACTCACGCTGCACAGTTCGCCGATCGTTCCTCGCCGGTGGGGGTAACCACGGGAGGCTTGCCCGTACAGGCGGTCACGGGTGACCGGGTGGACGAATGGTTTGCGGAGCATCGCGCGGCCTGGCGGCGCCTGTGGGCGGGCGACATCGAGATCGAAGGAGACCCGGAAGCGCAGCAGATAGTACGAGCCTGTCTCTTCTGGCTGCGCTGCAGCACCTGCCCTGAGAACACTGCCGGGGCGCCCCCGATGGGGCTTTCCAGCCAGGCATTCGGCGGCCACGTTTTCGGGGATACGGAGAGCTGGATGTTTCCCGCGCTGCTGCCGCAGCAGCCGCAGGTCGCGCGTGCGCAGCTCGAATATCGTTTCCGCACCCTCGCCGGCGCGCGGGAAAACGCCCGGGCGGACGGACTGCCCGGTGCAAGCTATGCCTGGGAGAGTGGGCGGACCGGCCGGGAAGCACTGCGCGGCGGCATCTTTACCCAGGGACGCCACGTCACCGGAGATGTCGCGCTGGCGCTGCGGCAGTACTATCAGGCAACGCTGGATCGCAACTGGCTGGCGCAGCGTGCCTGGCCGATCCTGGAGGCCACCGCCGCCAACTGGGTGGCGCGGGCGAAGCCGGATGGGTCCGGGGGCCTGCAGATCCCCCGGGTGACCACCCCGGATGAGAATGCCGGTCTCGTGGACGGGAGCGCCTGGACCCACCACGTCGCCCGGCGGAACCTGGAGTTCGCGACTGAGGTGGCTCGCCTGCTCGGAAAACGCGCCGACCCCGCCTGGGGGAAGACCGCCTGGGGGCTCGGGTTTCGCCGGCAGCCCCGGTCCGGTCTCATTCTGGCGCACTCGGCCTTCACCGAGAAATCCAGAGCCAAGCAGGCGGATGCGCTCCTCCTCTTCCATCCGGGTGGGTTGAACCTGCCGGCCGAGGAGTGGGGGAAACTGTACGATTTCTACGCGCCGCGCGTCATCCCCAACGGGCCGGCGATGACCGACGCGATCCACACCATCGTCGCGGCGTATCTGGGCCGGGAAGACGAGGCGATCCGGCGGTTCCGCGGCAGTTACCGCCCGTTTGTTCGCCCGCCGTTCCACGTCTTCAGCGAAAAGCGTACTCGGGATAATCTCTGTTTCCTGACCGGGGCGGCCGGGGTCATTGAGGCGGTGTTGTACGGATTCGCGGGGCTCCGGCTGGAACCTGACCCACAGCACCCGAACCGGCCCCTGGTGCAGCCCCATCTCCCCCGCGACTGGACTGCACTCCGGTTGCGTGGGTTACACTGGCGGGGGAAGACGTGGGACGTGACTCTGCAACCGGCGACAGCGCCGGATTGGAAGGTGGCTAGTGATGCTCGATAGAGGATGCGGCCGGCAAAAAACGGTAGGCGCGCAGCGCGCAGCGCGCGAAGTGCGCGTGGACCGACGACGAACGGGCACAGCAGCACGAATCCGGCCCACTCGGTTCTCACTGGTTCTGTGTCTTCTTTCGTTCCTGACGCTCATGCTCGCACTACCCCTGGCGCCGCGCGCCGTCCGGGCCGCCGGCGAGCTGCGTGCAGGAGTTGGACGGGCGGATCTGACGCCATCGCTCGGCACGCCGCTCAGTGGCTATGCGGCTCGCAAGGGAGCCCCTTCCACCGGCGTGAACGATCCGATTCAGGCACGGGCGCTGGTCCTCGATAACGGCGCCACCCGGATCGGGATCCTGACTGCCGATCTGATCGGCACCGACCCGCTGATTGTGCGCGAGGTGGCCGAACGAGCCGGCTTCCCGCCGGAGCAACTCATGGTGTGCTCGTCGCACACGCACTCCGGGCCGGGCGCGTTCAGCAAGGCGCCGTTTGCCCGGATTGCGGGCGGGCCCTATGCGGAAGCTGTTCACAAGAAACTCGTAGCCGGTCTCGCCCAGGCGCTGCGAGATGCCGAGACCGGGCTTCGTCCGGCCCACCTCGCAGTGGGCGAGGCGGCTATTCCCGGCTTTCAACGCAATCGGCGCAAGGCGCCACACGTAGATCCGGCCCTCTGGCTGCTGCGGGTGGACACTCAGGACGGGAAACCGCTGGCGGCGCTGGTTAACCTCACGGCGCACGGCACTGTCCTGGAGGAGGAAAACCTGGCGTTCTCCGGTGACTGGATGGGCCTGATGCGGGCTCGGATGGAGCAAGACCTCCCCGGGTTGACGGTGCTCTACACCAACGGAGCTGAGGGCGACATCTCCCCGAACATCCCGGCGGACACGTCGAATTTCGAAGGTGCGCGCGCCCACGGGGAAAAGGGAGCCGCCGCGGCCCTCACCCTCTATCGCTCGCTGCAGCCACTGCCCGATGCCGATCTCGAGTTTCGGACCGCGATGTTCGAACTTCCCCGCACGCTCAAGTCCGCCTTCCTCGGCGCGAGCCAGCGCACCCGCCTCCAGTGCTTCCGCATCCGGAATGCGCTGCTGATCGCCGTGCCCGGAGAGATGATCACCGAGTTGGGCCTGCTCCTGAAGGAGCACGCACGCCGTCAGGGACACGAGCTTCCGGTCGTGATGGGTCTCGCCAACGACCACCTGGGATATTTCCTGACGCAGGCGGAAATGAAAAAGGGTGGATACGAAGCCGGAGTTTCCTTCTATGGCGACGACTTTGGAGAGAAACTGACCCTGGAGTTGGGCCGACTCATCAGAGGCGATCTGGGGCCACTGCGCGAGGCTCTCGGCCGTCCGCGCGGCCGCGCTGGATCTCCTCGCGAGGGAAGAGTAGAGAGCAGAGAGAAATGAGTAGTCGCCGCGCCCTCTCCTCACTCTTCTCTGCTCTTTTCTCCGGGGGCGGTAGGGGTAACCACGGGGATATTGTCCCTACACCCATAGGGCGGGGCAACCACAGGGGGATTGCCCCTGGTCCCATAGGGAGGCGAGTCCGCCCCGGGTATCGCCGTGCGGGAGTCGCTTTGATCCTCGCGGCGGCGGTCCCGGCCCTGGCTGCCGAGTCGCTGCTGGAGCGCCTTACCGACACGTACCTGGCTGCACTGCGCCGGCAGGCCCGGCCGGTTCGCCAGGCAGCCCGGCCCACCCCCCGCACCGGCAACTGGGAGGATGTGCGGACCGTGCTGCACGCCCATTCCGGGCTCTCGCACGACTCACGCGGCACCGCAGAGGAACTGGCAGCGGCGGCAAAGGCGGCCGGAGTCCGCGCTGTCTTCATGACCGAGCATCCCACTCCGGATCGTCGCTGGTGGAACGAGGGCCTGCGCGGCGACATCGGCGGCGTGCTCTTTGTGCGGGGAGCGGAACTCTCCAGCGGCCTTCTGGTGTGGCGTTCCGATGGCGCCAACTGGACCCCGGAGATGAGCGCGCGGGATGTGTTGACCCGGCTGGACGGAACGGCGGGCGTGAGTTTCATCGCGCATCCGGAACTGAAGACGGCGGATGCCGACTGGGACCTGCCGGCGTTCCACGGGATGGAGATTTACAACACCCATGCCGACGCGCTGGACAACAACTACGAGCAAACTCTGAACTCCCTGCGCACCAATAACCCGCTCCGGACACTGACACTGGTCAACACGCTCAAGAAGTACCCCCGGGAAGCGTTCGCCGCGATTTTTGACGAGCAGACCGGTGTGCTGCAGCGGTGGGACCGCCTCAACGTCGAGGGCCAGGCTCGCAGGCGCCGCGTGATCGGCATCGCAGCCAACGACGCGCATTCCAACGTCGGCATTACCGTCGTCGCCGCGGACACGGATGTTGAGATCCGGGATGGCCTGGATGCCGTCGTCAGCCGCACGGCCAAGAGCCGGTTCCCTCCACTGCTGTTTGGAGACCTCTCCCGGGGATCGGTGCTCCTGTCGCACCGGTTTGACCCGTACCCGATCAGCCTGGGATATGTTTCCACGCACCTGCTGGCAGCGGCGGTGACGGAGGAGGATCTCTTCAGCGCACTGCTGGCCGGACGCGCCTACGTGGCATTTGACTGGCTCGCCGACCCGTCCGGCTTCCGGTTCGCTGCCGAAACTGCGGCGGGTCCGGTCGAAATGGGAGGTGAGACCCAGCTCACACAGCAGCCGCGTCTGGTCGCCCAGGCGAACATGCCGTGCGTCCTGCGCCTGCTCCGCAACGGAGAGGAACTCCAGCGGGTCGAGCAGGGCGAACTGACGGCACCGGTGACCCAGGCCGGGGTATATCGTCTGGAAGCCTGGGTCCGGTTGGGGGAGACCCTTCGCCCGTGGATCTACACAAATCCGATCTACGTCCGGTAGAGCCCCCAGCGGCTGTCTGCGCGTCCCACGCGGACCGGCCGGCGGCGGGACTGTGCGAGTGGTGCAACCAGCCGCACTGTGCGGAGTGCCTGCAGCGTTTGCGGGGAAGGTTGGCCTGCAGCGGGTGCGCGCCGGCGATCGGAGTTGCCGGACTCCACATCGCTGCCGCGATGGAGGCCGGCGGGACGCCGGCGGTCCCGGGGGAGATCGCTGCCGTGGCAGAGGCCGGCGGGACGCCGGTGGTCCCGGCCTCCATCGCTGCCGCGATAGAGGCCGGCGGGAGGCCGGTGGTCTCGGGGGAGGTCACCGACAGGTTGGAGGCCGGCGGGACGCCGGCGGTCTCGGGTGGCGCCGTGGGGTGCGAGCAACCGCTCTCGCCTAGTCGGCTGCTGCCCGGGTGGGTCAGCGCCCTGATCTACGCCGGCCTGTTCCTGGTCACGTTTCTGTTTGCCGAGGTGCTCTTTACGGCGCCGTTGGCATTGCTCACCGCGCAGGCGCTGCGCCTCACTCCGTCCGGCCTCAGTGAACGAGAGCTGTTTGATCCTGCTGTGCTCGGGCTGGAGCGGTGGATTCCGCTGGTCGCGCTGTCCTTCTGTGGAAAACTCTGGGTGGTGCTCACGCTCACCGCCTGGTTGGGGCGGCGCCTGGAGAACAGATCGCTCGGGGAACTCGGGCTCACGCGGGGCATCGCCTGGTTGGGAGAACTTCCGCTCGGTTTGCTGCTCGCCGCCCTGCTGTTCCTGTGGCAGGTAGGAGCGGGCTCGATGCTGGGCTGGTATCACGTGCAGTGGATGGCTCCGAAGTACCACCCGGCCGGGTTGGTGGGCGTCAGCTTCCTGCTGCTGCTGCCTGCGGCTGCGGTCGAGGAGGTCTGCTGCCGGGGCTTTCTGTACACTGCGCTGGAGCGTTCGTGGGGCAGGTGGGGCGCCGTGATCGGGAGCGCGCTCGCCTTCGCGTCCTTGCACAGCTTCAACCCGGACTTCGCCCAACATCCACTCGCGTTTGCGGGCCTTTTGCTGGCAGGGATCTACCTCGGGATGGCACGGCTGGTGCGCGGGAGCCTCTGGCTCCCGATCGTACTCCACACCGGGTGGAACCTGCTTGAGGGGCCGGTGTTCGGCCTGCCGGTGAGCGGGCTGCGGCCGCCGGCATCTCTTCTGGAGGTGACGGTATCCGGGCCGGACTTCTGGACGGGCGGCAGCTTCGGCCCGGAAGCCGGCCTGCTCCTCTGCGTGAACCTCATCCCGCATTGCGGGCTCCTCTGGCTTCTCCGGCGACCACCGGGCACAGGAGCGGGGTCAGCCGAGACCCCGGAACGGGGGGCGTAACGGGGTTATTGCACCATCGCGGTCACGCCGGACCGTGAGGACAAGCGGCGCTCTTGCGCCATCCCGGTCACGCCGGGCCGCGGGGGATCGGGCGAGATAGCCCTTCTGATCCGGGCAGTGGGTTCCAATACAATTCCCTGGAACGTCACTCTGTCAGGATCAGGAAACGCAACCATGAAACGCACACCATTCCGGGCACTTGGCCTTCTGGTCGCGGCCGGAGTTATTAGTTTGTTGCCGGCCGGGCGGGGGCTCGCCCAGGCCACGCCGCCGCTCGCCCTGGTCGAGCAGGCCGGCCTGGTCGCGGTGACCCTGGACGAACAGCAGGTCGGGTCCGCGGCAATCTCACCCCGCACCGGCAAAAAGGTCACGCAGCGCGTCAGCCAGGTGTTCGCCCGGCTGTTGCAGGATGCCGCCGGCCGCCGCCTGGGGCGCTCCGCTCGAAACAGCCGCGCGCTCCGGGTGGTGACCCAGGCCTTCGACGGGCTGCTCGGACGCCAGAATGCCGGCGCATCCGGGCGGGTGTCCGCCCAGGCGCTCAGCGGGCCCATCGGTGTGACGGCAGTGGTCGGCGCGTTCACCACCGGCGGGCTTGCGCTCGACGAAGCGTTGGATGCGGGTTTCAATGTGGATGGCGTGGACTACACGGGGGCGCTCACAAACCGGCAGACGGTTACCGCCAGCGGGGTGACCATTCAGGTGGACTCGACCCCGGTTCCGACCACCATCCCGGAGGACGGCGCGTTGTTCGCCGCCCTGCTCCGGCTCCCTGCGCAACCGAACGCCGGGCTACTGGTCTGTGCGGTGTTCGACGGCGCGCTTCAGGCGCGCCTGGAAGACAACGGCGTCGTGAACGCCACGGTGAGCAACGTGGATGTCACGATCCCCTTCGACCTGAGCCTGAGCGAGGCGAAGGGAAGTGTGCATGGCACCATCGGAGAGCCGTCGTTCGCAAACAAATACTTCGCCAAGACGGACGTCATCGGGCTGGGAGTACCGCCCGCCGCGGTGTCGGGCATTCAGTCGTTCGTGAACGGGCTGCGCGCTGACGGGAGCTGAGCCCCTCGAGTCGCAGGGCGCTTCCCCGCGCCGGCGTAAACCCGGCGGTTCGCCCTCTTCGGCGGGGTGCGATTCCTTCTCGGGACGTGCCAGCAGACCGGATACTCGGACGCTGGACCGGGATGGGAATTGCCTCCGCCGGGCGCACCCGACAAGAACCGCCCGCAGTGCGGAGCGCACCGTGGAAGTGGGGCGGGCGCGAAGTGGAGCGAATGCTCGCGGTGGGCGGAACGGTGCTCCTGCGGCGGCGCGCGCTCCGGGAGTCCTCCGGGGCGGCCTGCGCGGCGGCACTCGCACGCCGCCCTTCGGCCGGCATCCTTCCGATGCCTGCCGGAGCGGGACCGGCCGCACGGGCGGCCGGCGGCCACGCTCCCAGCCTCGGTTGGGGCCCCACCTGAACGACTGCGCCTGCCGCACGGACCCCCTGGAATAGGTCTTGTCCGCAGAATGGGCGCCCCGGTGAATGGATCCATCTGAACGACGAGACGCTTGTCGGCGCGGGGCTCCCATTGTGCGGATTCCGCGAAGGAAGGACGAGGAAGGTGTAACCCCGGAGAGTGGCGAAGGGATCAGCATCCTGCGCGCTCCTCGCTCGGCACGGCCCGGCAGCCGCTCCGCCGGCAGGTGCCGCATCCCGAAGCGTAAACAACGCTCGGAAGGAACCTGACTTCGATGGCTCGCCCGCTTCGCTCCTGGATCTGGCTCGTGGCGCCGGCGTTGTGGCTTACGGGATTGCCGACGCGGTCGGCCGAGCCCCAGCCCAACGTGGTCTTCATCCTGGCGGATGATCTCGGCTACACGGACGTGGGGTGCTATGGATCGCGGTACTACGAGACGCCCGCGATCGACCGCCTGGCGCGCGAGGGGGTCCGGTTCACCAACGGCTACACCTGCGGACCCAATTGCCAGCCGACTCGCGCGGCGTTGATGAGCGGCCAGTACGGCCCGCGCACCGGGGTCTACACGGTCGGCGGCATAGACCGCTTCAACTGGCGCTCCCGGCCGCTGCGCCCGGTGGACAATGTCGCAATACTCCCGCTGGACCGGATCACGCTGGCCCAGTCGCTGAAGCGGGCGGGGTACGCCACGGGGATGTTCGGCAAGTGGCACCTGGGACAGGACGGCGAGCACCATCCGGCCCGCCGCGGGTTCGACGAGGCGATCGTCTCGATGGGGAAACACTACGACTTTGTGACTTCCCCGTCCGTGGAGTACCCCCCCGGGACGTATCTGGCCGATTTTCTGACCGGCCGCGCCGAGGACTTCATCCGGCGGCAGCGCGCCCGCCCGTTCTTCCTCTATCTCACCCACTTCGGGGTGCACTCGCCCTTTGAGGCAAAGGTGGATCTTGTCGCGCGGTTCCGGAACAAGCCTGGCGCCGGAGGACACCGGGACCCGACCTATGCCGCGATGATCGCCAGTGTGGACGAGAGCGTGGGGCGCATTCTGGCGCTCCTGGACGAATTGAAGCTCTCGGAGAAGACGCTGGTGATCTTCAGCAGCGACAACGGCGGCGTGGGCGGCTACGATCGCGAGGGGCTGGGGCCAGCGGGAGGGATCACGGACAACGCGCCGCTGCGGGGCGGCAAGGGGATGCTCTACGAGGGCGGCGTGCGGGTGCCGTACATGTTTCGGTGGCCGGGCCGCATCCGCTCCGGGACCACCCGGATCGAGCCGATCAACAGCGTGGACCTCTACCCGACGCTTCTTGCACTCGCCGCAGCGCGCCCGCCTGCCGGCTATACTCTGGACGGTACGAGCTACGCGCCGCTGTTGACCGGGAACCCTCCCCCGTCTGGCCGCCCGCCGCTTTACTGGCACTTTCCGGGCTACCTGGGTGCGGGCCCGGGGCGGTGGCGCACCACTCCGGCCGGCTCGATCCGCAGCGGTGACTGGAAGCTGATCGAGTTCTTCGAAGACGGCCGCCGGGAGCTCTACGATCTGACGAACGATCCCTCCGAACGGCGCAACATCGCGGAAGCGCACCCGGAGCGGGTGACCCAACTGCGCGCTGCCCTCGCGGCATGGCGGAACACGGTCGGGGCACGGATGCCGACCCCGCAGGCGCCGCCGTAGGGGCAATCCCCGCGGTTGCCCGGCCGACGAGGAAAGAGTGAAGAGGAGTGAGAAGACAGGCACGCCTGGACCTCTGGAGACGGCGCCGCTCCCTGCCCCAC
>SYMT01000099.1 GCA_005805375.1 Actinomycetota bacterium
ATTCGACGTGATGTTCGGGAAAGGCATCTCCCAGAGCGGATGCATTCTCGATCTCGGGGTGGAACACGGCTTGATCGCCAAGACCGGCGCGTGGTTCACGAGCGGCGACATTCGCCTCGGTCAGGGCCGCGAGAACGCCCGCTCCTTCCTGGAGGATCATCCGGACCTGATGTCGGAGATCGAGCGCATCATTCGCGAGCGGGCGGCGGCCGAGATGGCGGCCCTGTCCGGGAGCAACGGCGCTGCGGCAGCGGAAGACGACGAGGACGATCTCGACGAAGCGTAGGCGAGGGGGCCCCGATGATGACCGAGCGGATGTCGGGCGTAATCACCGGCCTGGAGGCACAAGTGAAGCGGCGCGAACGAATCTCCGTATTCGTGGACGGGGAATTCGCCGCCGGGGTGCATGGCGACGTGGCGGCAGCGCTCGGGCTGCAGATCGGGCAACCGGTGGAAACCAGTCAAGTCGCGGCGTGGCTCGCCGAGGAGGAGAAGCACCGTGCCCAGGATGCGGCGCTCGCCTACCTCGGCACTCGCGCGCGCAGCCGGACCGAAGTGCGGCGCCGCCTCGTGCGTGCCGGGTACGAGGCGGATCTGATCGAGGAGGTGCTCGATTCGCTGGCGCAGATCGGATATCTCAACGACCAGGCTTTTTCGCAGGCGTGGGTGGCGGCGCGGTCGCAGGGCCGGATCGCCGGTCGCACTCGCCTGGCGGCCGATCTGCGCCAACGGGGGGTGGCCGGCGATGTGGTAGAGAGCGCGCTCGCCTCGCGGGACGACGGAGAAGAGTTCGGATTGGCGCTGCAACTGGCCCGCGAACGAAGTACGCGCCAGACCGACGCCGACCCGATCGTGCGCCGCCGCCGCCTGGCGGGATTTCTGCAGCGACGGGGCTTTTCCTGGCCCATCTGCCTTCAGGTACTGGATCAGGTTCTTGGTGAGGAGGAAGACATCAGCGCCTAAGATGAATTCCGAAGGCGTCCGCCGCCGTGCGGCCAGGCGCATCGCGGTGGGCTCCGACGCAAGTTCGAACTCGGACGACCCGGCTCCCGAGCAGACACCACGCCGCTCACCGGGTGCTCCTCGTCCGCTTACCCAAATCCACCCTCGCATGGATCCCTTCGTTCTCGTCCTCTGCGCCGTCGCGCTCGTGGCACTGGTCGGCACTGCACTGCTGTATGGCCGAACCGGTCAGGTTCGGCAACAGCTCGCGTTTCAGCAAGAGTCACTTGCCGGCGAACGCCGGGCGCTGGATCGTGAGCGAGAGCACTCTCATCGCGAAATCGTGGTCCTTGCTCGCGACGAGGCGCAGCGGATTCGCGCCGCCGCAGAGGCAGAGGTGCGTGAGCAACGCGTGCAACTGCAGCGGTTGGAAGATCGCTTTCTGGTGCGGGAAGAACGCCTCGACGAGCGCCAGCGGGAACTGGTGGAGCGAGCCGACCGGCTGCGGGCGCGGGAGGAGGAACTCGGCGTCCTGCGAATCAGCGTCGAGCGGGAGAGGGAGCGGGCGGCACAGGAACTGGCACGGAACGCCGGGTTGTCGCGTGAGCAGGCGCACGAGCAGCTACTCGCGCGGATCGAACCGGCGGTGCGCCTGGAGGTGGCCCGACTGGCCCAACAATGGGAAGCAGACGCGCGCGACACGGCCTCGCGCCGCGGTCTGCAGATCGTCACTCAGGCGATCCAGCGGTGCGCGGTGCAGCAGGTCTCGGAGACCACTGTGTCCGTAGTCCCACTCCCCAACGACGAACTGAAGGGACGCATCATCGGCCGCGAGGGCCGCAACATCCGCGCGTTCGAGACCCTGACCGGCGTGGATGTCATCATTGACGACACTCCGGAGGCAGTGGTTCTTTCCGGATTCGATCCGGTGCGTCGCGAGATTGCGCGGGTGGCGCTCGAAATGTTGATTGCGGACGGCCGCATCCATCCGGGTCGGATCGAGGACATGGTGGCCCGCGCCGACAGCGAAGTACACGCGCGAATCCGGGACGCAGGAGAAGCGGCGGCACTCCGGGCCGGGGTCACGGACCTGGATCCCGAACTGTGCGCGGTGCTGGGCCGGCTGCGATTCCGCACCAGCCTGGGACAGAATGTTCTGGATCACTCGGTTGAGGTCGCGCACCTTGCAGCATCTCTGGCCTCCGAATTGGGAGTCGACGCTGCCGTTGCCCGGCGCGCCGGGCTGCTGCACGATGTCGGCAAGGCGATGGACAGCTCGGCTGAGGGGTCGCATCTGGTGCTCTCGGTAGAACTGGCACGAAATCACGGGGAGAGCGCTGCCGTGATCCACGCCATCGAAGCGCATCATGGCGACGTAGAGTTCGGATCGGTGGAGGCGGTGCTCGTGCAGGTGGCGGACGCCATCTCGGCCAGCCGCCCGGGCGCTCGCCGGGAAATGCTCGAGACCTACCTGAAGCGGATGCAGCGCCTGGAGGGAGTGGTCAACAGTCTCTCCGGTGTCGAAAAGTGCTACGCCGTGCAGGCGGGGCGGGAACTCCGGATCATTGTCCGCCCGGAAGAAGTGGATGATCTGACCGCGGCACGCCTGGCACGAGAAACCGCGAAAAAGGTGGAGGAAGCGATCGAATACCCGGGTCAGATCAAGGTGGTAGTGATTCGGGAGACTCGGAAGACCGAGTACGCGAAGTGACGGAGTGAATATGCGACGACGGGAAGTCTTGATTGGCGGCGTGGGCCTGATTACGTCGCTGGGGGCCGGGTTGCCGTCTGCGCGAGCGGAAAAGCCCGTGGACGCAGTGGATGTGCAGCCGGTGAATCCGCCTGAAGGCGCCATCGTGCTCTTCAACGGCGAGGATCTTTCCGCCTGGAAAAATCGGCGTGATGAGGCGCCTGCCGGATGGAGCGTCCGAGCCGGGTACGTCGAAGTGCAACCCGGTGCCGGCGACATCATCACGCGCGGGGTCTTCGGGGACTGTCACCTCCACCTGGAGTTCTGGCTTCCGCACATGCCGAACGCCCGGGGGCAGGCAAGAGCCAACAGCGGCGTCTATGTGCAGGGCCGGTATGAGATACAGATCCTGGACTCGTACGGGCTTCAGTCCAAGGACAACGACTGCGGCGGCATCTACAAGATTGCCGCCCCGCTCGTGAACGCCTGCAAGAAACCGGAACGATGGCAGAGCTATGACATCACCTTCCGCGCGCCGAGGTTCGATGCCGGCGGAAAGCAGATCGAGCAGGGAAGCGTCTCCGTGCTCCACAACAGCGTGCCGATCCACCGCAACACGCGGTTCGACGCACAGGTGACCACCGCCGGACTGCCGGGAGACCTCACACAACCCGGTCCGATACTGCTTCAGGACCACGGGAATCGCGTGCGCTTCCGCAACATCTGGTTGACGCCGCTGTAAGGAGCCTGCTTTGCCCCGAGAAATTCTGACCCGCGGCGGAAGAGAGTTCTTCTTTCGTGACTACAGCCTGCCCGATCCGGCGCCGCGCGAGGTGCGCGTGCGAGTCACCTTTGCTGCCCCCAAACACGGCACGGAGCGCCACACCATCACGGGCAGCGCCTTCGAACATCGCCGCTGGGATCCGGAACTGCGATTGTTCCTCCCGCAGGAACACCCCCCTGCCGCAGCGGCGGACCGGGAGATGGGGAACATCGTCGCCGGCGTGGTGACGGCGACTGGAGTCGAGGTGGAGCGATTCCGCATTGGGGACCGGGTGTTCGGATACGGGCGGATTCGCGAAGAACATCAGACGGCGGAAGATCGCCTCTACCCGATGGAAAACCTGACCGCAGAGGACGCCGTTTGCACCGACCCGGCCCACGTCGCCTTCGTGGCAATTCGGGATGGAAACATCCGTGTGGGCGATCGTGTCGCGGTGTTCGGGCTGGGGGCGATCGGCCTGATGGCGGTGCAGATTGCCCGGGTCGGCGGTGCACGCAAGGTCTTCGCCGTGGATCCGCTGGCGATCCGGCGCGCCGCCGCGGCGCGCCTGGGCGCCATCCCGCTCGACCCGAGCAGCGTGGACGCCGCTTTCGAGATCAAACAGGGCACGGACCGCAAAGGGGCGGACGTGGCGGTTGAAACCTCGGGCAGCAGCGCAGCGCTGCACGCAGCGATCCGCTGCATCCAGCAATGCGGCACCGTGGTCCACGTCCCGTGGGGCCCGGCCGATTGCTCCCAACTGCATCTCGATCAAGAGTGGCACCTCAACCGTCCCACGTTGGTCGGAAGCCAGGCATGGTCGGGCTGGGGCAATCCGGATCGGGACCACCCGCTCTGGACCCACGAGCGCGCCTTTCAGGCCACAGTCGAACTCTTTACCGCGGGACTGATCACCGGTAGAGGGGTGGTCGAACCGATTGTGCTGTTCGACGAGGCGCCCGCAGCTCTATCTCGCATCTTTTCGGCGCCAGAAACCACGATCAAGGTCGGACTGGTGTTTCCGGACGGGGAGCACCGAGTTTGACCAACGTCGAACTCGCGGTCCGGTTCTTTCTGCAGATCGCAGTGATCCTGCTCTGCTGCCGGGTCGTGGGTGCAATCGCGTCCCGGTTCGGCCAACCGCAGGTAGTCGCCGAGATGATCACCGGCGTTCTGATCGGCCCCTCCCTGTTCGGGCTCATCGCTCCCGAGTGGCAGCAGTGGCTGTTTCCGTGGGACAAAACCCAGGGCAGCCGGGACACTCAAAGCTACCTGTTTCCCGCGTCGCAACTCGGCCTCGCGCTCTACATGTTCATCGTCGGGATGGAGTTCCGGCTGGACATCCTGCGAACCCGCCTGGCGAGCAGCAGTGCGGTGTCGGCAGCAGGGATGTTCGCGCCGTTTGTCCTTGGTGCGGGCCTCGCCTGGGTCTTCTTTCACCACACCCATCTGCTGCCGGAGAGGACCACGTTGTTCGAGGCGTGCCTGTTTCTCGGCGCCTCCATGTGCATCACTGCGTTCCCCATGCTCGCCCGGATCATCCACTTCAAGGGGTTGTCCGGAACAACGATGGGCACGGTGGCGATCGGTGCGGGAGCGATAGACGATGCGACCGCGTGGTGCCTGCTGGCTGTGGTGCTCGCGAGTTTCGACCGGAACCTGAGCCAGGCGTGGAGCAACATCGGCGGAGGGATCGCCTACGTATGCGTCGTGCTCTGTGCCGTCCGGCCGCTGCTCGCCCAGGCACGAAGATTCCTCGTGCGCGATGAGGAATTGTCCGAGGAGGGCCTCGTCATCGGCCTGGCCTGTATGGCGCTCGGCGCCTGGTTCACTGATCTCATCGGGCTCCACGCGGTGTTCGGAGCGTTCGTGATGGGGGCAGGCATGCCGCGTGGAGCCGTCACGCGGGACCTCATCGCGCGCATACAGCCACTGGCCGTTTCCCTGCTCCTGCCGCTGTTCTTTACCTACTCGGGCCTCAACACGCGGATCGGACTCTTAAACTCATGGTTCCTCTGGGCCATGTGCGGCGCGGTCCTGGCGGCGGCGGTGCTGGGCAAGGGGGTGGCTTGCTGGCTGGCGGCACGTGCGACGGGCATCTCCAACCGGGAGGCTCTCGGCATCGGCACGCTCATGAACGCCCGCGGGTTGATGGAACTCATTATCATCAACATCGGCCTTCAGCGCGGGATCATTTCCGAAGGGCTTTTTGCCATCCTCGTGATTATGGCGGTCATCACCACCCTGATGGCGTCTCCCATCTTCGACCGCCTCGTCGGTTCCGGCAATCCGGAGCGGCTTGATGGGGCGGACCTCGCCTCCGACCCCTCCCCTTGAGACGCACCCGGCGGCGCCGTCCTCGCGGTGAGGCAGATAGTCCGGGCAAAATCCAGCCGGGTCCTGCTACCCGGCTGGTCCTTCCTGGAACACACCGAGACGGCGGAACCGGGCGTACCGCTGTTCCAGCAGCGTGTCCGTGTCGAGCGCCTGCAATTCACTCACGTGGCGTTCCAACGCCGTCTTGAGGGTGCGCGCCGCCTGATCGTGATCCCGGTGCGCGCCGCCGAGCGGTTCTTGTACCACCTCGTCTACGATTCCGAAACGGTGCGCGTTGTGTGCGGTAAGGCCGAGCTTCTCGGCCGCCTCTTCCCCTCGCCGTGCATCGCGCCAGACGATGGCTGCGCAGCCTTCCGGGGCGATAACGGAATAGATGGCGTTTTCAAGCATCAGCACCCGGTCGCCGACACCGATGCCGAGCGCGCCCCCACTGCCTCCTTCACCGGCAATGACTACAATCACCGGCACCCGAAGCAAGAACATCTCGTGAAGGTTGCGGGCGATGGACTCGCTGATGCCGTTCTCTTCACTCCCGACGCTGCAGTCCGCTCCGGGGGTGTCCACCAGACAAACAATGGGGCGATGGAACTTCTCCGACAGGCGCATGAGGCGCAGAGCTTTCCGGTACCCCTCGGGACGGGCGTACCCAAAGTTCCGCTGGTGACGCTCGGCGGCATCCCTGCCCTTCTGGTGGCCGATCACCGTCACCCACTGCTCGTTGAGGCGGGCAATTCCGCCCACAATTGCGCCATCGTCGGCGCGCAGGCGGTCCCCGTGGAGCTCGAGGAAATCCGAGAAGATGAGCCGGATGTAGTCAAGCGTGAACGGACGTTTGGGGTTGCGGGCCAGACGGGTGCGATCCCAGCCGGTCGGATTCGCGTAGGTTTGTTCGAGGAGACGGGTAAGTTGCCCCTCAAGGGCCTGAATCGCGTCGTTTCGATCCTCCCCTTGCTCCCGAGTGCGTCGCTTGACGAGCTCAATCTGTTCTTCGAGTTCTGCGATCAAGCGCTCGATCTCCGCAATGCTCGCGGCCATTCCGTGGTCCTTCCGCCTGCCCGTCAGGCCGCCGCGCCGGCACTGGCGTTCCCGGCGAAGGCGAGCAGACGCTGCAGGGTGTCGCGCAGGTCCTTGCGCGGCGTCACCAGGTCTATCTGCCCGTGCTGAAGTTGAAACTCGGCCGACTGAAAATTCGCCGGCGCCTTGCCCAATGTGGCCTGCGCCGAAACGCGCTCGCCGACAAAGCCGATCTGGGCCGCGGGCTCCGCAAGCAGAATGTCGCCGAGCGACCCCCAACTCGCCATGATGCCCGCCAGGGAGGGATCCGTCAGCAGCACAATCGAGAGGAGCCCCGCCTGATTGTGACGCGCCAGCGCGGCACTGGTCTTGGCCATCTGCATCAGCGAGAGTAACCCCTCTTCCATACGGGCTCCGCCGCCGCTGCCGGAAACCAGCAAAGTGGGAATGCGCCGTGCGGTGGCACGTTCAACCGCGCGGGTCAGGCGCTCCCCAACAACGCTGCCCATTGCGCCGCGCATGAAGTGCGCGTCAGTCACGGCGAGCGTCAGAGGGTGTCCCCCCAACAGCGCCTCTCCACTCACGATGGCATCGGTGAGGCCCGTCTTTTCCCCGTGACGGCGCAGCTTGTCCGCATACCCGGGGAAGTCGAGCGGATTGGCGGAGACCAGACTCCCATCAAGTTCCGCGAAGGAGCCCGGGTCCACCAGCATCTCAATCCGCTCACGAGCAGTCAGCCAGAAGTGGTGGTGACACTTGAGACAAACCTTGAGGTTCCGTTCCCACTCCCGGGCAAAGAGGACCTCCTTACACTTCGGGCACTGAGTCCACAACCCCTCCGGGATTCCCGCCCCGGCACCTGCGCCGGCGGCGGGAATTTTTTTTCGGCCGAACCAGCCGTGCGCCATCTTCCGGTCTCCCACCCTTCTTCTACCCGGATCCCGTCCGGATGGTTGTATCGTTGCCTTCCTGACGCCGGATTCCCTCCCGTCGGAGGAATGCCGGCCCCGAGTGCAGAAGCGAATCCCGTCCCCCGCGGCGACGTGCCGCATCTCTCCACGCCGCACGCATTCTCCACGAGTCAGCCCATGGGCATCCCCGAAGATCGGAAGCGCATTGACACTCTCGACACCGAGATCGTTCGCCTGCTGAACGAACGGGCCGAATGCGCCCGCCGGATCGGCGACGCGAAACGGGTCCTCAATGCCCCCGCGTACGTCCCGGAACGGGAGCGCCAGGTGCTGGATCGCGTCGCGGCAGCCAGTCCCGGCCCCCTCGAACGCGACGCCATTGTGGGCATCTACCGGGAAATCATGTCGGCTTGCCGGGCGCTGGAGAAGCCCCTGATTGTGGCGTACTGGGGCCCGCCGGCCAGCAATACCTATGTTGCCGCCCGGAAGCGGTTCGGATCGCAGGCCGAGTTCCACGCCGCGGGGTCTATTCCCGACGTGTTTGCAGCAGTCCAGTTGGAAAAGGCCGAGTATGGCGTGGTGCCGGTCGAGAACTCCAACGAGGGAGTGATTGCCCTCACTCTCGACCAGTTCCACCGCGGAGACTTGCGGGTCTGCGCGGAAATCAACGTGCCGATTCACCACCATCTGCTGTCCCGGGCCGACTCGCTGAGCGCGGTCCAGCGCGTCTACACTCAGTTTCAGGCCACCGGACAATGCCGTGGGTGGATGGCGCAGCACCTGTCGGGCATAGAGATCATCGAGACGACGACCACAGCACAGGGAGCGAGGTTCGCGTCGGAAGACCCGACGGCGGCGGCCATCGCCAACGCGACGGCGGCGGAAGTGTACGGACTGAATGTCCTCGCTGAACACATTGAGGACAATCCGCGCAACTACACTCGCTTCTGGGTCCTCGGGCGCGTGCCTCCTGGGCCGTCCGGCCAGGATAAGACCAGTCTGATCTTCAGTGTCCCACACCAACCCGGCGCACTGGTGGATGCTCTGCGAACGTTTGCAGACCACGGAGTGACGCTCACCTTCATCGAGTCGCGCCCCACCCGGCAAACACCCTGGGAGTACTACTTTTTCGTGGATGTGCTTGGTCACGAAGCCGGAGGCGAGGACAACCCGGTGCCCCGCGCCCTCGCGGACCTCCGGGCACGAAGCACGTTCGTGCGGGTTCTCGGCTCCTACCCGGAAGCAGAATGACCACCCCCGAGTTCGACCCGCACCCAAGTCGCACCCCGGGTCGAAACGCAAATTCCGTTATCCCTGGAGCAACCGGGAGCGCTTTTCGGCCCGCAGATGCTTCGCATGGGCTATGGCATCTTCCGGAGTGTCCCGAATCGGGACGGTGTTGGCGATGGGGACCTGGTCAGTCGTAACGACGATCAGTTCGCCGCCGAGGCGCTGCATGCGATCCCGCAGCGCGTTGACGAATTCGGCTGCTCCGGGGTGCCAGGCAGAGATCATGCGCACGTCCAGGACCACAAAGAGGTAGCGATGGTAGAACGGGCGCTCCGGTCCGACCGTCCCGACCAGCGCATAACGCACCTGGCGAGCGGTTTGCTCAGTGAATTCGTGCGACACGGAAATCCAGGGAATGCGGTCTACCAGCCGGAACTGCAGCGAGCCGTCAAACTCGCTCCCGACCCGACTGCCGCCGAACTCCAGTGTGTGTTGACTGCCGTGCCCTGCCACCCGGGTGCCCTCCCATGCGCGTTTCGTGGTTGCAGTATAACAGATGAAGATCGAAGGATGAAGGCGGAACGATGAAGATTGCCATCGGGTGTGACCACGCGGGACTCGCTCTGAAGCGAGTGCTGATCGAGTGCCTGAACGCGGAAGGGCACGAAGTCCACGACTTCGGCACCGATAGCGAGGACGCGGTGGATTATCCCGACTTCGTGTTTCCGGTGGCCGAAGCCGTAGTGCGTGGCGAGGCGGACCGGGGGATTTTCCCCTGTGGCTCCGGCTTGGGCCCCTGCATCGCCGCCAACAAGGTGCGCGGGATCAGCGCCGTGACGTGCCATGATGTCTTCAGCGCAAAGTCTTCCCGGCGAGACAACAACGCGAACTTCCTCACGATGGGGCAGCGGGTGATCGGATCCGGCGCCGCCGTCGAGGTGCTGAAGGCCTGGCTCCATGAGCCCTTCAGCGGAATCGAACGCCATCAACGCCGAAACGACGCTATTCGGGCCCGGGAGCAGGCGGAGGACGCACGATGAAGATCGAAGGATGCTGGGTCAGGTGAGACCGGGTGGCTGCAATCGAACGCCCCGGTCCCACTTGCTGCCCGCATCCTTCTACCGTCTGTCAACCCTCCGCGCCCTCCCCGCAGTTAGTACGCGATCGAAACGGCGTCCAACTCCAGCACCGTTTCTCCGGCTTCCAGACCGGCGAAGGCGCTGCCATCCAGCAGGGTGATTTCCTTAATCTGCCCAGGGTCGAGGCGGTCATTCTCGTCTTTGCTGTTGTCGCCAAGCTTGAAGTCAGCGAACGGCAGAGAGTGGGTCTGCCACCCCACTGAGTTTTCCGGCTGAATGGTTACCTGATACTCGGATTCGTCCCGTTCCTTTACCTGAAGGATGAGCAGCGACTTGCGCGAGCAGTTGAGCGACATCTGCAGGCGGGTGGCGCCGCTCAGGTCGTACCCTTCCAGATCACGGTTCAGGGCATAGGCCTCGCCGGCTGCCCGCGAGTACGTAACCCGCAGCCCCTTGCCGCCCGGTTCGAGTGGCGTACGCGCCATACCGGGCCCTGCCGCTTCCGTGCGCACCTCCACCGTGGTGTTCTCAGGGAATAATCCGAACGATGGTGGTGTCGCCGTAAAGACAACACGGACGGGAGTCCACCGCACGAGACCGGTCTCGAAGTTATCCACGAGCAGGCTCCTGCGCCCCCCTTCCTCAATCAGCCCGGTGGCCTGCGGCACACGCTCCGGGGAGAAAGTCAGGTCATCCAGCCAGAGGGCACGTTTCCCCTGAAGGTTGGGCACGAGTTGTTTCACCGCATCCGGGCCGTTTACCAGAACCGACGCGAGATCAAGCAGGCCCACCGCCTGCACCTGCGCCGCGTCAAGCGTCCCATTTTCGTCCTTGCCTCCCTGCTCCAGAATGCACTCGGACAGGTTTGCCTTCACCTCGGTCCACTGGTTTGCTGCTATGACGAAGGACAACTGGTACGACGAGCCATCCTGCTCGCGGAGACTGACAAGGAACACCGTGGCCCGATCAGTCCGCAGCCAGAACCGCAGTGAACGGGAATCACCCGGGATGCGTGCATCGGCGTAGAGCGCCGCAATAGGGCCGGGTTGGATCTGGTACCGGTACACCAATGCGCCGGAGCCCGCCTTGAAGTCGCCGGCCTCGCGCGTGATGGAGACGGAAGCGTTCGCATCCGGCGCCACCTGAGTGCTCTGCACAGCAATGGCCGTGAACCCATCCGGACCGTCATCGAACGGAAAACTCGCGCGCGCCTCCTGCGCCCGCGCACTCCAGCACAGGGCAAGAGCGGCAACTGCCGCGACAGCACCCCGGTGAATCGTTCGTCGTGTCATCGCACCTGCTCCCTCCAGGGCCGTGATTGGGCCCGCCAGAAGAGAATATCCGCGGAACGGCCTCGGGTCGGTGGTGCTATCGCGCACGAAATCCGGGCGAATGGCAAGGTCCAAAGAAGGGGGAATCGGGGCCGAATGCCTAACAACTAACTGCGGGTACAAAGCGGGGGCAGTGTGCAGGCAAGAGTCGCTCGCTGGTGCGGCTCAGCCGGAAACTCCGTGCAGATGCAAACCGGTGGCGGTCTGCGGGCGCGAGTCGCACGGCGGTGCGGCTCCATTCGGCAGGGGCGAGGCAGCAAATGGGTCGGATTCGCGTCGCGATTGGGGAGAACACTGTGTACCTCCCGCCGGCGGGCGGGCACATCGGGCGTCCGAACCCCGTTGAAAACTGGGACCCGGAAATCAATCTGCACCCGAACACTACCGTGTCGCGGCGTCATGCCCGTGTGTGGTACGCAGATGGGGCCATCCAGATCCAGGATGTCGGCAGCCGCCACGGAACCTATCTGCACGATCAACATACAGGCGAGGAGCGTCTCCCCATCAATGCCGCGCGGGCGCTCCCAGACGGCATGACCGTCCGCTTCGGAGACCAGATCGCGCGGATCGAGTGGGAGCCGGACCCAGCCGACCACGTGCCCGCGCATCCTGTCCCCGCGCCCGAACCGCAGGAAGTCGCTCCCGTGAAACCGACGCCGGCAGCGCCGACCTCGCCCGGTGGGGAGGTTGCCCTCCTCCTCCGGGTGGCGGCGCACTTGAGCGGCGATGCGCAGCGCGAAGAACGTCTCGAGGGCGCACTCGCGGAGATCTTTCGGTCCCGCAAGCAGGCCCGGCTGGCGGCACTGCTGCGAGAGGCACGGGACGCACTCGTGATCATGGCTCTCTACCCTCCCGATGTCCCCGACACTCCAAGTTTGACGCGGGCGCAGGAGGTAATGCGCAGCCGCCGGATGCACATGTGGGCCCAGCAGCCCCACGGGATGAGCGATAGCCCGGCGATGAGTACCGCGCGCGGTGGCAGCGGGCTCTATGTGCCCCTTCTCTGGGACGGAGCGCCTCTGGGGGTCCTGTGTGTAGAAAGCGGCGCAGCGGATGCGTTCCTGGAAAGTGACCGCGACCTGTTCGACTTGCTGGCATTTCAACTCTCCGCCGTACGCGCGGAGGAGGTGGCAGCCGCAGGCATACGGGAACGCGAGGAAGTTCTGGAAAACTTCGGCCGGCTGGTATCGCGCCCGGTGGGGGCAGAAGTGCGCGCCCATCAGGGCATTCTCGAACCGCGGATGCTGCGGGAAGAGGTCGCGGTCCTCTTCTCCGACATCCGTGGGTTTACCAAGATGGCGGCGCGCATGACACCGGAACAGGTCACGCAGATGATCCGCGACTACCTGACTCCGTTGACCGCCGCGATCGAGGACCACGCCGGGATCGTGGACAAGTTCATGGGAGACGGCATCATGGCACTATTCGTGCGCGGTGATGACGAGGGAGAGGCCGGACACGTCGTCCGGGCAGTGTCCGCGGGACTAACGATGCAGCAAGAGGCCACAGCGGTCTCCCGCCGGCGCACTTCCGCAGGATTGGCCCCCGGCCACATCGGCATCGGTATTCACTGTGGACGCGCTCTGGTGGGGTTTTCCGGCGCGACTTCGCGCATGGAATACACCGCGATCGGCGACGCGGTGAACGTAGCCTCTCGCTTCTGCGACGGCGCCGCAGCGAACGAGGTGCTGGTCAGCGAGGACGTCCACCACCTGGTGCGCATGAACCTGCGTCATGAAGCGGGCTTTGAAAGGCGACACTTCAAGACCAAGGACGGTGTGGAACGCGAGGGCTACCGCGTGGTACCCCGGACCCTGTCGGAGATGCACTGACTTCAATTGCCGGCAGCGAGGCGGGGTGAGCGATGTCCCCTGCGCCCTCGCTGCCGGCTCTCGCCACTGCTGCTATGCCGCGTCCCAGAGCTTGCGCAGGTACGCTGCGTTCTCGGCGAGGGCGGTCATCGGGTCGCCGTCAATCCCGCACTCAAGGCCGCAGTAGCGATCGTAGCCGATTTCTTTCAATGCGCGGAAGCAGGGAGTGAAGTCCGTGTGACCACTGCCGGGCAGGCGGCGCAGACTGTCGGCGAGGTGCACGTTGTAGATGTACTCGCTGCCTGCTTCGCGAATGGCGTTGGCCATGTCCCGCTCCTCAATGTTCATGTGGAACAGGTCCGCCATCATCCGGCAGGCGACGCTGCCCACCGCCTGGCAAATCTCGACGCCGTGCTTCAGCGTGCAGGGCCACCATTGCTCGTAGCGATTCAACGGCTCTACAATGATCGCGGTCCCGAGCGCTTCCCCGCGCTGGGCGATTTCCTGGTAGAGCGCGATGACCAGCCTGCGCTCCACCTCATCGCGCGAGATCACCGGGGATAGATCCGGCACGCGGGACCGGTGCGGCTGCATCTTCATGGTGATGACCGGCGGCGAGATGACCCCATAGGCGCCGATCTGCGCCGCCAGTTCGAGCGCTTCGATGTGGCTCTTGACGGCCAGATCGCGCTCTTCCTTGCGTGGATCGATCAGACAGCCGCCGCCGCGGGCGGAGGTGATTGCCGGTCGGATCCCGGTTTCGGCAGCGGCTGCGCGGATCTCCTCAGCGCGATCGAGTGTGCTGCTCGTGGTGATCTCGATGCCGTCGAAGCCCAACTGCTGGAGGTTTCGGAACTTCTCCAGAATTGTGCCGCCGGGCACCATGTTCTCGCGGATGGACAGACGAAAAGCCATAGTGGTTCGGATGTGATGGGTAGAGACTCGGATGCGGGTCGCCCGCGGCGTGCCAGGGCCGCGGGCAAGGTGATCCTCCCCGGCCCGGAATGCGGTGCGCGCCGTAAGCCGACACCCGCAAGCACCGCCGAATTGGAGTCACCAACCATTCTGCATCCGGCCGCAGTCATCCTGCCGCCCACTCGGGGATCTCGGGAACGGCGCCGACGCGTGCCGAATCAGCCCGTCGCACGCTGCAACGCGATCAGCCGTCAGTCGTTGGCCGGCGGGGACCACGGGCCGGTGGCGCGAAGGCCGCCCGGATCGCTGGGCGGGAAGCTCCAACGCCAGTTGCGGGCGGTACCCGCCGCAGGCGTGAACGACAGGCGGCTCCACTTTGCGTGCCCATCCTGGTAGAGGAAGTTGAGACCACCGCTGTGGCCCGGCGTCCCGGGGCCGGAGTTGGAAACGGGCACCGAGTGCAGCTCGTTCAATTCGTCCCCCTCAATCTCACTATCGTTGGCCTCGATCACGAGGAACGAGTTGGCTGGATTCTCCCATACGGCGAGCTGCGGTGCGGTGTCGGCCACCAGTTCATTGATGGAGTAGCTGCACCAGTACCAAAGGTTGTTCCCGCGCGCGGGATCACGCTGGAGGCCCCACGAGGTCGCCGGCTCCGGCCACACCTTCGTGGTACGCACTCCGGCCAGTTCCTGGGCCGGGCCGGGATCGGACGGACAGACGAAGACCCCACCCCTGGTGCGCGTGTACGCCTGGGGTCCCCCCTTCACATAGGCGTTTACCAGGAAGGGCCAGTAGTACGTGCCCCATCGGGAGAGATCCCCGTTCTCGGGCATGCTGTCACCCGGCCAGGTCTCATCATAGTCCTGGGCATACATAAGGAATGCGCTCCCCATCTGTTTGAAGTTGGAGAGGCAGGAGACCTGGCGGGCCTTCTCACGCGCCTGGGCGAACACCGGGAAGAGGATTGCAGCGAGGATGGCGATTATGGCTATCACGACGAGGAGTTCGATGAGCGTGAAGCCGGTACGGAAGCGGCGGACCATCGCGGTGAAGCACTTTCTCGTCCCCGGGACACTCGGGGACCGATCGGGAACGCGCCTGTCGCGTCCAATTCATCGTGTACAGGAATTCCTAAGGGCCCGCTCAAAAATAAGTCAGTCGTACCAGGCCAGCGCGAATTTGGGTAGACAGTCACCATTGAGGTCAAAGGGGCCGATTCCGATGCATTTTCCCGGAACTCGGGCCAATTCTGGCTGTAAGTTTACATAGTATCCA
>SYMT01000100.1 GCA_005805375.1 Actinomycetota bacterium
GCGAGGAGCGACGCGCAGCGCACCCGCAGCTCCGTCGGGTCCACCGGCTTGGCGATGAAGTCGTTCGCGCCGCACTGGACCGCCTGGAGCCGGTCTTCCCGCCCGTCGCGCCCGGTCACCATCATAATCGGCAGATCGTTCCAGGCAGGCGTCTCCCGGATGGCGCGGGCAACGGCGAACCCGTCCATGCCGGGCAACTCGACATCCAGCAGCACCAGATCCACCTGGTCGCTCACGAGCGCAAGGGCCTCCTCTCCGTACTCCGTGAGGAGGGTGGTATAGCCCTCGCGGGTGAGGAGCGCGTGCAGGAGCGTACGGGAAGACAGGGAGTCTTCGACGACCAGAATCCGGGCCGGCCTTGTGGATTGCATTCCTCCACAAGTATCGGACGATCCCGCTTCGGACGACAGCGAACGTGCCCGGGAGGCGGAGCCAGGAGCAGGAATCCCGGACTCCTGCTCCTGCCTTCCCGCGATTCGACGCCGGCGTCGGGTCCGCTCACGGCGGCTCTTCGCAGCACCGCCTGACCTGCCCGCACCTCACTCGGGGTCGGGCGGCCGGCCCTCAGGCCCGTAGTGGGAGGCGAGGCGCTCGTGGCGCGCGGTCAGCACGAGCCAGCAGGCCATCCCCACCATCGGCAGCACGGTGACCACCACCAGCACGGGCGAGTAGCCGTGCTGATCCGCCAGGCGCCCAATTACAGGATTCATCACCATATTGCAGATTGAGAACACGCCGTTCATGAGGCCGTTCAGGTACGCGGTCTGGTCATCCGGCACAGCCTGAATAGCGTAGGTCACCATTGCGATGTAGGCTGCCTGGAAGAAGAAGCGCGAAGCATTCAGCCAAAACATCGCGCCGGCTTCATCGGCGGCACGCACCGCGAGCCCGAGGACGAGAGATCCGAGGAAGCCAATCACGATGATGAGGCGCCGCGCGACGAACGGCCGCCAGCCCCGGATGATCCAGAAGGAGATGACGGCGCCCCCAAGCAGTTGCCCCACGTCGAGCCAGAGGAACGGCTGCCAGAGCCACCGCCCCATCTCGCCCTGCGTCACCTGGTACGTGCGCGAGAGGTAGAGGGCGAGGAAGTTGTTGGTGAACACGGTGGGGGGCACCGTGAAGAGAATGCAGAGCGCCGTGGCCCAGAGGGCGTTTGAGCGCCAGTCGAGCCGGGTGCGGGGCCGCTGAGGCTGTGGTACGGCCTGCTCTCCGGCCTGCTCTCCGGCTTGCAGGTTGGCGCGGCTCCCCAATGCAAACGCCACCCACAGCGGGATCCAGATCAGGCTGACGGCGGCTGTGACGAGAAAGGCGGCGCGCCAGCCGAACCGTTCGGCAAGGGGCGAGACCAGGATCGGGGCCACCATTGCCCCACCCGCAGCCCCGGCGCCGATCAGCGCGGTGCCGAAATCCCAATACTCGCGCGGCAGGACCCGCCGCACACCCTTGAGCGGACTGGCGGCGCCGGGGCCCTCCCCGACCGCAAGCATCATGCGCCAGCCGCACAGGCCGGCGAAACTGGTGGCGAGCGCGTGGCCCGCTGCGGCGAACGACCAGACGATGACGCTGATGAGCAGGCCCCGCCCGACACCGACTCGATCAATCCAGAGGCCGCCGAGACTGGTCGTGACCGTATATGCGGCAGAGAACGCCGTGTTCATCCAGCCCCAGGCCTCGTCGGTGAGGTGAAACTCCTCCTTGAGGGTCGGGCTCACCGCGGCGGTAGCCTGCCGGTCCACGTAGTTCAGCAGCGAGGCGAAGACCAGCAAGCCCACGAGGGTCACCTGGAGGGCAGAGAGGCGTGGAGCGGTGGATGAGCGCGGGGGGGGTAGCATGGAGTGAGGTGCGCGGAAGGCCGAGCGGGGCTCAGGGCAAGGCAGGGGACAAGGAGTGGAACGGAGGCCGGCCCCCTTTTCCATTGTCCACTTTCGTGCCTGACCGCTCCGCCGGGGTCATTCGTACTGGTTGATGATCCCGCGGGCCACTTCGCCGGCGTTCATGGCACGGAAGGCCTCATTGATCTCCGACAGCTTCCACTCGCGGGTGACCAACTGGTCCAGTTTCAGGCGGCCGGCGAGGTAAAGATCTACAAGGAGGGCGAAATCGGTGCGGGGGCGGGTGGAGCCGTAGAAGCTGCCGATCAGACGACGCTCGCCGTACACGAGTTGTTGGGGCGGGATGGAAATGAGCGCGTCCTTCGGAGCAATGCCAACCGCGACGGCAGTGCCCCCCTTGGCCAGCGCGCCGAACCCCTGCTGCACGGTTTCCGGCCGCCCGATGCACTCAAAAACGAAGTCCACCCCAAGGCCATCGGTCAGGTCCAGCATCGCCTGTACGGGATCGGTAGTGCGCGAGTTGACGACGTGGGTCGCCCCAAACTCGCGGGCAGTCTCCAGCTTATGGTCGTGCACATCCACGGCGATGATCTTGCCAGCGCTCACCAGCGTACCGCCCTGGATAGCGTTCAGCCCGACGCCTCCGACTCCGATCACCGCCATCGTGCTCCCCGGGGTGACCTTTGCGGTGAACAGCACGGCTCCCACTCCGGTGCTGACGGCGCAGCCGAGCAGCGCTGCCTTGTCGAGCGGCACGCGGGGATCAATCGGCACAGCGGCGCGTTCCGGCACGACTGCATAGCGGGAAAAGGACGACACGCCGTTGAAGTGCCGGACCCGCTGCCCGTTCCGGTGAAAGCGAATGCTCCCATCCGCCAGAGTGCCGCCGCGATAGATCAGCAGGCCGTCACAGAAATTCGGGCGTCCGTTGGCGCAGTAGCGACACGCACCGCAGTCCGGGAGGACCGAGAGCACGACCGGGTCGCCGGCTTTTACCAGTGTGACTCCCGGCCCGGTCTCCAGTACGCGGGCAGACCCCTCGTGCCCCAGGATGATGGGGAACTCCTTGGCGATGGTACCGGTGACGACGCTCCAATCGCTGTGGCAGACGCCGCCGGCGGCCATCTCCACGAGGACCTGGTGCGGGCCCGGTGGGTCCACTTCCACTTCTTCGACAACGAACGGCTGATTGAGACCGTAGAGGACGGCGGCAGGGGTCTTCATTCTTGGCATGCTCCGGTGTGACAGAGAACGTTCTTCCGGTGGAGCGCGCTTCCCTTCCCCCGGAGGTCCGGCGTGTGCATCCCGGTTCGCGGGGCCCGAACGCGTCGGCGGGTCCGATGTGGACCAGGCCGCTGCAAAACCGCTCGCAGCGGGCAGTTGACTGACTGCCGGTTCTCCCTCGTGGACGTCGGGGCGGAACCCGGAAGCGCCGCTATCGGGCCGCCGTGCACCCGCATCCGCGTCACGCCGACCCCAGTTCAGCCTACCGGTTCGGCCCGCCGGACAGGACGACGTACAAGATTGGGACTGCAATCCCGAGAAGCACCATAACGCCGCCGCGCCCGCGCAGGCCGAGGCGACCGGGAAGCATGACCATGCCGGACAGCGCCAGGAACAACAGGAAGACGGCATACAAATCCGCGACGATCCGCCACGCTTTCTTGCCGCGGTTCAGGTGCAGCCAGTTCGCGAAACGCAGAAAAAAGCGCGGCTCCTGCCCCTGATCCACCACGTGCCCGGTGGCGGGGTTGGCGTGCAGCGTGCGGCGCTCGAACAGCAGATCGAGCTGCTCGGGGCCGGCACGGTACACCTCACGGGGCACTTCGCGAATGCCCAAACGCGAACGGATGAACGCCGCGGCCGCCTGGGCATCGCTGGGGAGCGGCGCCGGCAAAGTGTGAACCCGCCGGTAGCGGACATAATCGGGATCCCAGTCGCCGATGTGATTGACCGCGAGCCCGGAGATGGCATACACCAGCGTGAGCCCCACCGCCAGATATCCCGCATCGCGGTGCAGTGCACGCAGCACCGGACGCCAGCGCCTCGGCGGAGGTGAATTCGAGTTTCGAGGCTCGAGTTTCGGCCCGGTCAACCGTACCGCTCTTCCTTCCAGGGATCTGCATGGTTGTGGTACCCGCGGGTTTCCCAGTACCCCGGCTCGTCTGCGGCCTGGAATCGGATGCCGGTAATCCACTTTGCACTCTTCCAGAAGTACAGGTGAGGTACGAGTGACCGGGCCGGCGGACCGTTCGCGGGAGCCAATGGTTCCCCGTTCAGGCGGTGCGCGATCAGTACGGTAGGACGCAGCGCCTCTTCGAGACGCACATTGGCGGTGTAGCCGTGGGCAGCTTCAAACACCACGTGTTTTGCCGTGCTCTTTACCCCCGCCCGTTCGGCCAGTTCAGCCAGGCGCACTCCGGTCCAGCGGCTATCGAATACCGACCACTTGGTGACGCAGTGAACGTCGCAGGTCTGCTCTGTCTGGGGGAGTGCCAGGAGGTCGGCGAACGTCAGTTCCAACTCCGTCTTCACCTCGCCGTGCACCTTCAGACGAAACCCGGACGGACTCGGATCGCCCTCCTCACCGCCCATCGGTTTGAGGGCACGGATGAGGTGCTGACCCGGCGGAAGGCGGGTTGTGCCGTCCGGAAGTTTCTCGTTTTCCGCCCGCCGTTGGTCCACTTCGGGGGCCACCTCGTAGGCACAACCCCCCAGGGCGATCATGATCGCGCCGGTGGCGGCCCAGTGCAAGAACTGGCGCCGATCCGGGAGTTGTGACACGGACCGCAAGGTCAGTCGAACGGTTTCCTGCTGGTTGTTCATCCGGTTACCTCTCGGGATTCCGGGACCTCTGCGATCCCATCCCGGAATTCTTCGCCCTGCCAAACGAGTTTCCTGCTCGGATCGGTTCCCGGTGACACACAATTAGGCCAGCCCAACGCACACCTGGGCTGGCCGAAGGGGCATTGGGCAAAGAGTCGAAACCGCCTAGCCGGACGAAAGCACCGGTTGCGCCCGCTCGCCCCCGGCCGAGCGCGTCCCGGTCCGCTCGACCCGGCTGATTGACTCACGCTCAAGATACTCTCACTCACCGGCACTTTTCATTCCTCTTCTTACCCTACGATATGCGGGAACTGAACACCCGAAGCCAGCACTTCATCATCGGCACCGCGGGCCACGTGGATCACGGCAAGTCCGCGCTCATTCGTGCGCTCACCGGTACGGAGACCGACCGCCTGCGTGAAGAGCAGGAGCGCGGGATGTCCATTGACCTCGGCTTCGCAGACTTCAC
>SYMT01000101.1 GCA_005805375.1 Actinomycetota bacterium
AGTGCTTTCCCGCATGGACGGACCAGAGGATCAGAAAGTCACTTTCGCTTCTCTACCCCTGACCCGCTCGGATCTGCGAAGACAATGCCCGCAATTCCGCATCGGCGCCGAAGGCTCCGGCACCGAATTCCCACGGTCTTAACACACTTCCGACTGGATATTCTCCGCCGCGACCCCGTCATCCTCCCTACTCGAACCCGACTTGTCCCTGCTTGCGCCCCGGCTTCTGGGGGTCTTTCTTCCGCCGGCCTGTGGAAAATGGGGTAGCCTGACGGCCTTCCCCCGTCGCAGCCCCTCGACCGCGGCGAGCGCCGCCGCCAACTGGTCCTTCAAGGCCGCCGGTTGGGCTTGCAGGTCCGCGACCTGCGCCGTCAGGGCGGCGACCTGCTGCTGGAGGCGGCGGTTGCCCGCGCGCAGGGCGGGGGAGGCGGGTTGTTCGGCGGCATGGCGGAGCACGAGAGGATCCAATCATCCCGGCGCCCTGGAGGGCCGCAGAAGCTTCCCGGAGCCTCGCCGTGGACCGGCCGCCGACCGCTGCACCGAGAACGGACCGTCCCCGGGGCCGGCAATTCATTGCCGCACCTGCCGTGCCGCACCCACGTGAGCTGGATTGGGCCGTCTCTCACTGCAGTGGGCCTCCGCGTTGGCCGGAGCCTGGCCCCCGACCTGGCTTGTGTCGGAACGTAGCGTCCCGCGCGACCGGACACCTGACCCGGTCCCGGTGTCTCCCAACTCCTCTGCGGAGATACCCGCCACGCGGCGGGCTCCCCGCTCGGACGAATCATCTTGGGTCAGAACCCGCTCCGCCGAGCCACGACCACGCGCACCTGCCCGCGTCACGGGACCCCCGGCGTCTCCGAACTCCGTTTCGGAGCGTGTCACGCGGTTGCGGGGGTCTCCGCAGCAGAGTTCGGAGATGCCGGATCCCCGTCCCATCCCGCAGGCGTTGCGTGCTCGCACAAGACGAGGCAGCAGTGCGGTTGGATATACTACCCGCGAAGCCCCTGCCGGCCTGCTCATCGCCGTATCCCGGGACCGCCGGCATCTTGCGGGCATCGCCGTATCCTGGGAACGCCGGCGTGACACAGGGGTGTCTCGTCGCCTGATGGAGATCAACGCGCAGTGCAGGTGGATCTGAACGGAACGGTGGCGATCGTCACCGGCGGCGGTACGGGCATCGGCCGGGCCATTGCGCTCGGGCTCGGGCGGTGCGGCGCGCGGGTTGTAGTGAACTACTCGCGCAGCCGCGAAGAGGCGGAAGCCGTCGCCCGGGAGATCGGCGAGCACGGCGCCCAGGCGCTCGCGTGCCGCGCGGACGTGACCCGGTGGGCGGAAGTGCAGGGCCTCTTCGCCGCTGCGGTGGAGGCGTTCGGGCGCGTGGACCTGCTCGTGAACAACGCGGGCGGCCCTCTGGAACGGCATCCCACCGCGGAACTGCCGGAGGAGATTTGGGATCGCACCCTCGATCTGAATGCGAAGGGCGTCTTTCTCTGCTGCAAGGCGGCCATCCCGCTGCTGCCGGACGGGGGGGGACGGATCATCAACATCACCTCCATCAGCGCCCGCTCCGGCGGCGGGGTCGGCGACCTCGCCTATGCCGCCGCGAAGGCTGCCGTCAGCAACATGACGCGGAACCTGGCCAAGGAGCTGGCGCCCCGGGGCATCACGGTCAACGGCGTTGCGCCCGGCGTGATTGACACACGGATTCACCAGCAGCAGACTTCCCCGGAGGCCTACCGGGAGCTGCTCGGACGCATCCCGCTCCGCCGGGACGGCCGGCCGGACGAAATCGTGGGAGCAGTCTTGCTGCTGGCCTCGGCGGCGGGCAGCTATCTGACAGGCGAGATCCTTGAAGTCAACGGCGGACTGCTGATGGACTGACCGGGTCCATGAGAGGAGCAGGAAGAATGCAGCCACGGAAGGTCTATCTGAACGGGGAGTTCGTGCCGGAGAGCGAGGCGCGGATCTCCATCTTCGACTCGGCGCTGATGTTCGGCGACATGCTGTTCGAGATGACCCGCACGTACAATGGCGAACCGTTTCGCCTGCGGGATCACCTCGATCGCCTCTACGCCGGTATCCGGATCCTGGAGATTGACTGTGGGATGACCCAGGCGGAGATGGAAGCGGCGACGCTCCGAACGCTGGAGGTAAACCGCGGGTGCTTCCCGGCGGGGGTGGACATCCAGATCATGCACAACGTCTCCCGGGGCCCCCTCCCGGTCTACCGGCCCGCCTTTGCCGCCGACCTCCGCCCGACGGTCACGATCAACTGCTGGCCGCTGACCACCCACCTGGCGCCGCTCGCCGGCCTGTACGAGACCGGCGTCCACGCCGTCATTCCCCCCCAGCGCTCCGTGCCTGCCCGCCTGATTGATCCGAAGATCAAGAACCGCAGCCGTGTTTTCTACCAGGTGGCGACGCTCCAGGCCCAGAAGGTGGACCGGACCGCCTGGGCGCTGCTGACCGACGACGACGGGTTCCTCACCGAAGGCGCCGGCTCGAACCTGTTCCTGGTCCGGGACGGCGAATTGCTCACCCCGGAACCGCGCAACATCCTGCGCGGGGTGAGCCGCAAGGTCACCCTGGAGCTCGCGGCGTCGCTCGGCATCCGCTGCCGGGAGCTGAACCTGGAAGCATACGATGTCGTCACCGCAGACGAGGCGTTCTTCACCAGCACGCCGTACGCGATGCTGCCCATGACGCGTTTTCACGGTCAGCCTGTGGGGACCGGGCAGCCCGGTCCCGTGTACCGGCGTCTCCTGGCCGCCTGGTGCGACCTGGCCGGGGTGGACATGGTGGCCCAGGCCCAGGAGTACGCCCGCATGGCCGCGGAAGGACAGCGGCTGGCGTAACGCGGCGGGCCGGGTGAGAGCCCTGGGCTCTATCTATGCGAACCCTCGATCTTCCGCCGCAGCGTGTCCATCGCCCGGCGGTACAGACTCAGCACCTCTTCCCGTTGGGCCTCGGTATCGAATTTGCCGTGCGTGCGGATGGCGCGGAGGGACGTTTCCAGGTCCCGGATGAACGCGCGGGCGACCTCGGGCTGCACGAGGCGACGGCCGTGCATTTCCAGGTAGATGGGGCTCGTGTGGCCGAAGAGGGCCTCGCCGAAGTCATTGCGGGGAGCATCGCTGGGGCGGTTCGCCGGCCCAGGACCGTTCCCGGCGATCTTCAAGGCGACCCAGCCCGGCCCGTTCACCGGGAGATCGAAGCGGAGGTCTGACTCGAAGTGGCGGCCGACGGCGCGGGAGGGTGCGCGGGCGATCACCTCGCCGTTGTGGACCAGTTCGAGGGCGCGGAAGTCGTGCCGGCCGCGGGCGGCGCCCTGGATCGGGACCGTGCGGGGGCCGGTGAGGCGCAGGGTCTCGCCGATCGCGTGCCCGCCGGCCCGGAGTTCGAGCAGCGGACCGTTGGTGATGTAGCTGCGGCCCTGGGTGAGCGCCGCGAGCCAGCGCTGGACCGTGAGTTCGCCCTCGACACGGACGTAGGCGCGGGAGATGTCGTAGAGGAACCAGTCGGTGCCGGTGGAAAAGGGCACCTTCAGGCCGAGATTCAGGTAGCGGTAGAACGTGTCCGCGTAGCTGCCGTGGTGGCCGCCGTCGAAAATGTTGTGGGCGTGGATGCGCCCGGCGAGCCAGTGCGGGGTGTCCTCCATCCCGTAGTCGTTGTGGCACCAGACGATGGTGGCGCCCTGACGGCGCGCCTGCCGGATGCCGCGGCTCAGAGGAGGCCAGTCGCTCCCCTTCTTCATGATGTCGGCGCCGATGCTGACGGGCTGGACCAGGCGCCGCAGGTTGAGGAGCATCACGTGGCCGTAGCCCTCGGGGTAGCCGGTGAAGTTGTGCCGGTGCTCTTCGCCGTTCCCGAAGAGCAATCCGGGACCAGTCAGGGCGCGGAGGTCGGCGGCGGTGTAGCGGTTGGAGATGTAGTCGCGATCGGCGACGGCCCGCTCCAGGTAGGAGACAAAGAGGAGCTCCAGGCCATCGGCGCGGGGGAGCGTGCGGAGGTATTCGTCCGCCTGCGGCCGGGTCAGGCCGCTCAGGTGGAGGTGCGTGTTCCCGCTCCGCCAGCCCTGCCGCTCCGGATGTGCGAAGCGGCGCACGGCAATCTCGACTGAGGCCGCCGCCCTGCCGTCCAGTTCCAGGGGCAGGGTGGTCCGCTCGCTTCCCGGGCCGGCTACCGCGTCCAGCACCAGCCGCGCCCGCGGCACGTCCACCGTGCCTGCCTCCAGCAGCGCGTGCCAGTCCCGCGCCGGGTGGCCCTCCCGGAGCTGGATCCCCCGGTTCACCAGCCCCGGCAGCGGGAGCGCCTTCCCCTCCGGCCCGGCGATGCGCACGAGGCCGGAGAGCGCCTCCCGCGTCTCCGCGTCCACCCGGCGGAGGCGCAGACGACAGGTCTCCGTGTCGGCGCCGGGCTGCGCCGCCAGCGCGTGGAGCGGCACGCCCCGGGCGAGCAGGCGCACCTCTCGCCGGTTGAGCTGCCGGGAATAACGGGTCCAGGTGGGCTCATGGGCCCCCGCCGCCAGCGCCGCCAGCAGGGCGGGCACGAGCAGCATCGTTCGGGCAAACGCAGTTCCGGTCACGGATGGATCTCCCCGCGCCGGGTGTTCGGCGTTCCTTCCCGGTGCACCTCTGTGTCCCACCGGCACTCCGGGAGCGCCGCTGCTTCCCCTCGGCGGATCCGCGCCGTATGATTCGCCGGACGGAGCCGACCATGACCGCCCGAGTTGCTCCTCCACGGTACTGCTGCGCGTTCCGTCAGGGAGGGGCGATCGTTGAGACCGTGCGCGGCCGCACCGGGGTGAAACCCACGGCGCCATTGCGAGGGAACCCGTTCGGGCCGGGTTGCGAGACCGGCAGTGGTCCGAACGTCTGCCGGCACGGTCTCGTCACCGCCTGGAGCGCTCACTGGTCCGCTGTTCGGCGCGATACGCCGCGCGGATCGGCACCTGGAACGCCGCGATGCGGCGCCACACGGGGGCGCGCGCATCGTTACGAAGGTCTGCCAGCGCCCGCTCCAGCTTCGCATGCGCCTGGACCTGGCGGGGATCGGGAGGCCCGTACACGTCGTGCATCAACTCGGTGACCTCGGTGCGCATCCACCATTCCGCCAGCCCCTCCACGACCAGGTCCCGGTACCGCCCGCTCCGTTCTGCTGCCGGTGACCGAAGCTTCGCTATCAGCGGATCGATGGCCCCGGGCTGCTGCGCGCGCGATACGGAGAGGATCGCGGCGGCCGCATTCCGATACGAGTCCGCGGAGGAGCGACCGCTACCCTGTTTGGGCTCGTTCCAGCGCAGGAACTGCCGATCCCAGGCAGTTGCGATCCCCTCCACCACCCGGCCCGCCTGCTCCGGCGAGAGCCGCGCCGCCAGGGCGCCCAGGGCATGGAGCACGTAGGCCGGCTCCCCCTTCCCGGCGGTCAGGCGGGCCAGCAGTGGCGCCGCCACCCGGTCCGCCTGCGCCGGCGAGAGCCGCGGCGCCAGGGTGTGCAGGGCCTGGACCACGTAGTCCGGCTCCCCCTTCCCGGCGGTCAGGCGGGCCAGCAGTGGCGCCGCCACCCGGTCCGCCTGCGCCGGCGAGAGCCGCGGCGCCAGGGTGTGCAGG
>SYMT01000102.1 GCA_005805375.1 Actinomycetota bacterium
CCCCACCAGGAGCGGCAGCGGATTCAGTGTGGCGGCGGAGAGAGCGACAGCGAGAGAGAGACCGACGAGGTTGCCCCCCTCTTTGATGGCCTCTCGATGGCGGTGCGGTAGACGCATACTGGGGGAATTGTAGCGCGATGTTATAGGCGAGGGAACAGCGCGTGAATCTCGCCCAAAAGCCGGAGATAGTCGGGAGAGGACATGATATCCTCTCGCCAGGCCAAACCGCGCTCGGCGAGGTTGTAGATCGCCTGAACTCGCGCTCCGGGGATGACTTTCCCTTCTGCGTCCCGATCCCGCCCCAGGAGCCAGAGAGTGTCCGCCACAGCGACAGCCGCTTCAATGTCGTGGGTGATGATGATGAAGGTGGTGCGCTCATCCGTCTGGGCCATCGCCCGGATGAACCGAAACAGATTCTCTTCGGCGATCAGGTCCAGGCCGGTAAACGGCTCGTCCATCAGCAGATAGTGCTCGCTGCACATGAACTGCTGGGCAATGGCCACCCGCTGTCGCTGCCCGCCGGAGAGTTGGGCCGGGTACTTGCGGGAGTGTTCTTCCAGACCGAACTGGACCAGCAACTCCCGCGCTTTAGCCTCGGCCTGGGCGCCGGACTGGCCGCTGCGCCGGCCGGCAATCACCAGGTTGCCGAGCACAGTGCGGTGGGCAAAGAGCGGATAGTTCTGGGCCACGACACCCATCACGCCCCGCGCCACCGGCCGTGCTTCCGGACCGAGCAGCACTTCCCCCGTATCCGGCGCTTCCAGCCCCGCCAGCACCCGAAACAACGTGGTTTTCCCGATACCCGAAGGCCCCAGCAAACCCACCACCTGGCCCTGGGTCACGCCGGGGCGCTTGATGTCACGGATCTCCAGGTTGAGGTCGCGCAGAATGACGGTTTCCCCGCGGGTGACCGAGATGCCCCGCGCGGCCAACAGCACCTCATGGTAGGAATGCGTGGTAGTCATCCGCTTCTTCGTTCCAGGGTGAGGTCGGCATGCGGGCAGCAGAGGCGGCGAATCAAGCCGATGCCGTAGTCCTGGAACAGCCCCACACCCAGGATGAGCAACTGGATCGCAAATACTTCTTCCAGTTTGAAGTGTTTCTGCTGATTCAGCAGGAAGACGCCCACGCCGCCTTCCGCCCGCGCCAGCCCCTCGACGGTGGTGAGCATCATCCAGCCGATGGCGGCGTTCTGGCGTAGGATCTCGAACGCCTCCGCCAGCGTGCCCAGCACCACCACCTCCCAGGCCACCTCCCATTCGCTCATGCGGAGCGTGCGGGCATGGTCAAACTTCTCCTTCGGGATGGCCGCCACCACTGAAGCCATTGAGGTGACGAAAAAGACGCTCATCGCGAAGACCAGGAGCGCCAGCTTGACCAAATGGGCGTTCGAGAGCAGCAGCGTGAAGACCAGACTGAACCCCGCCAGGCTCAGAAAGCGACCCTTCGACGCGAGGGCCACTGCCGGGCGAAACACCGGCAGGACCGTGAGGTACGAAAGCGTCAGCGAGATAGCCGTGGACCACGCCAGCGCCTCCAGGCTGAACCGCAGGCTGGTGAAGAGTTCCGGGCCCAGACCCTGCGTACTCCACAGTCTGGCCAGGGCCTGCAGGACCTCTTGCGGCCCGGGGAGCAGCGCAACCGGCTTCGCCAGCCACAACCCGAGGACGAGCGCGGCCTGCACCAGGATGGTGATGCCCATCACCGGGCCGGAGACGACCCGGTTGGGGAGGAACAGGTCCAACGCCCCGATCTTCCTCGCTCTCGTCCCCGCCGCACCCGCACCGGGCGGGGACGGCGAGGACGAAGGAGGGACCGGGGAAACGGGGTTCGGATCACTCATTGGTGCCACTTACTTCCGGAATCACCGCACTGTGACGTGGATGATCCGCACACGCCCCCCCATCCGTCACAGGGTACCCAGCACGATATCCACCCGGCGGTTCTGGGCGCGTCCTTCCGCCGTCGAGTTCGGTGCCAGCGGATTCTGCTGCCCATGCGAGAACACGCGAATGCGACCCTGGGGGAAATTGAGGCGTGACTGCTTTTCCATCCACTGCTTCACGGCGAACGCACGCGTTTCAGCGAGCGCCATGTTTGCCTGCGGATTTCCCACGTTGTCCGTGTGCCCGTGAATCTCCACCGCCGCCGCGCCCGCCACAAGGAGGTCCCGCTTCAGCCGCTCCAGATCGCGTGCAGCGCCCCCGGAGAAGGTGGCACGTCCTGTATCGAACTGGATGCGCCAGGACTTCCGGCTGAGCACCGAGCGCACCGGCCTGGAGGCTTCGAACTTCGGCTGTGCCTTCGCCACTGCGGTGCTCGTCACCGCAACAGGCGCCCGCTTCTTCAGCGACTGCAGATAGGACACATCCAGAATTTCTTCCGCCGGAGGATAGTTGGGCACCAGCTCCGGATACTGCGCCACCACGATGTCGCCGAAAGTCCGATAGGTAGCCGCGAACAGGTTCGCAGAGCCCTCTACGAGCCCGAAGGTCAGCAGGTTGTCGGCCAGATTGCTCACGGATGAGCCGCCCAGAGCCACGGTCAGCCCTTGCTTGTCCTGCTCCTGCACGCCCTTGTAATACTTCTCCCAGTAGTCGGCGTTCTCTTCCCCATAAACTGTCGCGCTGACTTCGGCGGCGCGGCGCAGGGCGCTCGGGTTGTTCTTCACCTGATCGGCGCCCTGGATGAAGGCGTTGAGCATGCCCTCTACCTGGCCGCGGTTTGCCTTCATCCACCGATCAATCCCGATGATCACGTTCGGCATCTGCGAACGGTACTCCAGGGTAGAGGCGACACTCACCAACCCACCCTTCTTCTGCGCCACGCTCACATCACCCGGCGTCCAGGTCACCACCCCCTGCACGGTGATCCGCTTTTTCTCTCCGGTCGGCTTCCCGTTGCGCACCACCGAGCGCTCTTCCGAGTAACCGGCGATGTACTTTTCCGCCGCGTCAATGTAATCATTCGCTGCAACCCAGTTCAGCGCATCCGGATCCCACGTCTTCTCATCCGGATTGTTCCGCAGACCATTGTCACCCAGCCACTTTTGCGCAATATTCCAGTCCCCATCCCGGAGCACGCCGGCCACCACCCCGCCGCGGGAAGCAGAGGGATCGCGCTTCCACTCCGGCGGCCCCATGAACTTGTCTTCGCCGCGCGAGTATCCACATGAACCGACTACGCGCGCGATGTAGTCCGGTCCAAGTTTCCGGAGCTGGTCGTTCAGACCCTTCAAGAACGTCGCGCCGCCATCGCCCATGATGGCGACATAGTGGGCGCCTTTCGTGGGGTGGGCATTCCCGGCCTTGAGCTCTGTGGCGAAGGCCAGGAGCGCTTCCTGCATCTTGCTCACATCGTCCTGACGTGCAAACTTCAGGTTGACGCCATTCTGGCACATCAGGCTGCCGGTCGTGGCCTGCGGACCGCCGTTGGCCAGCAAGGCGCCCATCTGGGCGTTCCAGGCCCAAAGGAGGAAGCGCACCTCCGGCTTGTCGCTGCAACCGGCCCCCTCCCCGGGAGAAGTGAACCCGGCGGTAGAGGCGCCGGAGCCTGGAGACGAGGCGCCCGAGGAATCTCCCACATCCGGCAGATCGGCTTTAGGAGGAACTTTCGATTCCTTCGTCTGCGCCGGCGGCGCGAGTTTTGCCATGAGGCCGGACCCGCCGCCGGACAACAGCCGCCAGGCGCCGAATGCGATGCCGCCGATGAGAATAAGCACCACGATCTTGCCGATGGGAGTGAGACGCATTCTTTTCCTGCTCCTTAGCGGACCGACCGATACTCGGTCTCCGGGAATGTGAAACGTTACCCGACGCAGAACGTTGCGGGGAACAAAGAGAGCACCCTCCGGCCCGACCCGGGACCACCGGTATCTTGCCGGCCCGACGAGGGCGTGCATTTTTGAGACAAGAGTGACGAGGTGTAAGGGAAGAGTGGTTTCCGCTCTCATTTCTCACTCTTCCCGCCTCTTTCCTCTAACCGGGCGTTGGGAGAAAAATCATGGAGTCGTGGGACTGCCGCGTGCTGGATGCATCCGTACGCTTTGTCCATCAGCCGTTCCGCGTGCCGCTGCGCCTGAGCACGGGCGCCATCGCGGAAATCACCGAAGCCCGGGCCGAGGTACGCGTGCAGATCGCGGGGCGCGAGGCAGCCGGTCAGGGTTCGATCTACCTCAGCGATCTCTGGGCATGGCCCGACCCGCAGCTCGACCATACCGAGCGAGACCGGGTGCTGCGGCGCTTTTGCGAGGAACTGGCGGGAGACCTCCCCAGGCATACCGGCGAGCCGGCACATCCCCTCGAACTCGGGCTCCGTCTGCACCACGCCGCCCTGCACCGTGCGTGCATACCGAATCCCACCGCGCTCGCCCGTTCGATGTGCGCCAGCCCCTTCGATGCCGCACTCCACGACGCGGCCGGGCAGGCGCTGGGCTGCTCCGCCTTTGCGTTCTACGACACCCCTTTCTCCTCTCCCTCTGCCGACCCGCTATGGAGTCCCGCCGCCGCCGCGCAGGCTGGTTCCGCCGCGACGGCCATCCGGCGTCTCTTGCGTCCCGAGCCGAAGCGTGCGCTCGCTGCCTGGATCATCGTGGGACCGCACGATTCCTTCGATCGGGATGTGGCGCCCTGGATTCGCGAGCGGGGCTACCACTGCTTCAAGCTCAAAGTGGCTGCCCGGGACCCGGAGGAAGACGCCCACTTCGCTGCCCGAGTCTACCGTGAGACCCACCGCCTCGGAGCCCGCAACATCCGCCTCTGCGCCGATCCGAACGGCGCCTATCCCGGCCCCGAAGCCGCCGTCCGCTTCCTCGACACGCTGCAGGCGACCGACCCCGACGCCTACGCTGCCTTCGAGTACATCGAGCAGCCCGCCGGCCGCGAAGTGACCGTGCGGCCCCACGACTGGCGCGCGGTGGCGCAGCGCCGCCCGGTCCTCCTCGATGAGGGCCTCACCGATCTGGACATCTTGCCGCTGGCCCGCGAGCAGGGATGGAGCGGCTTCGCTTTGAAGACCTGCAAGGGCCACAGCTTCGCACTGGTCGCCGCCGCCTGGGCCGCCACGCACGGTCGTGCCATCGCCCTCCAGGACCTCACGAACCCGGGCCTCTCGTTCATCCACGCAGCACTGTTCGCGGCCTTCGTCCCCACGCTCAATGATGTGGAACTGAACTCACCGCAATTCACCCCTGCAGCCAACGCCGGCTGGGTTTCGCACCTTCCCCAGCTTTTCGAGCCGCGCGACGGCCGGCATCGGCTCCCGAAAGTGCTCCCCCCGGGCCTCGGCAGTGTCGGTCTGCGGCCGGACCGGGATGATGGATGAGCACGCAGACCGGGGCCGACCCTGCCTGTCCTTCACGCCGAACCAGTGGACAGCACGAGCGTCCCAGAGTACAGCACAATCCGGCACGCTCACAGGAGACTTCCTCACTATGAACCGAAACGCCCGCCCTTCTCGCCGCCTGCTGCTGGGCAGCCTGGGACTTACAGCGCTGGGGGGCGCATTTTGCACCATCCCCGGCGCGTTCGCCGAGGAATTGACACGCACCCCCGCCCAGACCGAAGGGCCTTTCTATCCCGATCGCTTGCCGTTGGATACGGACAACGACCTGCTGATTCTCAACAACGGGATGACGCCCGCGGTGGGAGAGGTGACCCACCTTTCCGGGCGGGTACTGGACCTCCGCGGGGAGCCGGTCCGCAATGCCGTGGTGGAAATCTGGCAGGTAGACGGACGTGGGGTCTACCTCCACTCCGGCAGTTCCAACGCGGAAAGGCGGGACGCAAACTTCCAGGGATTCGGCCGGTTCCTCACCGGTTCGACCGGGGAGTACTACTTTCGCACCGTGAAGCCGATCCCGTACCCCGGCCGCACCTCCCACATCCATTTCAAAATCCGCAAGAGCGGCCGCGAACTGCTCACGACGCAGTGCTACGTGCGTGGGGAAGCAGGCAATGATCGCGACGGCATTCTTCGTTCCCTGGGCGCCGGTCCGGCACGGGAGGCCGTGTTGGTGGCCTTCACGCCGCTCCCGAACTCACGCGCCGGGGAACTGACCGCAAAGTTCGACATCGTCCTGGGAATGACCCCGCAGGGGTAGCCGCACCACTTGAGGAAAGAAGTGAAGAGGAGTGTGGAACGAGTGCGGAGACCAC
>SYMT01000103.1 GCA_005805375.1 Actinomycetota bacterium
AACGGCACCTGCGGGTGAACATTCCGCCTCGACCGGCGCCGCCGCACACGGGCTGCCTCCGGGAGCGGGCGCGCATTCCAATCCGAGCGCCACGCCAGCCGCGGGTTTGGACCCCGCCCAGGCGGCTGCAGCCGGTCACGGGCTCCCCGCCGGTGAGGCGGCGCATTCGTCCGAAGCGCCTTCCGATCCCCTGGCGCGGGGCCGGACCACACCGGATGATCGAAAGCGTGCGGAGCATTGGGTCTGGCTCCTGGCGCTCGCTGCGCTCCTCATCTTCTGTGGTTCGATCGGCAAGAGCGCGCAGTTCCCGCTCCACGTCTGGCTGCCGGATGCAATGGAAGGTCCGACTCCCGTATCGGCATTGATCCATGCCGCCACAATGGTCGCTGCGGGCGTTTACCTGGTCGCCCGGATGTATCCGGTGTTCGACATGCCCGGCGAACAGGCGTGGTTCGGAGTCATGCACTTCCGACCGCTGGACGTAGTGGCCTGGATCGGTACCTTCACGGCCCTCATGTCCGCGCTGATCGCTTTGACTCAGCCGGACATCAAGCGTATCCTGGCCTACTCGACCTGTTCGCAGCTCGGGTTCATGCTGGCCGGCTTGGGCTGCGGTGGCGTGAAGATGCACGGTGAGCACCCGGAATTCCTGCAACTCGGGTTCACCGCAGGCATTTTCCACCTGATGACCCACGCCTTCTTCAAGGGACTCCTCTTCCTGGGATCCGGAAGTGTCATCCACGGCACAGGCACGCAGGATGTGTGGGAGATGGGCGCCATCCGGCGGTACATGCCCAAAACCACAATCACCTATACGCTCGGGTACATCGCCCTCGCGGGGGTCCCGTTTGTGGCCGCCGGTTTTTACAGCAAGGATCTGATCCTGGATGCGGCCTACGAAGCGCAGCCGTTGATCTTCTGGATCTTGTTGGGGACTGCAGGCCTGACTGCCTTCTACATGACCCGCCAGATGATGCTGGTGTTCATGGGTGAGTGGAGCGGTGGCCCGAAGAGCCCGGCCGACGGGCACGGAAGCCACGGCGGAGGGCACGCTGCCGCCCACGCTCCGGACGACCACGGGCATGCCCACGGCGCTGACGACCACGGACACGGGCACGATGCGCACGCTCACGCGGCCAGTGCGGCGCATGACACGCACGGCCACACGGCCGGCCACGACGACTCCGGAGGGGGTCACGGCGGGCACGGACACCACGGCGAGCCGCACGAGAGCGGAATGCTGATGGTGGGGCCGTTGATGCTGCTGGCGGTCCTCGCCGTATGCAGCGGATGGGTGGGCTTCCCGGCCGGCGTGGCGGCACAACTCGGCATGAAGGACATGGGGATGAAGATCTTCCCGTTCCTTCACTACGAGCGCCCCGGATTCCACGCCGAGGTGCATGCGGCGATCAACCCGATTGTGTTCATCCCCGGCCTGATTGTCCCGTTTATCGGGATTGCCGCCGGGTGGGTCATGTATCGGGATCGTGTGTTCCAGCCGACAAAGGGCCGGACCCCGGGCGGACTCGGTTATGCGCTTTACCGGGGCTCACTCAATAAATTCTACTTCGACGAACTGTACTGGCAGATCCTCATCGTCCCGCTGTTTTGGATCACCACGTTGTTCAAGCTCGTGGACATCCAGATCGTGGACGGCATCGTGCGTGGGACCGGATGGGTAGGTGTCCGCCTCGCGGATCTCTGGGGCTGGTTCGATCGCACCGTCGTGGACGGCATCGTCAACCTGGTCGGATGGATCTCGATGCGGAGCGGCAACGCGCTCCGCTCACTCCAGACCGGTCAGATTCAGAACTACATCCTGCTCGTATTCTGCGGCGCGATGGTCTTCATTGCGCTGCTCATCAAGAACTACCTGGCGCCATAGGCGCAGGCCGGGGCATCAGGCCCCGGCGTAGAGCGTCGCGTGGACGCCTGGCGGACGAGAATGAGCCTCGAAAAGCTTCCCCTGAACTTCCTGGTCTGGTGGCCGGTACTGGCGTTCCTGGTGGTAATCTGCCTCCCCCGGGATCGGGCGCCCTCGCACTATCGGGGGTGGGCGCTGGCCCTCAGCGTGCCGCCGGTGTTCGTCTCGCTCTACCTGGTGGCGCTGTTTGCCCAGGCGGGCTGGGGCGCCAAGGCAGGTGAGCCGTTCACGGTGTTCGCCCCATGGTTTGCGGTGGGCCAACTCTCCGTCACGTATGCGCTGTTCGTAGACGGGTTGAGTTTGCCGCTCATCGCACTCACCACGGTGCTCACCACGCTCGTCATCCTCTACTCGAACATCACGGACCGGGCTCGCGAGTACTACGCCCTATTCCTGCTGCTCGAAGTCGGGATGCTCGGCACCTTCCTGGCCGTGGACTTTTTCCTCTTCTACGTCTACTGGGAAATCAGCCTCGTTCCGATGTACTTCATCATCGGAATCTGGGGCGGTTCGAACCGGGAATACGCCGCGATCAAGTTCTTCCTCTATACGCTGGTCGGCTCGGTCGCGATGCTGCTGGCGTTTATCTGGATCTACCTGGTCGTACCGCAGAAGACACTCCTGTTCATCAACGATATTCCCGGCCAGACCAGCCTGCTCGCGCAGACCGCCCCGGCGGTGCGGGCCTTCCCCGGTCTGGCGCTGTGCGCCTGGTGGGGCATCTTTCTTGCCTTTGCGATCAAGGTGCCGACATGGCCATTCCATACCTGGCTACCGGACGCTCACACCGAAGCGCCAACCGGCGGCTCGGTCATTCTGGCCGGAATCCTGCTGAAGATGGGGGGATATGGGATCTTCCGGATCCTGCTGCCGATCCTCCCCGAGCAGAGCTATCAGATGCGCTACGTACTGTTGTTGATGGCAGTGGTCGGTGTCGTCTACGGCGCCTTTGTCGCGATGGCGCAGCAGGATCTGAAAAAGCTGATCGCGTATTCCTCCGTCAACCACATGGGGTACGTGATGATGGGGATCGCTTCGGCGGCGGCCGTGCTCTATCCGGGAGCCACCGGCCCACAGATTGAGGCGGCTAAAACCGCGACGGCCGGTGCGATCTATCAGATGTTCGCCCACGGCCTGCTCACCAGCGGGCTCTTCCTGCTCGTGGGCGTCATCTACGACCGGACCCACACCCGTGACCTCCAGATGTTCGGAGGTCTGGGCCAGAATCTGCCTGAATACGCCGGGTACTTCCGGTTGTTCGTGTTTGGTTCGCTGGGTCTCCCGGGCCTCGCCGGCTTCGTGGCGGAGTTTCTCGTCTTCATGGGCTGCTTCTCCTCGGATCAGCCGGGGGAGGGCATCTTCCGCATGGGATCGGTCATTGCGGGCTTGGGGATCGTCGTGACCGCGGCCTTTCTGCTCTGGACGATCCAGCGGGTCCTGCTCGGGCCGCTCAACCCACGTTGGGCGCGGCTCCCCGACATCGAGCTGCGGGAGCGTATTCCGCTCCTCGTGCTGGGGGTGCTCTCCCTGGTGTTCGGACTGCTGCCGAACCTGCTGCTCGGCTCGATGAACAGTTACCTTCAAGATCTCCCGACCTATCTGCCGGCGGAAGCGACCCGCCCGCCGATCAGCGGACGGAGGTAAGGCGGGCATGTCCAGGAACCTGCTAGACAGTCCCGGCGCCGCAGACATGGCGCTGCTCCTCCCGGAGTTGGCGCTGATGCTCTTCGGTTGCCTGGTGCTCCTCTGGGAGATGGCCCGGCCCAAGGACAAAGTCTGGCCCGGCTGGGTCACGATTCTAGGCCATGTCGTGGCGCTGGGGTGTCTGGTGCCCGGCTTCAACCTTCTGGGGAAGACGCCGTTTCTGCCGGATGAAGCCAGTGCCGTCGTGAAGTTCCATGGCAACCTGGTCGCCGACGGCTTCGGGCTGACGATGAAGGGCGTCGTGCTGGTGGGAAGCATGCTCGCCACGCTGCTTGCCCTTCGCTATTCAGAGCGGTTCAAGAATCCCGGCGAGTTCTTCGCGATGCTCCTGTTTGCATCGTCCGCCGCCGTGCTGCTCTGCGGCGCCTCCGACCTGCTGATGATCTACCTCGCGGTCGAGTTCTTGAGTCTGGCATCGTATGTGCTGGTCGGCTACCTCAAGTTCCAGCCGCGCAGCACCGAAGCGGCACTCAAGTACTTCCTCTACGGCGCAATCACGGCCGCCGTCATGCTCTATGGCATGTCGCTCGTCTACGGGATGGCGGGCTCCACCAACCTGTATACGGTCCCCGGCGAGGAAAACCGCCCTGCTGTCGGCGGCGCACTCGCCCAACTCGCCCTGCAGTACGAGCAGGCGGGGGGCGTGGTGTTGGTGGCGCTGGGATTGATCGCGGTCGGCCTCGGGTTCAAGAGCGGCATGGCGCCCTTCCACCAATGGGTTCCGGACGTGTACGATGGTGCGCCGCTCCCGGTCATGGCCTGGCTGTCGGTTTCCTCGAAGGCAGCGGCGATGGCGGTGTTTGTCCGGGTGCTCTGGGTCGTGTTCCCGCACGACCAGTGGTTCCTGCCGGTCGCGGTGCTGTCAGCGATTACGATGACGGTCGGCAACCTCGCCGCGCTGCCGCAGACGAACGTCAAGCGGATGCTCGCCTACTCCAGCATCGCCCACGCCGGCTACGCCCTGATGGCCGTGGCTGCCCTGGGCGCGGGGCAGTTCAATCCCAGCGTGTTGCTCGGCCCGGACGCCGTGCAGATGAAGCCGACCGTGCAGGCCACGGCGAGTGTGTGGCAGCACGCCGGACTGCCGGTGTACCTGGCTACCTACATCTTCATGAATCTCGGCGCTCTGGCCGTCGTGATGGCGGTGTACCAGAAAACGAAGAGCCACAGCATCAACGACTATGCTGGCCTCGCGCAACGCGCCCCCGGCCTCGCGTGGCTCATGCTGTTCTTCCTTCTGTCGCTGGCGGGGATTCCACCCACCGCGGGGTTCTGGGGCAAGTTCGTGCTGTTCGCGGCCACACTCGAGGCCGGTCCGCATCTCGTCTGGCTGGCAATCTGCGGGTTCCTCAACAGCGTTGTCTCGGTCTACTACTACTGGAACGTAGTGCGGGCCATGTTCATCATGAAACCGGTATCGCAAGAGGCGATGGGTCCCACCGCCGACGTGCGGCTGACGCTCGCAGTGGCAGCAGTCGGCACGATCGCGATTTTCGTGCTCGCGGGTCCGTTCATGACCTTGTTCAACGTGCAGTAGGTACATCGCCGTGGCCACCCGGGTTCGGGCGCTGGGGGAGATCGCACTCAGAGTGAGCGACCTCCCCCGCGCGCGCCGGTTCTATGACACGGTGCTCGGGCTGGACCTCCTCGGGGAATTCCCGCATGCAGTATTCTACCGGATCGGTCCGGTATGCGCGGGTCACACACAGGCCTTCGTGCTGTTCGATCGGAGCGCGCCGGTAAACGCAGGTGCTTCCACGCTGGATCACGTGGCATTCACCATCCACCTCACTGACTTCGAGCCGGAACGTGAGCGCCTTGAGGCCCTCGGGCTGACTGTTCGGGTCACGCAGCACGCCTGGGTCCAATGGAGATCTCTGTACATTCAGGACCCCGACGGCAACCAGGTGGAGTTCGTCTGCCACGACCCGTCACTGTGACGACCGACCCGGGCAGGAACGCCACGGCGTCCGAGCGGCCGATCACCGGGTGGATCGCCGCAATGACAACGGCCCTGACTGAACCACCGATGGCTTCCAGCCAGCCCGCATTCGGGGTTCACACCGCGGTCACCTACACGCCGCGCTCCATCCGGTGAACCAGAAGCCCGACAGTGGCCAGCAACTGTTCCTGAAACGCGAGATGCAGCCGGTACCGGCGCTGCTCTTCCCACTGCAAACCACCGATGTAGGGCCGGAAGACGAAGGCATCCACCTGATCCAGGAGCGCTGCCGAAGAGAGCACATACCCCTGCTCAGAGCTCACCTGCCACAGGTGAACCAGGAAGGGGCGCGGGATCATCTCCCCGCCCGGCCTCGCCGTCGGGTTCCACAGATGAAACGGCGGCTGATCCGACACCAGAATGTCCGGCCGCATCGCGAACGCTCGCTGCTCCACGTTCTCGGGGTCATCCATCACCTCGATCCGGTGCCCCCTCCGCAGGAGGAATCCCGCCGCGTCTCTGACGGCTTCCATCTCCTCCGGCCACCCACGCGACTCCCTCGTGCGCCCGACAACATCCGCAAAGAGAATACTCGCCACGTCTTCCCCCTTGCTTCCCGGATGCCTGCCCGCTTCCAGCCGCCGGCCGGTGGCCCGGCACGGGCGCTGTTCAACGGGGAATCTGGCATCACCCCTATTCTCCGTTGTTCGGAAGCCCGTACCACAATGACCGGCCGAGGAAAAAGCCGTCTATTGTTGGCGGATCACCTCGAAGGCGTGAATGATCTGTCCCTGCGGGCGATTTGACCGGTCTACCACCCCAAGCACCAGACGGTACACTCCCGGCGGCAACCCTGCCGTGGGGAGAACAGCGTTGACCGTGAATCCGCCGACGAGATTCGCAAACGGAATCTGCTGCAGCACTTGCATCTGCGGCGGCGTGCTTTCGAACCGCGTCAGTTGCAGTGTCGCGGATCCGCGCAGGCGACGTGCATCCAACGGGTTGAGCGCGTAGAATACGACCGAGTAGTCAAGCGGTTCTCCGGCCGCCACCTGTGAGCGCGACTCCAGGATCCCGCCCACCTTCGGCGCATTCTTCTTGCAACTAATGGTTCCACTCCCATAGTTTCGCCCGGCCGTTGCACATTCGACCGCCACACTCGCGGAGCCGGGCCCCGCAGTGCCGTCCGCGAGAATCAGGCGACATTGTGCATCGCACCGCACTGTCACTTTCACCGCTCGCGTGACGTAATTGCCCGCCGCATCACCACCCCGCAAGGGGAACCGCAGGGGTGCGAGCGCGTCATCCGAGAAGAACCCCTGGACCACGAGGGTGCAGGCGATCTGGCCGGCGACGATGTCGGCGTTGCCCAGGGTGCCCCCAACCGCGACCCACACATCGGCCGCTCCCGGGCACGGGATGACCACCTCTTTGGGGGAAATCGTCGCAATCTCGATCTCGAACGCCCGGGCGGGCGTCACGAGCCCCATCAGCACAAGCCCGCACAGGAGTCCCCACGCCCGGCGTCCGCGCACGGAGACGCGCTGAACCTGACCGCAGATCCGGAAAAGACCCGACATGGCACGATTCTCCCGGTCCCTGCGAGTACGGGGCTGCCCCCCGCACGGAGGGATCCGGACTCAGTGTGCCCATTCCACGAGGAGACGCAGGGGCCGATGCCGAACCGAAGCGTATCATGAGCAAGAAAGTAGTCGTCACCGGGGGAGCAGGGCGTCTCGGGCGCCTTGCGATCACAACACTGATGGCGCATGACTGGGACGTGCTCGCGGTGGATCGCGTGCGTCCGCAAGGCCTGCCCTGCCGGTTCCTACAGACGGACCTGACGGCCTCCGGAGCGGTCCTGGACGTCCTCGCCGGGGCGCATGCGGTCCTCCATCTGGGCGCCATCCCAGGCCCGGGCTCGCATCCCGGCGCGGCAATCTTCCACAACAACGTCACCAGTACCTACCACGTCGTGCAGGCGGCAGCGGCGCTCGGGATCGGGAGGCTGGTGTTCGCGTCTACCGTCTTCGCCCTCGGATGGGTGGAGGCGGGGGATCGGTACTGGCCCCAATACGCGCCGGTAGACGAAGCCCATCCTCTGACGCCCTTTGAGGGGTACGGGCTCTCCAAACAGGTCGGTGAAGAGATCTGTGCCGCTGCCAGTCGCCGCACCGGGATGGCGACGGTAAGCCTCCGGATCATGAATGTGATCCACCCCGACGGATACGGCGCGCTCCCCTGGCCGGCGCCGACCGGGGATGCCCCGGTTCGCTTCGTTATGTGGCCCTACGTGGATGCCCGCGACGTCGCACGGGCCTGCCGCCTCGCGCTGGAAGCGGACACCACCGGGCATGAGCCGTTCTACCTTGCCGCACGAGACATCCGGTTCGATCGCCCTACCACGGACCTTCTCAGGGAACTGGCGCCGCCATCACTCGAAATTCGCGAGCCGCTGGAGGGGCAGACCAGCGTCATTTGCACTCGGAAAGCACAGGAACTTCTCGGATGGGAGCCGGAGTTCGGCTGGCGGAACCCGGGCCCGTAGATCAGCACACGGGCAGCGGGGCTTCGTGAAGAGGGTCCCGCCTGCTGCGCCGCCGGGGGATCGGCAAACAGCGGGGCAGCGCGACACTTCGCTAGCCACGCTGCCCCGGTCCCTACAGAGTATCCGGGTAGTCGCGCCCGGAGATCAACGGAAACTCCTCTTTCGGTTCCAGACCGGTGTAGCGGCACAGGCCGCTGACATAGTGGGTGGCGTACCCGCGCCGGCGCTGCCCGGAGCGGTTTTCGCCGCTGCAATGCAGCAGGTGGCCGTGGTGAAAGCTCGCCTCACCCGGCTCCAACTCCAACGGTACCTGGGCTTCCTGTTCGCCCGCCAGCGCTCTCTCTTCGTATTCCTGCATCTCCGCGCGCGACAGCGCCCCACGAATATGGGAGCCGGGAATCACCCACAGGCAGCCGTTCTCCCGCGTGGAAGGGTCCAGTGCTGTCCAGCATGTAGTCATGCGGTCCGGTGGAGCGATCCAGAAGCCGAGCGGCTGATCCTGGTGGTAGGCCTGGCGCGAGCCGATTTGCGGTGGCTTCATGAAAAGCTGGTCCTGGTAGAGTTTCAGGTCCGGCCCGAGGAGTTGCTGCATCCGTGTCACGATGCTCGGGCGCCGCGCGTGGTCCAGCATCATCGGGTCGTGCCAGGCGAGGTGGTACATCTTGCGGAGCGACAGTTCGTAGTTCTCAGCAGCGCGCTCCCCTTGGGCCACCCGTGGTTCCACCTGAAGCCGACCGGCGGGGACATGCGCCGCCTCCCCGCTCGCGATCCACTCCACATGCCGGCGCAGCGCCTCCAACTCCGTGTCGTCGAGCACCCGGCCGACGCGGAGATAGCCGTTCTCACGAAAGAATTGAATCTGATCCTGGGTCAGCATGGGTTCCCCCGATCCGCCGCGATCACTCGCATTCCCGTGCTACACGGGAGTCACTGTCACAGCCGTAAGCACACTGAGCACCCCAAACATCAGACAGGCTTTGCACTGTCGCCACCTCACAGAAAGAAGACGTATGCCGGCCGGTCCAGAAGGATGCCCCAGACGGTCCAGCCCATTCCCACGACCAGGTCACCGAGCATGAGACCGAGGAAGAACGGAAGCGCGCCCCGGTAGGCCCGCAGGCCGCCGAGGTGCAGCGTGACGGCCTTGCACACGAACGCCACAAAGACGGCGCAGGACACATCGCCCACACCCGAGCCGCTGTCCGCCAGGGCGAGCCCCAGCGGATGGAATGGGCAACCGACCCATCGAAGGCGCAGGACCATGAGGCTCCAGGCGAACAGAAAACTCCCGGCCATGACGAGCAGCGAGAGGCCGTTCGGGCCACGATACACCTCGGAGTGGCTCCACGCCGGCAGGATGGACTGCCACATATACATGCCCGACTGCCCAAGACGAATGTGTGCAGAGGAAGCACCGTAACGGTAGGTTTGATCCAGGTACGCCACGAAGGTCAAGGGCACCGCCACCAGAATCGCCACGCCGATGCCGCGGGCCAGGGAGTTGGACGCCAGGCCCGCCCGATCCGCCAGGCGGAACCCCTCGAGTTGATGGGGCAGAATGTGGTTCTGGTTGGCCAGGGTGAAGGAGTTGAACAACCCGAGGAGCGACACATTTCGCGCACCCAGCGCCTCAGCGCCACCGGTGACCAGCAGCAGGTTGGGACCGTTCATGCGCAGCAATTCGTGCATCGGGAAGCCGAGTTCGCACCGGATCCGACCCACCACCAGGCCCATCAGCACGTAGCCCGCGTAGACAGCGAACGCCATCCAGCCGGGAAGTCCTGCGGCCATCAGGAACGACGGAGCGATGATGGAACCCACGCCGAGTACCACGAATCGCTGCCGCCAGGTACGTACTTCCGCTGCGGCGTCCGGGCTGGCGCCCGCCGCGGCTCCGCTCCAGGCCAGTCGCCAGGCCCGGCTCAGGTGATCGCGCCCGGACCAGAGCGCCATCGCAACAATCGCAACCGCGGCTCCAAACTGCTGGTCGCGGGTGAACGGGTAGTTCGGAATCTCCGTCCAGCCGATCATGGCGCCACCCACCAACTGCACCTTGTGCAACAGGTAGAAGAACCAGAGCGAGAAGGAGAGGTCGAGCGGGATCAGGTAGCAGAGCCCGATAATGAACGGGTAGAAGGAGAGATTGGTCTCTCCCAATGCGTTCCAGGGAGGATCGGTCCACATCTGATCCAGACGAATGCGCCGCAGCGGGAGCTGCGGCACAGCCGGATAGAGGTAGTTCAGGCCGTTGACGAGTTCGCCGGTCGCCGCGAGGCCGAAACCCAACCACATTGTCCGGCTGCGCCAGAAGGCATCTCCGCCCGCCGTCATCTGGAACGGCAATTCCACTACAGGGTAACTGAGACGCTCTTTCCGCGACCACTGTTCGGTGAACAGGCCCGCCACCGCAGTCAGCACCGCACCCAATGTCCAGAAGAGGATCGTCCACACAACCACCGGCGCCGCCCAGGCACGCAGATTTTCCGGGCGGAAGAAACTGGATTGGCCGAGGTAATACCCCCGGAGCGCCTCCGCGTCGCGCACCAGGAGCCAGTCCGGCATGTGCACCAGCCACTCGCCCACCGACCGGGTCTTTTGCAAGTCCACCCACGGCCCCCAGGTGATGGAGCCCATCAACCAGTGGAGACAGTGGGCGGAGCCCAGCCCGGTCTGCACCGAGAGCATTACGTATATAGCCAGCAGATCCGTAGCCGGCAATGCGACCCGGGGCGCGAGCCTCCGCACAAGGGCATTCAATCCCGTGAGCAAGAACAATAGAAAAATGACGTTGGCGAACGGGGAAGAATTGGAGAGCCAGACCTGGCGCATCTCCTCGGCGCGAAAGCAGAGATGCACGTTGACCCAGAGTGCCGCCACCCCCACGCACAGGCCCCGCCACGTGAAGGGCTGCACCGCGCGCGGGTTCGCTTCCCCGCTCGCCGCTCCGTCTCCCATCGAGCTGAGCGGGCGAGGAGCCGCGACCGCGCTCCCTGCCTCCGGCGCCGATGGGGCGAACGCCCGCGGCCTCACGCTGCCCACACGCCGTCCCGGGCCCCGCGCGCAACGTGTCGTGTCTGCACAAATCGCATTGCGTTGGTCGAACTCACGACAACCACAAGGCTCCCACCTGCGATTACTCCGGGACCTCAATCCCCATCGCCTGGAGCTTCTCGCGCAGGCGGGCTACACGCGCTTCCGCTTCCTGCCGGAGACGGGCTTCCTCCGCTGCCTGCGCCTCCGCACGTGATGCGCGGCGCCCGGCGTCTTCCGCCAGGCGCGCCACTTCCGCCGCGCGCCGAGCTTCTTCCTCGGCACGCTGCGTCTGCACCGCTGCGCGCCGGGCCTCTTCGTCGGCACGCTGCGTCTGCGCCGCTGCGCGCCTGGCTTCTTCTTCGGCACGCTGCGTCTGCGCCGCTGCGCGCCGGTCAGCCTGCTCCACCCGCGCCGCCTGTTCGGCGGCATGCTGGGCTTCCACCTCTCGCTGCTCCTCCGTGGTAAGCAACAGCGTACCATCCGGGTACGCCCAGCGCAGCCACCGCCGCCGGTGACCGTCATACACGCCGTCCCAAAGGACCAGTTTCAGGTGCAGCGTTTCGCACCAACGGCTCCCATCCGCCTCCAATGGGATGTCCACGTACCGGCTTCCCTGCAGGCGATAGCCCGCCCACGTATTGTCCTGGGGGTCGAACCAATAGTACTCCACGACCCCCAGTGCGGCGTAGTCGTACAACTTCGTGTCCTGGTCACGCTGCCGGCTGGTGGGCGACACCATCTCCACCACGACGTCCGGCGCCTTGCCTTCCGTCCAGGTCTCCCAGTGCTCGCGATGGCGCGGCGGCACGCCGACCGCCGCCCAGAAGTCCGGCCCCTTGTGCCGATGCTGGTTGGTCGGGTCGTAATAGAGGAACTGGTTGAAACCCACATCCAGGTCCGGACGGAGCCCGGCGTGGATGAGCACGTGCCGCAGCAACTGGGCCGCGTTGGCTACGGTCCGCGATTCCATCGGGATACCATCTGAACTGGGAAATGCCTCCGGCGGCAGGCTCCGCACCGGCAGGGCAGCCGGACGGGGGAGCAAGACGGTTCTGGCCATGAGTCACCTCGCAGAAGGACGGACGCGGACACTCACGCCCCGCCATCCCCACTATTCTAATTGAGTTAGCCGCGGAAGGGGGAGCATTTACACACACCGGCCCGCCGTGCGCGACGGGGGAGCACCCGCCGTCGGCCGCATCCGCAGTCGCACTCGCGCAGGAAGCGGCTGTTTCCGGAACGGGCGCCCGCCGCCGGGAGACCAACAGGCTGGGCCCTCCCGCAGACGACACTCCGGCGGGCTACCGCCGGCGCGGGAGTGTCGTTGGGCAGGTCCGTGTATCCGCTGACCGGGTGATGGAGCCGCAGCGGCGCTTCTCATCCGCGCGAGGCGTCAACAAGTTGGTAGCCCGGTAACGGGACTCCCGCGCCGTGCAACCTCGTCCCCAGGTTATCATGGAGAAGACCGGCAGCCCGGAACGGGCACGGACTGCGCAGGCCGGTACGGTGAGCGCGCACCGGGCTGTTCCACGGTCTCCCCCCGATCCGCGCCGGGCGTGAACCTACCGGAAAAGCACTATCCAACCCGTCGCCTCGGCCTCATCCCGGATCGAAGACGGCATCCGACACCCCACACCCCAATGACAGACCCCTTTCACCTTCTCGGTCCGGAGTTTGACGCACCCCGAGAGTTCGGCGACGCCTATCACGCCGCAGTTGCCCGGCTGGAAGCCGCGTCGATGCGTTTCGACGCGCTATCGGAGCAACTGCCCGAGAGCAGCTATGATGACGAGGAATGGACGATTGTGGAGCGTGCGGCGCGGGACCTGGAGGAAGCAGTAGAGCGCGCGGAAGAGGGGTTTGTCGCGGTGCAATACGACAGCCACGCCTGGTACCGGATCATGGAAACCCTCACCGTGGCGGCCAGCCGCCTGGAGTCCGCAATTGGAATCATGGAACGCGTCCGAGCCAGGGGGGCGCCGGGGGACAGCCTCGTCTGATCTGTCCCCGAAGACGCTTCTACGCCGTGGTAGGGGGAGGAAGGCGGAGTTGTTGCCGCAGGTCCTCATAGACCGCATCCACGGGCCGCGAGGCATCCACAGACAGTACGAGTTCCTTCCTGCGAAAAAGCTCCAGGATCGGGAATGTCCGATCGCGGTACTCCGCCAGACGTTTCTGGAGTGCGTCCGGGTGATCGTCGGCGCGAGCAATCAGGGTGCCGCCGCAGACATCGCAGCGGTCCGGAGCCGCGGGCCGGTGAAAGATCAGATTGTAGTCCAGGCCGCATGACGAACAGAGGCGGCGGGCCAGAACGCGGGCAGTGACGATCGCATCCGGCACCTCAAGGTGGATCACCGCGTCCGTATCATAGCTTTCCAGGAAGAAGCGCGCCTGTGACTCGTTCCGGGGAAAGCCGTCAATCGTGAATCCGAAGTTCCAGTCGTGCTGATCCAGGCGCTCCTTCACGACCCGTTCCACGATATCGTCCGGGACGAGGAGCCCCTCCGCTACCAGCCGGCCGATCTGGGCGCCCAGTTTGGTCCGGTTCTTCGCGTGCCAGCGGAAGATGTCACCCACGCTGATGTGGACAATGCTGTACTCCTGTTCGAGGAGTTTCGCCTGAGTTCCCTTGCCGCATCCCTGCGGCCCCAGGATGACGTATTTTCGCACTCTTCGCCCTCCGCACTTCGGCGAACTCGGGCAAGCCGCCGCACCTCAGGGTTCCCGGTTAACGGCGACATGCCCTGCTTCCGGCAGGGAGCGTGTATCATCAGGAAGAAACTGCTTTTCATCACCCGACCGCGACGTTCTCCAACCATGCAACCGCGCATTCTGCTCACGCTGCTTGTTCTCGCCGGCCTCCTGCTGCCGCACTACGCCTCCGCAGGCGGAGGGACAACCTCCCGCCCGAACATCGTGCTGTTCCTGGCTGATGATCTGGGTTGGGGAGACCTCGCCTGCTACGGGCATCCGGTGATGCGCACCCCACATCTGGACCGCTTCGCCACAGAAGGCGTGCGGTTCACCCAGTGCTACTCCGCTTGCGGGGTCTGCTCCCCGTCCCGTTCCGCCATTCTCACCGGGAGAACTCCCTACCGAAACGGCGTCTTCCGCTGGATTCCTGAAGGAAGCGAAGTCCACCTCCGTACGAGCGAGATCACATTGCCGAGACTCCTGCGGGAGCACGGCTATCAGACGTGTCACGTGGGGAAATGGCACCTGAACGGCAAGTTCAACTCTCCGGACCACCCGCAGCCGAACGATCACGGCTTTGACCACTGGTTTGCCACCCAAAACAATGCCGGCCCGAGCCACAAGAATCCTACGAACTTTGTGCGCAATGGGCAGCCGGTGGGTCCACTCACCGGATTCTCCGCGCCGCTGGTAGTGGATGAGGCAATCCGCTGGCTGCGCGGGAGGGATACAAAGCGTCCCTTCTACCTCCAGGTCTGGACCCACGAGCCCCATCTGCCGATCGAAAGCGCCCCGCAGTTCATGGCACCCTACGCGGCACAGGTTCAGGACCCGGATACGCGGCAGCATCATGGCAATGTCACCCAGATGGATCACGCCTTTGGAACGTTGATGCGCACCCTCGACGAGATGGGATTGCGGGAAAACACCGTCGTTGTCTTTACAGCCGACAACGGACCGGAGGGCGACGGCACAAAGGGCCGCACCCGGGGCTCCACTGGTGGCCTGCGCGGTCGGAAGCGCGCGGACTACGAGGGGGGTATCCGCGTGCCCGGCTTGATTCGCTGGCCCGGTCGTGTGCGTCCTGGTACCGTCAGCGATGTTCCAGTGATCGGCACCGACCTCTTCCCTACCTTCTGCAAGATTGCCGGAACGACGTTGCCCAGAGACCGTGTTCTGGACGGTGGCGACCTGCGCCCTGCGCTGGAAGGAAAAGCAGTACAACGTCCTCGCCCGCTGTACTGGCGCACCCACATTTCGCCTCCCTCCAACCGGGTCGCCATGCGTCAGGATGACTGGAAGATCGTCGGCAACGAGGATTTGAGCCGTTTTGAACTCTACAACGTAAAGAATGATCCCCGAGAGACCGCCGACTTGTCCACCCGGGAGCCGGAGCGGCTCGAAAGAATGAAGGCTGCGCTGCTGAAACTGGATGCAGAGATCAAAGCCGAAGGGCCAGACTGGTGGAAGCGCGACAAAGACGGTGGATGGAAGTAGCGAGAGGACACGCACTGAGGCGACAGAGTTTGGATCCTCCAGTCCTGCCTCCGGCGGTCTACGGGGTGCCGCCCGACCGGAACGTCCGTGGGATCTCCCGAAACTCCGAATACGGAATGCCAGTCACCTCGTACACAACATACCGGGCCACACCGGAGTAGGGCGCGTCCGGCGCGCAGAGATCAACTAGGCCCTGGGTGCTTCCGCTCAGTGCAAGGTCATTCATCTGCTCGAGCGCCCGAATCCAGATCTCGGCCTGGTGTTTGGCGTGTAGGTAGATTCGCTTGCGCTCTTTCGCCAGCGAAGGTCGGTGCAGCCCGCAGGTCCGGATTGTGACTTCTCCGTACGGCGACTCTGGCCGTGGGCCGATCGCGCCCAGGTCGTCGTAGACGAGGTGGGTCTCCGGGTCGGGACCATCGAAGGGATTGAGCAATAAGGGCTCCGGCCGGTAGCTACTGTGGAGGCGCGCTGTGTGTCCCGGTGCGAGCCCCTGCACCGGGAAGAAGCACTTCTTCCACCGAGAATTGCAGACTCCGCAGGCTGCCAGCCAGTTGTCCCAGTTGAAGGCTAGCCACCAGAAGCCGATCGGCGATATCCGGCGCTGTGCTCGTTTGCGGACTCGTTGGGTACCCCACTCGATGCCCTGTGCCTGGAGTTCGTCCCAGGAACTCTTTGGGTAGAAGTGCTCCAATTGGGGAGCCGCGCCGATCAACCTGGACTCGCAGAACCCACATTTTCGTTCCTGCGCGTTCCAGAAGTCGCCGGTGTACGTCTGCCAGAACTTGCTCTCTGCTTCGATTGCAGCAGACAGTTGACTGGCGAGGTCCTGGACCCGTGTGGGGTCAGGACTGGACTTGCCGACCTCTCCATCCAGTTCTTCGCCGAGCGCCCGGACTGTCATAGTGATCTCAAATACCCGATCCTTGAAGTCACTCGGCTGTGCCGGACGACCGCAGAGAATCATGGCGCGCTCTTCAGCCGGGCGGCGATCAGTTCTCGCACTCTCTGGTGGGTTTGGTTCCGCTCATCGGCACCTCGTGGGGTACTGCCCCGCTCCCGCAGCGCTTGTTCCAGTGCGTCCAGCGCGAGGCACTCCAACGACGTGTTGGGCGAACCGGCGGCGAGTCTGGCGCGGAGCTCAGACTCCCCTGCAGTATGGGTTCCGGTGCGCGCATACTCATTGAGGTGCTGTTGAAGAGCCTGAAACGTCGCCCGGTCGAGGGTGGATGGTAGGTCGAACAGCGGCCCGGTGAGGAGCCCGTCCACATCGGCACCCTGCGGGATGTCTAACTGCGCCAGATGAATCTCGTCTGCTTCGCGGGAGAGGGTGAACACCTCGCCAGACCGCGCGGAGAGAAGCGTGACCGGGTTGTGAGTGGTGACGACGAAGGCGATGCGCGGGAACGTACGGCGCAGGTCCACCATCAGATTACGCTGCCACTCCGGGTGCAGGTGTTGATCCACCTCGTCCACGAGCACCACGCCGGTCATCGTTTGCGCGAAGTCATTCTCCAGCACGACGCCTGCCCGAACGGCACGTTCGGCCCAGCGAGCGATCAGGTCCAGCACCCAGCCCGCCGTAGTCAGGTAGCCGTCGCTCAAATCCTCCAACGGGATGCTTACCCCAATGCCATCACCAGACACCCGAATGCCGCTCCCATTCACGTGTAGTTCGGAGACACCCGGGAGCAGGCCGGTACCACTTGGCTGCTGCGTTTCGGGGGATCGGCCTGTGAGGGTGGCCAGGACCGCGGAGAGAAACCGTGCTGCGGGTGACCTGGGTCCACCGGTTGCGGCGTCCAGCGCCCGTCGCTGCAGCCAGGACGCAACATGAAGCAGGGGTGCATGCTCGTCGAATAGCGTGCCCATCGCCGAAAATTGGGAGAATTGCTCCTCTCGTTCGGCATCCCCCAATGCAGAGCCCCGGCACGCGCCATAGGCCGCCACGAAAGGAGGCAGCCACTCCTCGCGGGGGGAAAGACGGGAACTGCTATCGCCTGTGCCCGCCGGCGGTTCAGCCACGATGCGGACCGGCGGCACCTCCCAGGATCCTTCCAGAAGGATCGCGCTCTGATCGGCGCCGCTCCGCAGAAACCGGCCGGCGCTGCGCGCGCGGAGCAGTTCCGTGGTCCCGGCTCCGGTCGAGAGCGCCAGGCAGATCGCCCGCAGCACAGTACTCTTGCCCGCACCGTTGGGACCGATGAGAAAGGTCACCGGCGCCGACGATTCTTTCGCCTGAGGAAATCGGAATTCCAGCGCAGGGAAACAACCAACGTCCCGCATGACCAATCGCCGCAGGTACCATGGACGGCGAAACAGCACCGCTTCGAGTGGTCGCAGCGCCTCCCGGTCCGGTGGTGTCACCAGCCCCTGGGCCTCCAGAATCACCCGGGCTGCATTGGGGGTGTCGGTAGCGAGAGCGAGAGCGGCGGCACGTACGGCCGCACTGCTCCTGATTGCCGGCAGTTCGGCTCGCCCCGCCGCCGGGATGATCCCCTCCCGGTACACGCGCAGCGCATCCAGTTCCGAACTGACGGCAATAGTATCGGCAATCGGGCCCATCGCAGCGAGATGCTGTTCCGTACGTGTGGATTTCTCCAGGAACTGACTGGCTCCGAGCAGCACCTCGGCAGCCGCAGTCGGGTTTCCCGACTTGACCAGCGTGCGAGCACGACCCAACTCCTGGTCCAGACGCTCGTCGGGCGAGGGTGTGGATTTGACAAGGGGGTCTGGACCCGAGGTGGCAGGATGGGGAGCCGTCGCACCGGGTTCCGCCCCGGCCATGACATCCAGGAGCTCGATCACCGACGCAACGCCCCCCGGGCGATCCTGGACGCACTGAATCAGCGCGGCAGCGCGGCTCCCTTGCGGCGCGTGCTGCCCCGGCAGCACTTCCGCCGGGAGATTGATCGCCACCACCAACTGATCGAACTCAGCCGCCTGCAGCCGGCTGAGCCGTTGTACCAAGCGAAGACGTTCCACGGGTCCCATCAACGGAGCACTGATGTTCGCCTCTGGGCGAGCGAAACTCCGTCCCTGTCCCGATCCGGTTGACGCTGCAACCGGGGACTTCGCGGGGAACTCGTCCGCTTCGAACGCTGCGAGATCAGGGTTGGACTGGTTCGCAGCGCGTGCGGCGGCGACGAGCTCTGCGACGCGCCCTTGGGCATCTGCCCATTGAACCAGGTCGAAGACCACATCCGAAAGCCCGCCCGCGCCACTGATGATGTTGAGGTTTTCTCCCAGATAGTGGGCTACCATCCGTTCCAATGCTCCGCGGTTGGGAAACGCGAACAGTAGCACTTCGTGCAAACGGCGGAACGTACTGGCGGAGAATCTGCTCACTGCTTTTTCCTCCTACTCCCGTACAGGATGGTCTCCCGTGGAGAAACCAGGTGTCCCGAACCGCGGGAGTCGGTGTTTCCGGCCCACGACACGGGAGATGGCACTGGGGGTACCAGAGTTCCTGTCCCCAGTTTACCACGAGGCGCAATATGGGGCGCAACGTCCAGGACCCTGCCGCAGGGTGCTCACCGTGGTAGAACTCCCCTGCTATGGAGGAGCAAAGCATGAGCACGGAAGCAAATCGGTTGCCCCGTCGGGCGCTGGGTCGCCTGGGTCGGGAAGTGGTGACGCTTGGGCTGGGGGGCGCCTGGTTGGGGCATTTTCCGGAGCGAGATCCGGAGGAACAGGATGCGATTGCCGTCGCGGCGGTACACCGGGCCATCGAACTCGGCCTGGATTACCTCGACACGGCTCCGCTCTACGGGGAGAGCGAGCGGCGCGTGGGTCTGGCACTGTCGCAGCCGCACCCGAACGGCGGGACCTGGCGTGACCGGGTGTTCCTCGTGACTAAGACGGGCACTCATCCGACCCGTCGCAGGGACTATTCCGCTGCAGCTACCCGGTGGACGGTCGAGAATAGCCTGAAGCAACTGCGTACCGATCGGTTCGATGCCGTGCTCGTGCATGACCCAGCCGATATGGGACCGGTGCTGGCGTCGGGAGGAGCGGCAGAGGAATTGGTTCGTCTCAAGAACGAAGGGATTGTCGGAGGGATCGGCATCGGAGTGGCGGGCCACGCCCACCTGCTCGCTGCGGCGACGGATGGACGCTTCGACCTGATCCAGACCACCTACGACTACACCCTGATCCGTACGAGCGCCCTCGAAACGGTGATTCCTACCGCCCATGCACGCAACCTGGGGATCATCAACGCCTCGCCGTTCCACTCCGGGCTACTCGCGATTGCGGCGGATCTCGACGACTTCGCACAACTGCCGGCCGATCGGTGGGAAGCCCCCGACGTTGAACGTGCCCGGTTGCTGTGGGAGTGGGCCCGGATCCGCGATCTCGACCTCACTGCACTGGCACTCCAGTTCAGTTTCCGGGAGCCGCGTTTCGCTATGACGTTGATCGGGCCCCGGAACACCGCAGAGGTAGAGCGAAATGTTCGTGCCGCCACCACGCAGATTCCAGAGGCCGCGTGGAACGAACTTTTCGCCCTGCTCCCAACGCTTCCCACACCCTCCCCCGGCGGTGAGCGCACAGAAAAAAACTGAAGGCGGAAGAATAACCATGCGGACCGCCTGTTACCCCCAGGGGCAACGCGGCAGGGTTGTGGTCGCAGGGGGCGAATGACCCGGCAACGCGGAGCCACGCCGGGTGTCCCTGGGGCAGCACGTGGCCCGATACGCTGCGGCCCAGGAACAACCGGCAGAGTGGCCTACTGGCCCGGCTGCGCTCCCGTGCCGTTGGTAGCGATACCTACGTCTTCCAGCGTGCCCGCGTTCAGGGCTCGCTGGTGCCACGCCAACAACCTCCCCAGATCGGCGGCGTCCAGCGCCCCACGGATACCCCCGGACACCTCTCCGAAGCGCTGGCCCAGCAACCCGACGAGGGCCTCCCGCAGCGCCGACTCCCCTTCTCCCCGTCCGAGCTGCAACCCACGCTGTTCGCCGAGCTGCAATCCACGCTGTTCGCCGAGCTGCAACCCACGCTGTTCGCCGAGCTGCAATCCGCGCTGTTCGCCGAGCTGCAACCCACGCTGTTCGCCTTCTTCTTGGTGGATCTTTGCCATGCTCCGGATCATGCTTTGAATCTCCCGTCGAAACTCAAACTTCGACCGCTTGCCCCAGTCCTGGATCTGCGGCAACAGTCGCGCGTACTCTGCATCGCTCCGCCGATGGTACAGGTGTTGTACCACATACCACAGCACTCGTTCCACCTCTTCCCGGGCTTCCCCCGGCGCCGCTTCCAGTCCCGGTAGTACTTCCTGCAGCAACGTGACTGCATACACGGCAACCGTGCCGGCCTCTACCTGAGTGAGACGGAAGGCCCAGGCCATGGGAGTGCCGATGGCGTACAACTCCGCAGGCGGCAGCCGCGCCAGATCCAGGTGCGACCACTGCCAGGGCATGCCGCCGGGCATCAGCACCGGCGGCGCCCTGATGAGTTCGTGCAGGTTCGCCGTATCAGGCCACGGGGTCTGCCCGGTGTAAATCAGGAAGACTGCGGCGGGCGAGAGGTGGGGTTCTTCCATGTGTCCGGGGTGCCGGCGCGGGGCTTGCTCGGACCACACGGGAGTGAGATACTCCAGCGCCTGCACCGGAGCCCGCCGATCCGGTTGGGCTTTGTGCTCCAGCAGACCGAGGAGCGGACGCTCCGGATCGGTGTGGGGGATGCCGGACAGGAAGGGGAGGGTGTACAGGGCATCGTTCTCCAGCTTACTGAGGTCGGCAGGAACGAGCAGTCGGGGCCGGCGCTCGACCCGCGAGAAATCCACGAGGGCCAGTAACTCCGGGCGCTTGAGGCGCATGACGGTGTGGAGGCAGGTAGGACTGTCGAGGAGCCACTGAAAGCCGCGATCGGGGAAGTCGCGTTGGATTTCCTTGCTCGGTCGCAGCAGTCGGGTCCGGGAGACCTTGGAACGACGCATCGGGTTGAGTTACCTCCGGGTCCCACGGGTCGCTTTACTCGACTTCAACGCATCCCGACCCGTTGAACAGGTCAGAATGGTCAACGAGATGCAGGCGAGACCGGCAGCGGCGATGAACACCGCCGTCACCGGGAGGCGATCCAGTGCAGCCCCGACGGCAATCGGTCCCATGATGCGTCCGGGAGACATCGCTGCCATCAACAGAGAAGTGGATTCGGCAGCGGTAGCGGGCCGCTCCGGGTCCCGCGCGGCGAGTTCGAGCGCGAGATTCGTGACCGGGACGAAAAGCCCGGGCATCCAGATGGCTGTGAGAAAGTAAGCGAGCAGGAGACCCGTTCGTTCCGTAAGCGTGAGGCAGAGCAGCAGTCCCCCGATGTAACCAATCAGCACGACGCCGAAGGACGTCCGGGAACCAAAGCGGTCACACAGCGCGCCCAGGAGCCAGGAGAAGATCAGGTTGGCGGCCATCACCAGGCCTCCCAGCAACCCGAGAATTTCCTCGCCAGCGTGGAGTCGCTCACGGATGAGCAAGCTGAGAAACGGAAACACCGCGACTGCAAGCGCGTAGATGACCGCCGCCGAGAGAAACTTCCGGAACTGCGGCCGGGCGGCCAACGGCAGGAGGTTCTCACGCAGAAAGCGCGCGAACGTATCCGGGTGTTCCTCCACGTGAGGCTCCTGGACCGGTTGCGCACGACGGCAGGCATGGAGGGCCTGGGTACTCGCAACGTACAGAAGTCCCCCCACAACGAACGACACACCGTAATTCATGGGGACGGGCGCAACCTTGAGCAATTGTTCGGCGAGCACCCCTCCCACGATGCCTCCGAGCCCGAGGAAGACCACCCGCAGGCCGAAGAAACGGCCCCGCAGAACGGGCGGGGCGGCCGACACCACCAGATCCATGTAGTGCGGGTCGCCGATGCCGGTGGCGATCGAGAAGAGCAGCGTAGTGAGGAGTGCGGCGGCAATCCCCAGCCCTGGAGCGCGCATGCCGCAAAGCACCGCGACCCCGAGCGCTACATAGACCCACGCGCCGGTGGCATAGACCCGTCGCAGCCAGCCGGCGTTGCCCCGATGGTGTCGAAACGCATACGCAGACCAGGGTTGGATCACCGCAACGATGCCGGAATGGAACGCAGGTCCCACACCGATCCAGGTGTTGGAAGCTCCCAAGTGGCGCAGAAATCCGGGCACCACCGTGGAGTAATACACGAATGGGATTGCGATCCCCCACATCATCTCGAAGGCGAGGACGGCAGCCCGGTTCCGGTCGAATAACAGCTCTCGTGCAGTCACAACCGAAAGCCTATCCGAAAGGTGCAGAAACCGGGGAACGAAGCGCGAGTATCACGGAGCGATAGCTATCTCTCAGACCGAGCGGGCGGGGCGCCGGTCACAGCCGGCCCCAATCCTACACATCACCACTCCGGCTCTCGCTGGCCGGCCCCGGAGCGTCCGCTTTCCGAATCTCGCGGTGCTGTGCCCGGCCCGGCACTCGGAATTCATCCCACAGGCATCCTGCTCCGGCGGCCGAGGCAACAGCATTCACACCGTCTCTGGGAGGCGCGCAGGCAGTGGCGTACGGGAGGTTTCCCCCGCACGCCACGCTTCCCGTTCGTTTAAGGCAGGGCCAGTGCGATCAGCCGCTGCGGATCGTTCACGCCGCCGACGGGAATGGCAACAAACTGCTTACCTCCTGCCATGTAGGTGATCGGGGCGCCGGTGGCCGGAGCGGGGATCGGGATCTCGCCCAGCAGACGCCCAGTGGTCTTGTCGAAGGCGCGCAGCCGGGGTTTCTCCTCGGGAGGCCCGCTCTGGAACCACGAACCTTCTTGCGCCACGAGCAGCAGCGTCTTCGTCACCACCACGTAGCTACGGCGGTGGTGCCCCAACCGCGGCAGATTCAGGTGCCGAAGCGCAGGATGGTTGCGCGGACCGTCGCCCACCGGCATCATCCAGCGATGGTCACCGGTGTTGACATCAATGGCTGTGATACGGCCGTACGGCGGCTTCACGATGGGCAGGCCTCGCGGTCCCGGCACATGGTCGCCGTTCTCGTCAATCTTGAGGCTCACATCGGCGAACGCGGACTTCGGTTTCGTCAGCGTGAGCCACATGGGATTCGAGACGGAGGGGACGTACAGCGTGCCCGTCTCCGGATCTACGGCGGCGCCGGCCCAACTGGCCCCACCCACCCAGCCGGGCATCTCAATACACTTCTTGCCCAGCACCGGCGGAAGATAGAGCTGCCCGTAGCTCCACCCGTCCTTCAGGAGTTCGCGCGCTTCCTGCTTCAATTCCGGGGTGAAGTCAATCAGGTCGGCATCGGTGAGGCCCTGCCGATCGAACGGTTTCGGCCGCGTAGGAATCGGCTGCGTCGGCCAAGTCTTCTCCCCGGGGAGTCGGCTCCCCGGCATGGGTCGCTCATCAATCGGCCAGAGAGGCTGTCCTGTAGCCCGGTCGAAGACAAAACAGAAAGCCTGCTTTGTGACCTGTGCAATGGCCTTCACCCGTCGCCCGTTGACCGTCACATCCAGCAGATTGGGCGCACATGGGAGGTCGTAGTCCCACACGCCGTGGTGGATCATCTGGAAGTGCCAGACTCGCTTACCGGTCTTCGCTTCCAGACAAACCAGACTCTCGCCGAAGAGCCCCGCACCCTTCCGGTGGCCCCCGTACCAGTCATTGTTCGGCGTGCCGAAGGGAAGATACACATAATCCAGTTCCGGATCGTAGCTCATTACGGTCCAGACGTTCGTAGCTCCCGTGTAGCGCCAGGACCCGTCCTCCCAGGTGTCGTTCCCGAACTCACCCGGTTGTGGAACAGACTGGAAGCGCCAGAGTTGCTTGCCGGTGCGGGCATCGTACCCGCGCACGTCCCCCGGCGGCATTTCTTTGCGGTCCTGGAAGTCGTCGACCGACCCGCCTACCACCACCACATCACCGCAGATGATGGGAGGCGAGGTGTTGGAAATCAGTTTCCGCACCACCGGCCGGCGCAGGCCGACGGTGAGATCCACCACACCGTTCTTCCCAAACCCACGGACGGGCTTCCCGGTGGCGGCGTCGAGCGCTACCAGGTGTCCGTCGTTGGCCGTCATGAAAATCCGGCGGTCCAACCCACCGCGGCGCCGGCTCTCCCAATACGCCACCCCGCGATGCACATAGCCTCCGCAGCCGGGATCATACGTCCACAGGGTTCGCCCGGTAGCGGCGTCCAGGGCCGCCACCTGGCTGAGGCCGGTGCTGGTGTACAGTACCCCGTCCACCATCAACGGAGTGGCCTCGTTCGGACCTGGTTTCAGATCCGGGCGGGTGCGACACAGGGCATTATCAATCGAGTCCCATTCCCAGGCAACCCGAAGCCCTCCGAAGTTTTCCGGAGTAATCTGGTCGAGGGGAGTGTACCGGGTGCCCCAGGCATCCCGGCCATACACCCGCCATTCACCGGCGGGCTGGGTGACGGACCCCGCGATCACACGGCGAGAACCGCCGGAACGGGCCACTCCGCCCAATGCGATCGCCAGCACCCCGATCGCCAGTCCTGCCCATAGTCTCCGCATGGATGTCCTCCCGGTCCCGACGCCGGCCGGGTCCAGGAGGACCGGGAGACTCAACGCCGGGCGCGTGTTGCCGTCTTCTTCGCTGCCGCTCTCTTGCGGGCCGCAGCCTTTTTCGTGGACGCTTTCCGAGCGGCGGCCTTCTTCTTCGTCGCCGCAATCCGAAGCTCCCTTGCTTTCCGAGCGGCGGCTCGCGCCGCTGCCTTCGCGGCGGACGCCCGGCCGGCAGTCGCGCCCTTCTGCAGACGATTCTTTGGCGCGCCAGCTTTGTTCGCACGAAGCCTGGCTGATCTTGCCTGGGCCGATGCGCTGCGTTCCGCCCGAGTCTTTCGCGCCCGGGCGGCGGCATCCCTCTTCGCACTGACGGAAGCCTGTCTCCTTGCTGTGGCCGCAGCCTTTTTCTTAGCGGCTGCAGCCTTTTTCGCTGAGGCCACAGCAGTCACGGAAGCACGACGGGCCGCACCGGCGGCGGCTCCTTTGCGAGCCGCCGGTTTGGTGTTTCGAGCCGCCTGCCGTTGCGCCCTGGCCCGGTGTGCGGCCTCGCGTGCGGCAAGACGGGCCAGGTGCCCATCCCAGGCCTTCTGTTTGCGCACAGCCGCATTTTTCGCCGCAGCCAGGCGAGTGGCCTTCAGACGTTGCAGCTTCGCCAGATACTTCTGCTGCCGCGCAGCCCGATTTCGCGCTGCGGCTTCGGCACGCCGACTTCGCGCGGCGCCCAGAGCAGCAACACGTGCTGCATGGAGCGCGGCGCGCCGCTGCGCCCGCCGCTGGGCGAGGGTCAGTCCGCCTTCCGACCCACTCGAACCGGATCCGGACGCAGCGTCCACCTGCAGAAACACTGTCCGGGCCGAGCGCGGCAGTTCCAACTCAGCTCCGGAGCCTGCACTCCATACATAGGCGGTACCGGCCGATTGGTCCGACGCTGCGTCCCAAAAACGCACCCGGTAGCGGCCCCGCCCGACGACGGGCAGACGAATCCTCTGAGTACCTTCCGGAGAAAGCCACCCCACCCAGGTACGTCCATAGCGGCAGAAGGAGCCGGGCATGTCCGCTCCCAGAACACCGGTGAGGGCCACCCCCGGTGCGTGGAACGGCACCGCACGCGCCGCATTGGCCAGCGCCTGCACACGACGCAATGCCGCCTCCCCTTCCGAAGTGCCTACGCGGTAGGGCTGTAGAGGCAGGCCAATTCCTCCCAGCACCAACATCTGCCAGGAGTCTTCTCCCGGCAGGGGCGCCATCGTTGTAGCAGCTCTCACCGCCTCCAGAATAGCGCGCTGATTGCCGGGACGACTCCAGTTCGCTGGACCGACTGCCAGATCTGCGCCGCTGTCTTGCACACCGACAGGCACCGCAACCAGATGACGGTACGGGCCGGCGGCGCGCGTCGCCTGAACCAGAGCGCGAAAATTCGTAATGGTCTCGCCGGGCAAATACCAGTTTGCTACCGCCGGCGAATGCCCCCACCGGCGCACGCAACGTTGGATCTGCTGTACATGCGCTTCGCTTCCGGCATCGCCGGCAGGACCTTCGATGCGGAGTTGGAGCCCGAAATGTCGTTCCCGGCCCGCCAAGCTTACCAGCGTATCAATATCGCGGGCCGCGGCACTGCCTTCGAACCCTGTGCCCTCCGCCGGCCACGGAATCGGCACGTCCAGAAAGTTCACCGAGGCCCGCCTGAAACGAATGAACTCGGTGTTCCAGTTTACCGAGCCGCGGAGATCATCCCGTTCCAACAGAAGTCCGAGCGGGAAAAGTGAAGACCCGCTGTGGCGTTGGAAGACCCGGCCGCCGACCGACCACCGAGGGCGGGAACTGATGCGCAGTTCGCCGCGGACGCGCGGCCCGCCGCGGACGCGCAGCACCGGGGTGAGACCGATCTCCTTTTCGTCTCCCCGTTCCAGCACAGCCGTCCCGGTGTAACGTCCGGGCCGCTGCGGCGTGAACCGGCCCTCCCAGACACCCGGTTGTCCAGTCGGTGTCAACTCAACCACGTACCGGTGGTCAGAGCCGTCGGCGATCGTTACCTGTACCGTGCGTCCGGTAGAACCCTCGCCGCCGCGCGGATCGGTGACGATCAGAGTAACCGGTTCAAATGCCGCGACCGAGAGTGGGTGCATCCGCACCTGGAGTTCAGCTCGGGCCGGAAGCGCCAGAAAGGCGAGCGTGAGAAACGGCAGAAACACTGCCCAGAGCAAACGCATCATCAGCGTGCGTCCATCGCGGACCACAGGGTGCTGTGCGGCCCGCGTGTATCGTCGCGATCTGGATAGTCGAGATTGTAGTGCAATCCCCGACTTTCTTTGCGCTGGAGTGCGCATTCGATGATGAGCTTCCCGACCTGGGTGATGTTTCGCAGTTCCAACAGTTCGACAGACGGGCGGCTGGTGGACACCAGGCTATCCACCGCACCCGCGAGGATGCTCACTTCGCGTAATGCCTGCCGCAACCGGTGATTGGTACGCACGATCCCGACGTGTGTCCACATCAGGGTTTGCACCAGCAACCGGAGCTGCGCCAGGAACTCAGGAGAAACCTCGGCAGCCTGTCGGGCGGGATCGTTTCCCGCCAGCCACCCCGAGAGATCGGTGGGGGGCACGACGGGGGGCTCCGCCTCCAGAAGCATCTGCGTGTCCGCAGCGGCGTGATCCGCGAAGACGAGTGCCTCCAGGAGAGAGTTGCTTGCCAGCCGGTTCGCTCCGTGAACGCCGGTGCAGGCGACCTCTCCTACTGCATAAAGTCGGTGCAATGAGGTGCGCGCCTGCAGGTCAGTACGCACGCCTCCACAGCTATAATGCGCGGCGGGAACGATGGGTATGGCCTCCCGGGTGATGTCGAGACCCAACTCGAGGCAGCGCTGGTAGATAGTGGGAAACCGATCGCGCACGTAGGCGGCATCGAGATGCGTGACGTCCAGATATACGAAATCATCGCCGCTGCGCTTGAGCTCGTTGTCAATCGCGCGAGCCACGATGTCACGGGGGGCCAGGGAGGCCATCGGATGGTAGCTATCCATGAACGGCGTCCCATCTTGCAGCCGCAGGATCCCCCCATCACCACGCACCGCTTCGGAAATGAGAAATGAGCGCGCCGTGGGGTGGTACAGTGTCGTCGGGTGGAACTGAATGAATTCCATGTTTCCGATCACCGCACCGGCCCGGGCGGCGATCGCCACACCGTCACCCGTAGCAATGTCGGGATTGGTCGTGTGCAGGTACACATGCCCGCAGCCACCCGTCGCGAGGACCGTTGCGTCAGCGAGAAGTGCCCGAAGCCGCCCACTGCCGGAATCCAGTACCGTGGCACCGAGCACGGTGCGACGCATACGCCCGCGCGCGTCCAATCGCGACTCCACCAGAAGTTCTACCGCGGCGTGGTGTTCCAGCACTTCAATATTGGAATGCTGCTGCACAGCAGCCACCAGAGTACGCTCAACCTCTCGCCCGGTCAGATCTTTGGCGTGGACGATACGATGCCGAGAGTGTCCGCCTTCACGTCCGAGGCTAAGACGGGGGGCAGGGGCTTCCAGATCACGAGAGAACTCAGCTCCCCACGCGATCAATTCGCGCACCCGATCCGGACCCTCGCGCACCATTTGCTCAACGGCATCGCGCTGACAGAGGCCGGCACCCGCCACCTCTGTGTCCTGCACGTGCAAATCGAGACTGTCGTCCACCGCCATCACGGCGGCAATGCCGCCCTGGGCGTAGTTGGTGTTCGACTCCCGATCCTCTTTCTTGGTGGCCAGCCGTACCCGGGCAAACTCGGCAGCCTTAAGGGCGTAGGTGAGGCCAGCGACGCCGCTGCCGATCACCAGGACCGTGGGTTCCATGAACTCTTAACTATCTCAGATTCACGTACGAGAACTGTCCGCCGCTGTCCTCCGCGATTCCCTGGAGCAACCGGATGCCGGGAAACTGCTCTCCCAGCCCCAGGGCAAGCGTGAGTACCCGGGCGCCGGTCGTGTTGAGCTGGCGGATCTCGGCCCGCAGCTGCGCATAGTCGCGCGTGCCCTCGGTAGGTTCGCCATCGGACAGCAGGAAAACGTGAGTGACGGCGGCCAGCGAAAAGACCGACCGGACGCCGGCGGAGAAATTCGTGGCCGGGCTCAGTGTCATGCCATCTACGAAGGCGAAAGCCCGGAGCAGATTCTCCCGGGTGGGAGCCAGCAACTGCGCCGAGAGCCGGGTCGCACTGCCGGAAAACGTGACCACGTTGAACCGATCTTCCGGTCCCAGGTCCGAAAGCGCTCGTTTCACCGCATCCTGAGCGCGCTGCAGCTTGCCGCGAAACAGCATGCTGGACGAAGCGTCCAGGAGGTAAACTACGCCGATCGGACCGCCTGCTCCTGCCGGGTTTCCCGATCCCCGCATTGGGCCGGGGGGCATGCGGAACGGGATACTTCCGCCTGTCGGATCGCCGGGTGGCGGAGTCAGACGAACAAGATCCGGGAATGGGATGCCGCGGAGTAGTCCTGTCCCCGCTCGACGCGGGGAGCCGAGCGGATGGAATTCCTCTTCCCCCGACGCTGTGACCGAAACGCGTGGGCCGGTGCGAAGCATCCCCGGCGTCTCTGGTCTTGCCGCGCGCGGAACGGGGGTCTCGGGCGTGGCGCGACTGTCTGCACGGGGGGAGCGGACGTCCAGGCTCTGCCGGGCGAGGCGCGGCTCCGGAGCGCTGCGGGATCTGCCGGCGGGGAGTTCGGGCGACCCCGGATCCGCGACACCCCCGAGCGGGTTCCCCGGCTGACCTTCCAACGCGAGCCGGGGGGAGCGGCGTGGATTGCCGGAACGCCGGCCATTCGACTCCCCCGACGCAACGGCCGCGGGCAGATCCGCCCCGCGCACCGGAGATGTGGTGCGGTTCGCCGGGACACCGGGCAGGATTCCGGTGAGGCGTGCAGTTTGCCGGACAAGCCGTCCCGGAGTCCCTCCACCCGCGCCCAAGTCCGGTCCGCCTGGTTCCCCGATCGTCCCGAGGGGGTTCGCGCCTGCCAGGCTCCCCAGACGCTCCGGACGCGGTGGGCGTGCAGCCGCCGCCGCCGCCTTCCTCGATCCATTGTTCCGGGAGCGATAACCGGACGCTACGGGCATTTCGGCACGCAGCCCGATGCGATCAGAAAGTGGGGTGTCTCCCGATACTGTCCGCATCACAGTACCGGGACGCCGGACAGAACTGGGAGGCCCGTTCGGTCCGGCGATCAGTCCGGGACTGCCGGGACCGGACACAAGTCCCCCCAACGGCGCATCCGCGCCGGAGATGCGGATTGTGTCGGAGCGCAGGCGCCGCTGACCAGGGAGGGCGGCCGCCAGGCGGGGTCCGGGATTCGAGGGAGCCTCCATACGCATCGCCGGTGGAGTGTCTCTGGAGTCTCCTCCCGCGATCGGATCCAGGCGCCGCGCGGTTCGTCCCGTCATGGCGACGGAAGTACCGGTGCTCACAACCAGTCCCGGCACACCGGCATCCGGGATCGCTCCAGCCAACGGGCTGCTGCCGGGCGCGGAAAGGAACAGGGCCCCGGGGGCCGAGGGACGCGAGTTGACGCCGGTCGCCGACATCCGCAAGGCGCCGCCCGGTGGTGCATCAGAGCGACCGGGCACACCAACTGCACCCAGATCACCGGCTGTGCCCGCAGGACCCGAGTACGGGAGCGCTGCCCGCCGTCCTCCGGTCGCCAGGCGCGGCTGAGCTGATGCGGGAGCCAGGCGCTCCACATTTAGGTGCGGCGTTTCTCCCGGGTCCCGCAGATCCATCGGGGCAGACACATCACCCCGCAACTCCGGGCGCAGATTTCCGGGGGTCCGTAGAGTGCGGGCGAGGGAAGTCCCCACCGACCGGTTACTGCCGCCCGCGAATTCCGGGGCATCGCGGGTCACAACCCTGGGTGCGTCCGATGGGCGGGGCAGCACTGGAGCGGGCAGCGCACCCCCATTCCGGCGCGAGATCTGCGACCTGGGTCTACCGGGCGAGGGCGCCGGCGGCTGTTCCGCGTCCAGGCGCGAATCCGCGAGAGAGAGGGGTGCTTCACCGGTCGGCACGGACAGCGTGTTTGCCCGGCGAGCTACTTGAGCGCCTCCCGGACGTGACGACGGGGACCCCATGCCCGGCTGGTCAGTTTCCCGACGGGGCGGCCCGGAAGCTGGCAATTGTCCCCCCAGCAGGGTCAGGCTGCCGGGACGCCGACCCAGGGCACGCCGGAGCGCGGCCGGTGCGGGCACCGCTGGTTGCTCGGTGTCCAGTCGAGGATCCGAGAGAGGGGGCGACGGCGCATCGGCCGGCAGGGACCGCCCGCCCACACGGTGTGCCTGGCGGATCGCTCCCGGCGTGGTGGTGGCCCGAAGCGGGCGTCCCAGGGCTGGCTGATCCACGCCGCGGCGGTCCGGCACAGCGCCAGGCGGCTGACGAGTTTCTGCTGCGGCCGGAGCGACGGGCCGACGGATGGCCGCCTGCCGGCGCTGCAGGAAGCGGGAGGCGCTGACGGCCGGCGCCTCGTCCTGCAGCCGGGCAGGGAGTCGGGCGAGACCGGGGCTGGCGGTCCGCGCCGGGCTTGGGGCTTCCCGCCGGGTCGCGGCAAGACGACGGGGTCGGGACGCCGGGCGAGAGGGTCGTTGCTCAATGGCGCGGCGCATCATGGCTGTTCGCGGTGCAGCGGGCCGCGAGAGCGAACGGGGGCGGACGACCGTGCGCCGGCGCGCCGGCCGCGGCTGAGGAGTGCGCACTCTGGTTCGCTGCGGCGCCCGCGCAGCGGGCGACACCGGCGCTGATTGGGGGCGCGGGACCGCTGTCTCGCTCTCAAATACGACTTCAATCTCGCGCGGAGGAGCGGCGGGGTAGGGCGTCATCACCCGGGGCCAGATCCACATCGCCAGCAGATGGAACGCAAGCGCTCCCCACACGAACCGACCCAGCAGGCCCTCGCCCCGCACTGTTCGGTTCATCGCCCGCCCCTCACTTCCCGCCGCCGAACACCGGGCGCACTTCAGTAGGGAGGACCACCCGGTTCAATCCCGCCTGGCGCACCATATCCATCACGTCCATCACCCGGGAATAGTTAACGCTGCGGTCCCCTTTGACGAGGACGCGAGCATCACGGTTCCGTGCGGCCAGTTCCCGCAGCCGGCGGCCGAGCACCGCCGCCGTGATGGTCCGCCCCTCCACACGAATGTCGCCCTCCGATGCAATAGCAATCACCAGATCCCTCTGTGTCTCCGGTGTGCCTTCGCGGGTGACCGATTGCGGGAGACGCAGGGCCACACCGGGATTGCGGACGAAGGCGGTGGTCACCATGAGAATGATGAGAAGCGTGAGTGCCACGTCAATCATCGGAATCAGGTTGATCTCAGCAATCGGCTCATCGGCCTCAACGTTGTGCCGGGAGGCCATGTCAGCGCTCCGGCCCCGGACGGGTGACCCGGGTAAAGAACGGCACGAGTTCCGCCGAATGCTCCTGCAGTTCCAGATACAGACGGTTGGTCCAGCCGACGAAGTAGTTGTAGGCGACGATGGCCGGGATCGCAACCAGAAGACCCAGTGCCGTCGCACTCAGCGCCTCCGAAATCCCCCGGGCCATCGCCTCGCCGCCCAGGCCGGAACTGCTCATTGCCTGGAACGACCGCATCACTCCCAGAACGGTGCCGAATAGCCCGAGGTAGGGGGCAGTGCTGCCGATGGTGGCAAGCGTGGGGAGGAACCGCCGGAACCGGAGACGCTGGGAGGCCAGCGCCAGGTCCACCGACTCGCGGATCAGATCGCCCGGTTGTCCGCGCAGGTGCACCACGGAATCCAGCACGCCGGCGATCGGGGATGGCGCCAGTTCCGGGTCATCCAGACGCGCCGGTTTGCCGTTTTGCACCGAGAATACCAGGCGCTCGAACGCCACGTGCTCGGTCCGGGCGATCCGCATCAGAGACCAGATGCGCTCCAGCACCACAGCGAGGACCGCAAGCGAGCAGACTCCGAGGGGCCAGGCAACCCAGCCTGCCTTGGTGAAAAGTTCCAGCATTCAGTAGTGCCGTTGAAGAGCCTGAGAAGCAGCGCTGCAGAGTTTGTGGACCCAATCGGGAGGCGCTTCGGCCCGCAGGCTAGTTGGTGACCGCTTTCAGCCCGGCCAGCCGCACCCGCGCATCTCCGACCCGGGCGTGCTTCGGGAACTCCGCCACGAGGCGCTCCAGGCGCATGATGGCGTCTTTCTTTCGATTACACCGCACCAGGGAAACACCGGACCAGTACAGGGATTCGGGCACCCATTGATCGGGCGGACGGGCGGACGTCACCCGATCCCACTCTGCCGCCGCTTCCTCATGTCTGTCAAGATGGTACAGGGTGGTGCCAAGTTTGAACCGAGCTTCCTGCGCAAAGTCGCCTTTGGGGGCCTCCATCACAGCCTGTGCGTACTGCTCCCGCGCTTCGGCATGCTTTTTCGCACGGAAGCGGGCGTCGCCGATACGAATCAGCGCCTCGACAGCGTATTCCGACCGCCGGTGCTGCTGCAGAAGTTGTTCCCAGGAGGGAAGCGCTTCGTCAATCTTGCCCAACTTCTCAAGCACCCAGGCAACCGTATACAAAAGGGCCGGACGGTTCTCCGGATCGGGGTTGCGCTCCAGGGCCGCACGTGCTTCAGTGAGTGACGGCTCCCAGCGTTCCTGCGCCAGCAAGCTCTGAATGAGCGCCTGTGTGGCTTGCTGGCGGATTGTAGCCGCAGGTTGGCTGTCGAGGCAGGCACGAGCGGCGCGTTCCGCATCCTGGGGTCGCTTCAGGTCGAGATAGAGCCAGGCGAGTCGGGTCTGGGCATCCGCGGCCCAGGTCGCGCGAGGTTCCCGCGAGACCGCGTCCACCAAGGCGGCCACTGCCGGCGCTGCACGATCTTGTCCTTCCAGCGCTACCCCGGTGAGATAGCGCGCCTCTGCGGGGATGTCAGCGGCCGCGATGCCTTTGAGGAAGTCCGTGAGTGCCTTTTCGGCGTCGGCGAAGGCGCGCTTCTCAAGATACAACCGGGCCAACCGAGCTGCACCGACGGCGCGCTGTTCCGGCCCCAGCGAACGAAGCAATTCGGTCAGCGCCACCGGATCTGCGATCTGATTGGTGAGATTTGCCAGCGCCTTGCGGGCGTCGTCCGCCTGGGGTGCATTGCTGAAGCGGGTGACCACCGCCCGGTAGGCAGCGGCCGCCTGCACCGGCTGTCGGGCCGCTGCGTAGGCATCTCCCATCCGCAGTAGGGCCCGCGCCGCGAGCTCATGTTCGGGGTAGCGCTTCAGGAAGCGTTCGAATTCGGCGGCGGCCTGTGCGTGCTGTTCCTGGGCTGAAAGCGTGTTGGCCAGCCAGTAGCTTGCCTCGCCGGCGACCACAGGTTCCCTGGCGTCAGCAGCTTCTCGATAGGCTGCCAGCGCGCCATCATACTGCTTCTGACGGAAACGACACGCGCCGAGGCTGAGCAACGCCCGCGCCCGGCGCGGGTCGCCGGCCGGAAGTCCGCCGATGAGTTTCTGCAGGCGATCTGCGGCGCCCGGCAGGTCCCCCAGTTCCAACAGGGTCTGCACTACGCCTTCAAGTGCCGCATCTCGGACAGCGGGCTGACGCGCCGCCTCGCTGGTGTCGTCCAGCACGGCCTCGAACCCGGAGCGTGCTTCCCGGAATTGCTTGGCTTCCAGATCAAGCTGGGCCAGCAACAGGCGGGCGCGTGGACGATCTTCGCTGCGGGGCGCCCGGTCGAGCACCCACTGTGCGTGCCGGCGCGCGTTTTGCGGTTTCTCTTGCTCCAGGGCGGCCAGGGCGGCCGAGTACGCTGCGCTTGCGGCAAGCGGATGATCGGAAAAGCGCATGACGACGCGGGCGTACGCTTCCTCGCTGGTCGAGTACTGCTTGAGCTCGAAGCGCGCCTCTCCCAACCAATACCAGACGACGACTTCTTGCTCAGGTTTCAGTGAACTGCGGCCAACTTCATCCAGGGCGCGGACTGCGCGGGCCCATTCGGAGGTCTGGATGGCTGCCTCCCCCAGTCCTAACAGCGCCGGCCCCCGGATTGCCGCATCCCGAGATACAGCGGCCTTCTCATAGGCGGGGAGAGCGCGCTTGAAGTCTTTCAGTTCGGTGCAGCAGCGGCCGAGTGCGAGCGCAACATTGGGGGTTCTCTCATGGGTCGGAAACAAAGCGAGAAACTGATCCAGCTTCTCCGCTGCCTGGTTGTACCGTTTCGCGTCGAAAAGCGCTGATGCTTCGGCAAGGCGTTCGTCGGCCGACTGCGCTCCTGCCGGGATAGCGAGGAGCAGTACCAGAATGGTGGTGAACAGGCGCATCCGTCTACTTCCCTCCGGGCGGCGAAAACGGGTGTCAGGGGGGAGGCATCGCGGGGCATCTGTCTCCCCAAGGTGGCGCAACCGCAGTGTCTGACGATCTCCAAATGATCCACACACCGTGTGTGTGCAACGGGACCGGCTGCATGTTACCGCGAATCGTCTGCGGCGGGCACGCGGCCCACGCGCGCGCCGCAGACGGAGGGTGTTTCAGGCTCCAGGCGCACCGGCCACGCGCGCGTTCCGTCAATGGGGAGAGATTCACACTGCGATGTTGTCCCAACCCCACACGTCGAGAGGAATGGTACTCCATCGGACGCAGGCGCAAGCGTCGCCTCATGACGTGTCGCTGACAGCGCTGCACGGGCCACCAACTTCGAAAAGCTGGCGCCCTGTTCGGGGAAGAGTGCCATTCCGAGCTGAAGAATGGCCCGGATCTCTTGCTTGGCACACAGCACGGCGACGCTCTCCATCACTCGAGCGACGAATGCTTCTGCGTCCGACACCCCGGAGTTTTCCAGCAACACGAGGAAATCAGCCACGCCATTGCGGCACGCGATGTCACCCCGCCGCCCGCTCTCGTGCAGTATCCGCGCGACGTCACGCACCAATTCGTCGCCCAGTCCCGCACGTTCCCGCTCGGCTCGGCGGTGTGTTTCCCCGAGGTCGAGCGAAATCAACGTCATGGGCCGTTCCTTCTCGTGCGCCTCGCGGAGCCGATCGTCCAATCGGAGAACCAGAGCCCGCATGGTGAACAGACCCGTCGTCGGGTCCAGCAGCACCGGAATCGGCAGGTCGCGGGAAGTCCGGCTTGCGTACAGTTCCGGCGCCAAATGCTGCGCCAATGCCGTCAGGCACGCCACATGGTGATCCTGGTAGATTTCATACGCCGAGCTGTACAGCGTGATCACAGCAATCGCCCGGTCCTGGTAGATCACCGGGACGGACAGGGTGTGTGTCAACTCGACGTTGGACAGCAGATCCAGCACCGGTCCCACGTCCCGAATGGCGGGCTGATTGACGAGAGGTTCTCGTTTCTGCGCCACCCGTCCGGAGATCCCGTCTCCCACCCGGAGGCGCATTCGCAAGAGGTCGTCGGCGCAGAGCCCCACGGCAACACTGGGGATCAACTCGCTTTCGCTCTCGTCCAGTTGCAGAATGACCGCCGCATCCCAGGGAATGCTGCCCTTCAAGAGTTCCAGCGCTCTCGCGTAGCCGCTCGGCGTCGGATCCTGGAAGATGCGCTCCACCAATTCAAAGGTCGCCAGCAGATCGTCGCTGCGCGCTCGAGCAATGTGATCATAGAACTGGTCCGGCAGCATCCCGAAGCCCGCGTTGGGAGCGGTCCCCACTTCACCTTCCTGCAACGCGAGTTGTTCGAGCGCCTCCAGCACCTGAGAGGCAATCTCCACGAACTTATCCAGCAGGGTCGGATCGAATTGCGTACCGCGCTGCTTGATCATCATCTCGATGGCGTCCGCCAGTGGGATCGACTTTCGATAGGGCCGGTCGCTTGTGAGAGCATCGAAGGTATCGGCAATCGTGATGATGCGGCCGCCGATCGGAATGTCCGCGCCCTTCAGCCGGTGCGGATAGCCGTTGCCGTCCCAGCGCTCGTGGTGGCTCTCGACGTAGGCAACTACGGGGAAGCGGAACTGGACCGGCTCGAGGATCATGGCGCCGACCACGACATGCTCCTGCATCCGTTGAAATTCTTCCTTAGTGAGCTTGTCCGGTTTGGTAAGAATGCGTTCCGGGATCGCGATCTTGCCCACATCATGCACCAGAGAAGCCAGGCGGATCGCTTCCAGCTCTCCGTCCCGAACCCCCACGGCTTCCGCAAGCAACATGGAGATTCGCTGTACGCGCTGTACATGCATCCGGGTGTGGGTGTCCTTCGCCTCGATGGTCGTCGCCAGACTCGCCATGACGCTTTCCATCGTCCGGTTCAACTCGCGCAGGCTCTCCTCTCGTTCCTGGAGCCGCTTCGCCTGCGTCTGAATTGCCGAGTGCGCGCAATAGATCAGCGGCAACGGGAGCAACGCCCAGCCGGGTCCCCGCTGCTCGAGGGCAAGCATCAGACCGGCCAGCGCCGCCGCTCCCAGGTAACCGGGCCAGGTCCAGGCACAGTGTTCCTGCCAAAGAGCGATGATCCGCGGCCGGTTCGGAGGGAAGGTGGAAAGCGCGACTGCCGTGGCGAAGGCAAAGGTGTTTACCGCAAAGTATGCGACTACCCAGAGGCCCAAGCTTGGGACCAACCAGGCGTTGTACTGCGCGAGGCTGTCTCCCGGCGGGCTCCCCACGAGCCTGCCCCCGAGCCAATACTGTGCAGTAGCATAGGCGGCTCCGGCCACAAGGGCGGACATAACACAATTGCTGACGTTAAAGGTCACCCGGTACAGCGAGATCGGCACATACCGCCCGGTCTTCGGCTCCCGCCTTCTGTTCATCAGGCTGCCGATGATGGCGCCGAAGGCAGCGGCTATCGCTGCGGCCAACACCCCGGTCGCAATCCCTTCGCGCCCAAGCACGACCTGAGCGAATGCAATTGGTGCAATATCGAGACTGACCGCCTGCTTCGGTAGTGAAAGGTGAATCTTACACGCCGCCAGGATTGTCGTGACCACCAACGCAACGAGGAGCCACAACACAGCAGCAGGCGTCCAGGCAGTCGCAGGGGTTATTGCGATAATAGCAATTGCTGTAATGGCAGCGAAAACCACCAGTGAATACTGTGCGGCCGCCGGAAGTGCGGCGAACCCGACGCGAGTGCTGGATCTGTTCGCAACGCCGGCGGGCGGAACCTCGACCCGCTTATCTGTGACGGGTTGAGCGACCTGGGGGGGAGTTTGCATTAGAGTCTACGCGTGCAGACGGCGGCTGCGGGCGTCTCGGTGATGAGATACTGCGACCGAGATCCCGGAGTCGTCATTGTGCAAGTTTCGTGCCCAAAATTGACACTTATGGGAATCCTTAGAAAGTCCAAGCCCCGAACACCCAGGGTGCTCGGGGCTTGGATCTGGACCCTCTTCCCCGCGAACAAGGGTCCCACTTTCGGCGAGGACGTCGCCCCCACCCGCGGAGATTCAGTCCGCGACGGGAACCGAGTCCGTCCACAGCATCGAGTCCGTCCACAACATCGAGTCTGTCCACAGCATCGAGTCTGTCCACAGCATCGAGTCTGTCCACAGCATCGAGTCCGTCCACAGCATCGAGTCCGTCCACAGCATCGAGTCCGTCCACAGCATCGAGTCCGTCCACAGCATCGAGTCTGTCCACAGCATCGAGTCTGTCCACAGCATCGAGTCTGTCCACAGCATCGAGTCTGTCCACAGCATCGAGTCTGTCCACAGCATTGAGTCTGTCCACAGCATCGAGTCTGTCCAC
>SYMT01000104.1 GCA_005805375.1 Actinomycetota bacterium
GCAGATCGAGCGTCTCCCGGCACTGGGGAAGTGGTTCGTGACCATCCCGGGAGTGGTCCCCGCCTGACGGGAGGATTAATTCTGCGCGGTTCCCTTAATGCTCTTGGCCTGGCTGCACGGAGCCGTGATTGCCAGGCTGCCTCCCATCGCCCCGTCAATGGAGCCCAGGGTATCCAGCCCGATGTTGAGGCGCAGCTTCTCAGTGCTATTGCCGTTGACACTGGCCGCCGGCTCGTCCTGGCTGACGAGCCAGCGTTCATGCTCTCCCGCCTCGAACACATGCTTCAGCGGGGACGCCAGCACCAGGCGGTTGTTCTGCCTTGCCAGCACTGTTCCGGGAAGCAGCGAGATCCTGGGGAAGGCCACCGCAGAGTAACCGAGATCTCGCAAATACGACCCATTCCTCCTCTCTATCCGACTATCTGATCTGGATGCCGGCGTGGCGGATCAGCGGGTCATTCCCCAGCTCCCAGAGGGCCACGGCCCGGTTCGCCTCCCGGAAACGCCCGCCAAAGTGCAGGCCCAGCACCCGGTGGGAGTCCAGGTCCACCACGCAGGAGCCGCTGTTGCCGCCCAGCGTCGAGGAGTCATGGGTAAACAGTCCTGGGCCGGCGGGGTGCCGGATCACGGTTCCCGGCTGCAGGCGCTTCACATTGTAGATGTTGGCGAACAGGCGCTGCATGGGCTCCGGGTCATTGCGCCGCCCGTCCCACGCCGGATAGCCCACCACATAGACGTTCCGCCCGGGCAGCGGCCCGGCCTGCTCCGGGCGGGCGCTGATCCGCAGGGGAGGGGGCAAGTCCACCTTCCCATCCGGGCCGCCCTTCATGGCAACGCGGAAGAGGGCCATGTCGAAGCGGCCGTGGATGCCAATCAGGCTCCGGATCGCAAACTCCGCCGAATGGCCTCCCCCGAACTCTTCCACAAAGTCGATTCGGGCCCGCATGCCGGGAGTGATCCCCCAGCGGCCGTTGCCCCGGGGCGCGGTGAACTCTGCCGCCACGTGCCGGTTGGTCATGAGGATATCCGGCCCCACCAGGAACCCGGTGCCGATCCATTCCAGGTTGGGATGGCCCTCCACCTCGATCCGCCCGACGCTCCGGAACGTTTTCCGGAGCGCGTCCCCGTGCGTGTTGAGCACCGACCACTCCGGCGGTGGCGGGAAGAAGTCGCCGGCCTGGATCAGGATCGCCGGCCGGCCGGTCAGCAGGATGATCGCTTCGAAACCGGTCTGCTCCGCCGGAGTGAGGTCTGCCGTGTCCCCTTCGCTCAGCATTTTTTCCACTGCCCGCGCGCCTGCCTGGAGCGTGGCCTCCCGCTGCGCATCCAGGGCGCTCTCCACCAGCTCCGTCTGCGGCAGTTCCGTCTCTCCCGGCGTAACGCTCTCCGGCCCCCCCTCCCCGGCACCCGTCCTTCCCAGCCCGGACTCCGCCATCAGCTGTCCCGGGTCCATCGTACGCAGCCGATCGCGGACCTCCTCCAGGGGCGGCAAGAGTCGCCGGCGCTCTGGAGGCATTTGCGAGTTCTTCATGGTCTCTCCTTCTCTCTTTCCCGACCTGCGCTCTCTCTTCTCGTGCTCCTCTGGATGGTGCAAATGCCCCAGACGCAGTACCTGCGCCTCCGGCACGTCCAGGGAAGCCTCATCCGCCGCCGCGCGGGTAAGCGGTTCCTCTTCTCGTTCTAACTGCCGGACGCTCTTCACCCCCGCCAGCGTGGTCGAAGCCCCCACAGCACCCCGGTCGGCATCATCCAGCGCAAACCAGGGCAGCCCGTAGGCGGTATACAACTGGGAGCTGATCGGAGTGGGGGGAGGCTCTTCGCCGGTCAGCGCTTCCCAACCGGCCGCGGGGACGAGATGGATCCGGAGGGAAGCCACGGGCGCCGGCTCCCACACCTCCACGCCGTGGGGATCCGGGTAGATCCGCTGCTGCATCCGGCCGCCGGCGCCAATACCCAGCGCCGGCCCTGCCTCGAACACCACCCCCTCCAGGCCGCCTGCTTCCAGAGCCGCCTCACTCTGCACCGGTTCCGGGGGCGGTGTGTCGGGGAAGCAGCCCGGCTTCGGATCCCAGACTAGGATCTGGATCCCCCCGACCTTCTCCTCGCCCGTGAGCTGCGCCTCAATGCTGTAGCCCGCTCCGAGGGGCACCGCCACGAACTGGCGCACCACGCCTTCACCGGCGTTGATCCCGTCCAACCACGGCTGGGGCGGGCAGACCAGGTAGTCCTGGGGGTCAGCCCGCAGGACCTCGTCCCAGGGAGCCCCTGAGACGGCATTGACACCGCCCACGCCCACCTTGACGGCAGAAGGCTTCCACGCCGCGCCCAGCAACACCAGGAACAGCGCCTCGCGCGGGTGCAGGGGCAGGAAGAGGTCGTCCGCCCCGCCCGCGCGCCAGACCGCGGGAACCCGGTCGGCGTAGTCGGCGACGCGGCGGACCGGAAGCCCCCCCAGCCCGGGAGGCAGGGGATACTCCTTCCCGTCATCCGGCAGCCGCAGCGTGCGCTCGAAACCAAGCTCCAGACGCACACCTACCTGAATGGGATTGGATACCCTGCCGCTGGCCGCGTCGTTCCTGGCCATCACTCGTTCCCTTGATCGACCGGCGAGGGCTCGGCCCAGAGCACGCCGGCGTTTGCGAACACGGGGCTCGACGCGAGCCGCCACAGCGCCGTGGCCTCCTTGAATCCACCGGGGAGCCCGCTGTGGTGCAGGCCAAGCACCAGACCCGTCTCCACATCCACGACACACGCGCCGGCGTTGCCCCCGGACGTGAAGCAGTCATGCTGGAAGAGCGGCTCCTCCCCGGAGAGGCCCAGGATCTCGCCCGGCTGCAGGCGCTTGACCCCGTAGATCGCCTGAAAGGCACGGTCCATGAGGGCCGAATCCTGCCGGGGATCCTGGGCGGGATAACCCACCACATCGACACGCCGGCCCGTCACCTCCGCGGCGGGCGCCCGGCGGGCGAGCGCGAGCGGTGGCGGCTGGGGAGCACCCAGCCCGGAGTGCGGCGCTAGCGAGAGCACCGCGATCCGGTGGGTATCGTCCACCGCCACTACCCCGGTGATCTCGAACTCCAGTGGCTGGGCCTCCTCCCCCCGTTCCTCCCGGAAGTCGACGTGCGCCCGCATTCCGTCCTGGAAGCGCCAGCCCTCCCCTGCCGTCCCGCGCCTAACCGGCTCCATAAACGTCGTCTATACGAAGCTGGCGGTGATCAGGGTGTTGGGGCCGGCGAGGAAGCCCGTCCCGGCGTACGGGATTGCCGTGTTGCCTTCGATCTCGATGCGGCCCACGCTCCGGAGGGTCTGCTCGATCGTCGCGCGGTGCTGTTCCAGGATTCGCCAGGACGGCGGCGGCGGGGCAAAGCGCCCGTCCTCGATCAGCAGCACCGGCTGCGTGGGAATCCACGCGGTCCAGGGCGAGCCCCGGACCAGGCTGCTTGCTGCCTCACTCAGGAGCGGCGGCAGCGCCCCCCCGGGGTCACTCCTTCCCCCCTCAGCGCCGGTCGGTCGCCCGGCGCCCCCTTCCGGCTCAGAGATGCGTGGAGAAGATACGGACTGGCGCCAGTCCGCCAGGGCCCGGGCCCCCGC
>SYMT01000105.1 GCA_005805375.1 Actinomycetota bacterium
ACGGGGTGGCGTGGTGGGACTTCGGGGTCTGTACGGCGACGGTGCTGCTGGCGTTTCTCTATTGGCTGGCGGGACGGCCCCTGGACGCCTCGAAGGACTGGCGGCGGGAGCGGCCGCAGTGCTTGATGCGTGATGAAGGGGAAAAGAGGCTGCGAGCCGAATCCGTGGAGCGAAGCTGCACAGGAGACACCCCATGGACACGTCGGTGGAAGCCTTCCTCACGCAAGTGTACGTCCTCGTGGACGATTGGTGCTAAGAGCAGGGCGCGGCACTGCTCGGCGGCTGCGTCGGCGCCAAACCCGTGGGGTCGGACAGCGAAGTCTTGACTTTGATCCTCGCCCAGCACGCGTTGGGCTTCCCCACGGAACGGCGCTGGCTCCGCTACGTGCAGCACAACCTAAGAGCCCTGTTCCCTCAACAATTGGGCCAGAGTGAGTTCAATCGGCGGGCTCGGAACCTCTGGGGAGCCCTGGAAGAGCTCCGAAAATGGGTACTCGCACAGATGGAGGTGCGCACGGAAACCTTTCGGTTGCTCGACAGCACGCCAGTGCAGGTCCGGCATTGGCGGCGCCACGGGCCCGGACATCTCCGGCTGGCAGGGGCGGCGCTGGGTTACTGTGCCGCGAAGCGCGAGACGTTCTCTGGGTATCGGCTCCTGGTATTGACCACCCTGGACGGGGTGATCACCGACTGGACCTTGATCCCTGCCAATGCGGACGAGCGGGAAGGGGCGGACGCTGTGCTGGAAGACTCCACGAATCTCCGGGTGTTGGGCGATAAGGGGTTCCTCGACGGGTTCTGGCAAGCGGAGTTACAACAGCGGCAAGGGATCGTGGTGCATACCCCGAAGCGCGTGAACCAGAAGGAGCCGCACCCGCCGGAGTGGGAGGCGCTCCTGAACCGGGCCCGGTGCCTGGTGGAGACCAGTTTCGCCCAAGCCAAAGCCTTCCTGGGCTTGGAGCGACCCGGGGCGCGCACGCTCTGGGGCCTCGGCAGCCGGCTCCGGGCGAAGTTGGCCGCACTGACCCTCTTGGCCCGGGTCAATCGGCAAGCTGAACGCTCCCCTCTGACGATCGCCGGCTTCGCCTGCTGATCATTACGCATCAAGCGTTATTCTCTCCTCGAACTGTGGTTTCCACACTCTTTCCTCACTTCTCTGTAGTTTAGCGGTTTTGCCCCCGAGCACGCGGCGTAACGCAGGGGAAAGCAGGGGAAAGCAGGGATGGGAGGCGGCACGACGAACCTTCAGAAAACTCGACCCAGAGGAATCTGAAAATGGTGCCGTCTCCCGAGTGGCAGGTTCTGCTCGACCCGTTCCGTCCCCTCTTTACCCGCCCGGGCTACCGCTACTTTTGTGCCTTCGTGTTCGTGCTGGCGCATCTCGACCGCCGGCTGTGGGTCACGCAGGTGATCCTCTCCGGCCTCGTAGACCGCCACTTTACCAGTTTCTACCGCTTCTTGAGCCACGGGGCTTGGTCGCTGGCGGCGGTGCGCCAGCAACTCTGGGCCCGGTGTCGGCCGGCTTGCCACGGCGCGGACGGCCGGGTCTTTGTCGTCGTGGATGATACCGTCTGCCCCAAGAGCGGGAAGCACTTCTTTGGGCTGGGCTGGCATCACGATCCCGTCAACCGTCAGCATCCCCGACGCCTCTCCCACGGTCATTGCTGGGTCTGTTTGGCGGGGCTCGCCGCGCAGACGCGGGAACACTACGTGGCGCTGTTTATCGGGGCGGCGCTCTATGTGCAGCGGAAATCCTGTCCCGCTGGGCGCACCTTTGCCACCAAGTTGGCGCTCGCGGCGGAGTTGGCCCAGCACCTGCACCTGCTTCCCGGGCAGGTGCAGGTGCTGGTGGCCGATGGCGCCTACGCCAGACGCGCTTTGATGCAGAGCCTGTGGGCGGCGGGCCGGCAGGTGGTCTCCCGGCTGCGCCGGGACACCGTGTTCTACGACCTGCCGCCGGTGCGGAAACCCGGCACGAAGGGCCGGCCACGACGCTACGGGGCCAAGCACAAGGCCCAGGAGTGGGCCGCCACCCGCCAGCGGTGGCGGTACCGGGACCCTGCGCCTCTATGGGCGGGAGGTATCCGTGCAGTGGAAGAGCCGGGTCGTGTGGCAACGGACCCTGGGGGTGCAGATCCGCCTGGTGGCCGTCCAATGGGCGTCCAGACCGCTGGTCTTTCTCTTCTCGACCGAGGTGCGGATGACCGCGGAGGCGATCCTCCGCATTTATGCGGTGCGCTTCTGTATCGAGACCGGCTTCCGGGATGCCAAACAGTACTTCGGCCTGTCGACGTACCAGGTACGGCGGGCGCCGAGTATCGAGCGGCTCTTCCACCTGTGTCTCTGGGCGCAGAGCTTGCTGCGGCTCCGCTGCTGGAAAGCCACGCCACAGCCGATCTACGGCGACTGGCGCAAACCGCTGGGGTATCTGACCCTCAGCCAGCAGCAGCGCCTCGCGCACGCGCAGGCTGGCGCTCGCATTTTTCCGGGTTCAGCAGCGGGACCCGGAACCGCGGAAAACGCCCCCGCACTGCCCCAGGCAGCCTGATTTCACCCCGGCTGCCCCCGAAAACCGCTA
>SYMT01000106.1 GCA_005805375.1 Actinomycetota bacterium
CTGGTCGTGGTCTTTGCGCTCGGGGGTTGGGAGCGTGGTCTGCGGGTTCATGGTGGTTTTCGCCCGCCGAAAAGGAGAAGTCCGATCGGGTCACCGGCGGGATGCCGGGCTGTTCGGCGCGCAGGGGGACCTCCCCTGCGTGCCCCCGGCCCAGAAGCAGGACAGCACGGCAACCCCGTGCCACGCCGCCTCCGGCTCCGGCCGGATCACGCAATTCCCACTTGACTGGCCATTGGGTGGGGCCGACGCTGCGGTGATCGTTGCGGAACCGCGGTGGTTCGTCACAACTCTAACGGTGTCCCACCCAGGCGGATCAGAGGTCCCCGGCTGGTATCCCCGGCGCCTCCTGCTCCATCAAGCCTGAGCCGACCGGTGCGGGTGCGGCGTACGAAATGCCGCGCTTGCTGGTATCTGCCCCGTTGGCAGGCTGCCGCGGGCAGTTCCCGCCGCTCACTGGAGGTCCAGTTCTTCCAGGCTGCGGGCCCGCAGAATCCGCCGCAGGCGCGCCTCGCACCAGGCCTTGTCCGCCGCCTCCACCCGCGCCACCTGCGTTTCAGGGAGTTCCCCGAACTTTTCGCGCAACTGCAGGAGCAGGATCGCGCGCGTCGCCGCCGCTTCCCCGCGGGCCTCCCCACGGGCTTCCCCACGGGCTTCCCCGCGGGCTTCCCCGCGCAGTTCGTAGGGGCTGATGAGGTAGTTGACTTCCTGGAATTGTGGGGTCTGGATCATCTCCTGAAACTCCTTCTCTTCGCTTTGGTCCAGCGGCAGGTACGTCTCGACTATGTGTTCCAGCAGCACCCGCCCGGCGTCGCTCACCTGAGCCTGCGCCACCCCGAGTAGGCAGTGCGCTTTGTGGCTCACGCGGCTCTCCCCCCGGTGCTGCATCAGCGAGGCGAGTGCCGGGCCCAGAGGGTTCGCTTCGTTCCGGTACTGTAGCCCTTCCAGGTCCCTCAGGGCAACACAGAGGATGCGGAAGGGTGCGATCCATGAATTGGGCAAACGCGTGAACGAGGAGTCACGCGAGTGGCGGGTGGTGCATCTATGCCCTGGGGAGCGCGTTGCCTCTCAGGGAGGGACGAGGAGGGCTGGACAGCAGGAGTGCGTGGAGGCGCTGACCGCCCGGTTCCGGGAGGCACTGAACCTTGAGTTGGCGGCGCTCCCGGATGAGGCGGTCACGAGAGACCGGATTGAGGAACGGGTGGACCGGGTGCAGACGCGGAGTGGGCGAGAATCGCTTCTGGCGTCAGGGAGGCGAGTTGCCGGACGGCGGGCCACCCGAGCCGGGATCGCGCGGGGAGGCACGGGCGGCGGGAGACCGCGGACGAGAGGGTGGCGTTGCGGGCGAGCCGGCTCGCCACCCCGAAGCCGGAATTGCCGTGCGCGCCCCGACCCTCCCGACGGCAGCCCCTATCCAAACTGTGAATCGCACCCCTTCGCCCGCTTTGCCCGTCTCACGAGCGTTGGTCGCGGTGGCGGTCTTGACAGCCCCGAGTCCTCGTGGCAAAATATGCGCGCCGAAAACGGCAGTGCGGCGGGTGTAGCTCAGTGGTAGAGCGCCAGGTTGTGGCCCTGGAGGCCGGGGGTTCAATTCCCCTCATTCGCCCTCCCCATTGCTGCGTGCTGCGTGCTGCGTGCTGCGGGAGCAGAGGCCGCGCCCGCGCAGGCTCCCATCCCAATCCAACCCCGGCACATCTTCCCCCACGATACACGCAGTGGGCGCCCAGCCTGCGGGAGAGCGGTGTCCGCCATTCAAGTGGTCGGGGACCGGCGGTGAGTACGCGGAACCGACTCTGACCCGCCGGGCGGCGGCGTCCGGCCGGATGACGGGCGATAATTCCTGGTGGATTTGGGTCCGGCATCGGCGCCCGCACGAAGTTGAACGTCCAGGGCGGAAGCCACGCGGTTCGGAGGCCGCCTCCATGCAAATCAACTGGGAAATCGCTGCGGCCGGGATCATCGCGCCGGAAGGCCCGGCTGTGGATCTCAACGGTCACATCACACTCGTCAGCCGGTGGACCGGCAAGGTGGTGCAGGCGAGCCCGGCCGGCCGGGTTACCGACCTCGTGCAGACAGGCGGCAAGCCCCAGTCAGTCGCGTGGATGCCGTCGGGACGGCTGCTGTTGGCCGACGCCAACAACCACGCTTTGCTGGAGATTGATCCGCGGAGCGGAGCACTGAACACCCTCGCCGACAACGTGGATGGCAGTCCGTTCCTCGGTCCGAACGATCTGGTGGTGTACGATGCCAACGTGGTCTATCTGACCGACCCCGGTCTGGATATGGAGGCGCCGGGTCAGGTGCTGCGCATTGAGCTCGCCACCGGACAGGCCTCGGTCATGGCGCAGGGGCTCCGGTTCCCCAACGGCATCACGCTCAGTGAGGATGGTCGCCGGCTGTTGGTCGCAGAGAGTGTCACGCACCGCGTGCTGGCGTACGAGTTGCTGGACCAGGGGACGCGCCTGGGTCCGGCCAGGGTAGTGTGCGAGTTTCCCGATCACCACCCGGACGGCATTGCCCTCGACTCGGCAGGTAATCTGCTGGTCACCCTCTGCGGGGGCGGCGCCCTGGAAGTCGTGGCGCCGGACGGCTCGGTGACCGCTTCGCTCTCTATCGGCGGCGCCCACGTGACGAATTGTGTGTTCGGGGGCCCGGAGTTCCGCACGCTCTATGTCACCGAAGACGATCAACAGGCACTGCTCCGCGCGGAATGGCCGGTTCCAGGTCAGCGGCGATACTCGCGGAGCCGGTCTGAGCCGCCGGTGGTGTGAAGTCCCGCGATGCCGGGTTGAGCGTGAGCAGAGGGGTGAGGGCCGCTTCGGTGCACGGCGGCGAACGCGCTGCGGGCAGTACAGGGCGATAGGCGGCACTGCCGGTGCGTAGCGACAAGTAGTGTTGTTTTGGTGTAGCCCGGCGCAATCCCGCAGACCCGTATGCCGTCGGGGTTTGGGGCCGCTGAGTGGGCCATTCCGCGGACTCTTGTGGGAATCGGTGCAGGAATCCATCCCGGTGTCTCGAACCGGCTCTCCGGGAGTGAGGCGAGGCCAATCGCCGACGCCATCTCCTCCGCACTCTGAGAGGAGACCCTTCCGTGAAACGCGACCCCGGATCGTCCCCAGCCATCCCCGATTCTCTCCTCCGCGCGGGACCAACACTGCGGGACCGCCTGCGGTCGGGCGACGTGCTGATCGGCGGCATTCTGACGGAATACGCCCGTCCTTCCCTGGTCAAGCTGTATCTGGAGGCGGGATTTGACTTCCTCTACGTGGAGTACGAACACGGCCATTTTGCCCACACGGTGCTGGCCGACACTGTACTGTGTGCGCGCGACAACGGGCTGCCCGTCATTGCGAAGACGCCGCAACTGGAGCGGGGCGCGGTTGCAAAACTCCTCGAGTGCGGCATCACCGGCATTCAGTTACCCCGCACGGAGTCGCGGGCGGACGTGGAGACGCTGCGGAGTTACCTCCGGTTTCCGCCTCTGGGATCGAGAGCCATCGCCCCCGGCTACGGCAGCAGCGGCTACCGCCAACCGCCGGACTGGTCTGCATGGATGAACCAGCAGAATGCGGAGACCTGCCTGGTCGTCCACATCGAAACACGCATGGGCTATGAGCACGCAGCAGAGATCATCAGCACACCCGGAGTGGATATGGTGTACGTCGGGCCCGGGGACTTCTCCATCGAAATGGGACACCCCGGCGACTACGATCATCCCGAGGTTGCCGGGCCCATGTTCGAGATCCTGGAACTCTGTGTCCGGCACGGGATCCCGTTCGGCACCACCGCGTCGGGACCCGCAGCGGCGCAAAGGCTGGTGGAGCGCGGCGCACGCTTCTTCGAAGCGATTGACGAGCTCACCCTGATCCTGGAGGGGGGCCGGCGATTTGTTGCCGAGTACCGGGAATTCTACAAGTGACCACGGGCGCCGGAACCCCGCCGCCTCCTGCGTGATGTGAATGCTATGGCGTCCCCCGACTCGAAACCTGTCGCCGCGACTCCCGGCTCCGTGCGCCTCGGCGCGGCGATTCCAGCAGTAATCCTGACCTTCTTCTTCTCGGGACTACTCGACTATGCGCTGCCCCTCTACTTCAGCGCATTGGGCGAGGCAGCCGCGGCTCGCGGCACCGTGTATCCCGCAGACCTGTGGTCTCAGCTCGCCAAGTATCAGGTTACTCCCTGGATCGTGGGCCCTCTGGTTGCCGGTCTCTGCGCTCGCCGTTACGGCGAGCGCAACGTCTGGAGCCTCGCGCTGATCGGACGAGTGCTGGCGCCGTTGGCGCTGCTGGCGGAACCGAAGCCCGAGGTGGTCCCGGGGATTGCTTTGTGGCTGGGGATTACCGGCGCCCTGGGGTGGATCGCCGCGGTGTCTCTCATCCAGATGGTCCCGGCTGCCGGCAAGGGCCGCGCGAACGGTTGGATGATGGCCGGAGTCGGTTTGGGGAGTCTTCTTGGTCCGGTCGCGGGCCGCTTTCTCATCTACCGCTCGGAACTGATTTCCCTGGCGCAGAGCGGGGCATGGGATGCCTTCGGGTCGGTCCTGTTCAGCTTCAGCCGGCCCGCGTCCACGCCGCAGGTCGCCGATTTTCACCTCATTTTCCAGATTCTCGCCGCAAGCACCGTTTTCTGCGGCGTTTTCGTGTGGGGCCTGGGTCAGCATCCGGGTCGGTTCGAGCAGGAGCCGATCCCGGACTGGGGTCATACTCTCCGGGACCTCGGACGGTTGGTCCGCATCCCGCGATTCTGGGCGCTCGCCATCTCCCTGGCGCTCCTCGGCGGGCCGGTGTTTCAGGCGTCGAACCAGTTTCTACCGTATCTGGCGGAGCAGTTGGGGCTGAAGAACGGATCACGAGACTCCGGCTGGATCTGGCTTCAATTGTTGAAAACCGTGATGTGGCTCCCCGGCGGCGCGGCTGTCGGCCTACTCGCCGGACGCAGGGCGCCCGGAATCGCCGGCGTGCTGATGGTCGGAAGTTTTGCGCTCATGGCGATGGGTATGGGATCCAGTCGTGTGGCCTGGCATCTCTTCGTCTGGGTGGCGGCGTACGAGTTCGTACGCCAGTTCATGCGCTGGTCCCACGCGGGGTACTTGTCCGAGCACATGCCCGCGAAACTGCGGTCCACGGCCATCGGAGCGACGATCGCCTGCTCCGGCCTCGGAAGCACCGTCTTCGGATGGGTTGCCGGTGCGGCCTGGGATCCGACGGTGGAGTCTCGGGCGCCGTTCTTTGCGGCAGCCTTGCTCGGCGGTTTGGCGGCGTGCGGTCTGTTTCTCTTCGACAGGTTTCGGCCGATCCGCGACACGGAACCGGTGGCCGGATGAGCCTTGGGCGGCACCGCGGGCGAAGAAACGGGCCGGCCGAACCAGCGTGCGCGAGCGTGGCGGGGGTTCGCGTGCAGGGGCGGGGCCTGAGCGGGAGCATGACAGCCCCCGATGTGGCGGCGACGACTCGATGCGATGCAACCCGGGGTACAGCGGGCGAGGATCGTGCAGGCGGCCGGTACCGTGTCGGTGTGTTTCCTGATCGCCGGGGATTACCGCCTGTCGAAGTAGGGTCGTTTCGAGACAATGTCGTATAGAATAGAATGGAACGAATGGGGGAGTAGCATCACTCACTCCCGCTCACGAGGACTGCAATGCTGAAGATTCGAGGCACCGGCGCAGCGTTTTGCGACGGTCTCACACGCCGCTCGTTCGTGCAGGCGGGAGCCCTCGGAGTCGGGGGGCTGACGCTCTCGGAATTCTTGCGGTGCCGGGAGGCGAAGGCTGCGGCTTCCGCGGTTGTGGATCCGCGCCGTGTCACTGAGCAAACCGCCGTCATCCTCTTCTGGCTCAGCGGCGGTCCCGGACACATGGAGACCTGGGACCCGAAACCGGAGGCGCCGACCGAATACCGCGGACCTCTTGGTTCGATCCCCACGTCGGTGGCCGGCATCCGATTCGGTGAACTGCTGCCGATGTCGGCGAAGCGAATGGATCGGCTGGCGGTTCTCCGTTCCGTGCGCCACAAGACCGGTGACCATACCAAGGGCAACCATTGGATGCTCACGGGCTTTGAAGGTCCGAACTTCAACGACGCCGTGCTCGATCAGCGCGCTCCGTCTATGGGAGCGGCCACGGCGGCACTGCGCGGCTCCAATCGCCCCGGCATGCCTCCGTACGCGGCAGTTCCGCACCTGCGTGGAGGCACCGACAACTTTTTCCATTACCACGCTTACATCGGCAGCGCCCACAATCCGTTCGTGGTGAACTCCGACCCGAACGAGAGCAGTTACGCAGTGCGTGATCTGAACTTGCCGACCGGTCTCACGTTTGAGCGCCTCCAGAACCGCCGCCGCTTCCTCGAACGGTTCGACCAGATGCGCATCGAAACTGAGGCGACCATCGCCGAGCGCGATGGCGCATATCAGCGCGCGTTCGAGATGCTGACGGGCCCGTCGGCGCGAGCGGCGTTTGACATCACAGCCGAGTCGCCGGCACTGCGCGATCGTTACGGCCGGCACACGTTCGGGCAAGGCGCATTACTGGCTCGACGCCTGGTCGAAGCGGGCGTGACGTTTGTGACCGTCAACTGCGTCCCCTGGGACCACCACGGAACGCCGCCCCAGATGAAGACCGAGGAAGGGGCGCGGAAGCTGATCCCACACCTCGATCGGGCCATCGCGGTGCTGGTGGACGATCTAGTGGATCGCGGCCTGTACGATCGGGTGCTGGTGGTGGCGATGGGCGAGTTCGGCCGAACGCCCAAGATGAACAAAGACGCGGGTCGGGACCACTGGGGCGATACGTTTAGTGTTTTGATGGGCAACGGCAAAATGCGGATGGGTCAGGCCATCGGCGCCAGCGATGCCCGCGGCGAGCAGCCGATTGAGCGCGTGCTCAAGCCGCAAGATGTGCTGGCAACCGTATATCACCATCTCGGGATTGACCCCCACGCAGTCCTGTTCACCAATCGCACGGGCCGTCCGGTAACTCTCCTGGATGGTGGCGAAGCGATCCGGGAGTTGGTCTAGAACTCCGGGAACGGGGATCCGGCGCCATCGGGCCGCAGTGCGCTGGTTCGGGCGCCCCCCGGGGCCCTCGTTTTGCGTCACCACTGCGAACACGCGGCGCCTCACGCGTGTCCGGCGCCGCATCCGGGCCGCAATTCATCAGGCGCGCTCGCGTGTGCCGCGGCCGACTTCCGGGAACATCCCGGCAGCGGCGCGGACGCGCCGCCGCCGGTGTAGCGTCGCCCTCTCCTGCCGGAGCCGCTCTTCCCCGGAGCCTATGCGTGCACCTCTTCGCCATCCAGGATCTCGTAGTGATAGCCCTGCTCCGTCAGGAAGAGCTGACGGTGCATCCCGAAATCCTGATCCACCGTGTCGCGGGTGACGATCGAGTAGAAGTGAGCGGAATTCCCAGGGCCCTTGGGGCGCAAGATGCGCCCCAGCCGTTGAGCCTCTTCCTGGCGACTCCCGAATGTGCCGGAGATCTGGATCGCGACATTTGCATCCGGGAGATCAATCGAGAAATTCGCGACCTTGCTGACCACCAGCACGCGGATGTTGCCCTGACGAAACTCCTCGTAGAGGCGATCCCGCTCGCGGGACGCGGTCTTGCCGGTGATGATGGGAGCGCTGAAGCGCTTCGCCACTTCGTCGAGTTGATCGAGGTACTGGCCGATGATGAGCACGTGGTCGCCTTCGTGACGTTGCACGAGGCGGTCCACAATGTCCAGTTTCCGGGAGTTGGTGCTCGCGATCCGGTATTTCTCCCGGCGTTCCGCAACCGCGTAGTCCATCCGACGATCCGGATCCATCGGGACCCGCACTTCGGTGCAGGATGCCTCCGCAATCCAGCCTTGTTTCTCCAGGACGCGCCACGGCACATCGTACTTCTTCGGCCCGATCAGCGAGAAGACGTCCTCTTCGCGCCCGTCTTCGCGCACGAGCGTGGCGGTGAGCCCCAGACGGCGACGCGCCTGGATCTCGGCAGTGATGCGGAAGACGGGCGCGGGGAGCAGGTGCACCTCATCGTAGATGATCAAGCCCCAGTCCTGCGCGCTGAACACCTCCAGGTGCGGAAACTGGTCCAGCATTGCCTGGTCGTCTTCCGCGGTCTCGTGTGCCTTCCGCGATCCGGGCTTGCGGTAAGTCATTACCTGGTACGTTGCAATCGTGACCGGCGCGAGAGTCTTGGCTTCGCCGGAGTATTCCGCAACTTCCGCGGCGGTCAGGGACGTCTTATCCAGGATTTCCGAGCGCCACTGGCGGGCAGCGGTGATGCCGGTGACCAGGACGAGTGTCTGCGCGCTGATCCGGGCCATTGCCGCAAGCCCGATCACGGTCTTGCCGGCGCCGCACGGCAGCACCAGGACTCCGCTCCCGCCTCGCTCCGAGCCGCCGACCCAAAAGTTCTCCACCGCCTCGATCTGGTAACGGCGGAGATCGAAGCTTCGGCCTCCGAGCGTAGGGTTTCGCAAATCCACGCTGAGTTCCGTGCCGGGCGTGTAGCCCGCCAGATCCTCGACCGGCCACCCGAGCTTGAGCAGCGCCTGCTTCACTCGTCCTCGATTCAACAGCGGCACGTCCAGCCGGCACGCATCAAGGGCCTCGCGGAACAAGAGGTGCGAGCGCTTCTGGCTCCGGACCTCGGCAATCAGTGCGGGGTCGTCGCCCTCCAGCACCAGCCGATCTCCCTCGCGCACCAGGCGCAGGCGGCCGTACCGGTTGACGAGGTCCCGGATGTCCACGAGGACGTTTTGGGGCACCTCGAACTTGGTGAACTCTGTGAGCGCTGTCGCCATTTCCTCGTAGGGCATCCCGGCGGCGCGGGCGTTCCAGAGGGACAGCGGCGTAATCCGGTACGTGTGGATGTGCTCCGGGCTCTTTTCCAACTCTGCGAACGTGGCGATCGCCTCGCGGCAGTCCTCATACCGAGGATTTCCGACCTCGACCAGGAGCGTTCGGTCGGACTGCACGATGAGCGGGTTGTTCGGTTGATACTGAGTCAATGGGGGCGCGCCTCCGAATGGCTGACGGTATCCACAATTTGTGCGTCGAGAATGCAAGCCATCGGGATGTGGTGGATCTCAAGCGAATCGACGTCTGCTGCGACGAGTTGTTGCGGCAGCACCTGGATTGGAAGGACCTGCCGCTCTCGTACTGGTTGGTCGGCCGCGGACTGAAAGCGTATCGCAACCCGCTTGAACGCGGTGAGCGCGCCGTGCAGCACGGTGCGCAGGGCTTCGATCGGCACCCGGGGCGTGGTCGGAGGATCGGTAGCTCCCTCGCCTTGCTGCCCAGGCGCCGCAGGCTGTGCCCGATCAGCGACGGTCAGGTCCGCACCGGCCTGCGCTTCCATCGGACTCGTTCCCTGTGCGGGATCAGAGGGCAACCTCGGGTTAGGGATGGTCTCCCCCAGATGCTGGGGGGAGTACCCTTTGGCGCGCAGTGAGCGCAGGAGCCCCGTCACCACCGCGCCGCGCACCGCCA
>SYMT01000107.1 GCA_005805375.1 Actinomycetota bacterium
GCACCGCGAAGTCGGCCGCGTGGGCATCGCGATCCAGCACAAACGGTGCGTGGCTCTGCCCCAGAAACCCCGCCGTCTGCCCCGCCAGATTCGCCTGGATGTTGCCCACCACCACGAAGGGCGGCACGGGTGCGCGCGGCGGGCGCAGCATCCCGATGACCGTCCCGAGCGGTGGGTGATCGGCCGGCGTGGGGTTGGCATCGGAGCAGACCTGCGGATGCGGCCAGCCCGTGAGGCGGGTGTAGAGACCGGACCCATGACCGTTGTCCGCATGGGAGACGGACCGCACCACGGCGTAACGGCGCGCCAGACGCGCCAATCGGGGCAGGTGCTCGCAGATGCGCAGGCCGTCCACCGGCGACGGAATGGTCGCGAACTCCCCCCGGATCTCGGCGGGCGCCTCCGGCTTCAGGTCGAAGGTGTCCAGATGGGACGGCCCACCCCACAGCGAGAAGAGCACCACCGTGCGCGCTCGCGGCGCCGCGGCCTGAGCCGGGGCCGGCGACCCGAGCAGGTGGGCGCCGGACCACAGGGCAACGGCGTCACCCGCCAGGCGCAAGCACTCGCGCCGGCTGGTACCGTCGCAGAGTCGCCCCGGTGTCCGGCTGAGCAGGCGCAGCATGGTCCCCTCCCATCGCGGTGCGGTTCCCGAACTCGAGAACTCCCCATCCAGGGATACGGCGCCCCGGGGCAAGCTTCCTCCCGCAGCGTGGATTCCCTGGCGGACATCACGGTGTCCGGCCCGCCCGCGAACACGAAGCACCCCCGTAGCACTTCCGGCATCTCACCCCCATGCCTCCGCAGTGTCGTGCGCGCCGTCAACATCCACGCCACCCATCCCCGCCTCCATGCGCCCGCGGTGCAAACAGCGACAATGGGGCGACCCCCCCCCGAAAAAATTGCTGAACATCGCACTGCTCATCGTTTGCCCCTCCCCCACCCGGTGACTGCCCCCCCACCCGGTGACCGCCCCCCGTACCCGAGCCACGCACGTCAGTAAGTGGACCCACCTGGCGCCAACCCACCCCCTGAATGGCGACGAAATCGCCGCATGGAGACCGGCAACTCCGACTGCCGATGAACAAGGAGCCATAGCGGCATTCGGCCTGCGCACCGGTCGGGAGATCTGGCGCTGCACCGGTGGTGGGCCGGCCCAGGCATCTCCCGTGCTGGTCCGTTCAGCAGGTGAGCCACAGGTGGTGACCCACTCTCAAAAGCTATGTACGGGGATTTCGCTGAGCACGGGCTCGCTCCGGTGGAGCGCTCCGTTCACCACCGCGTACGACCAGAATTCGGCAACCCCGGTACAGGTCGCGCACCACATCGTGTTCGGCGCGAAGCACCGCGCGGCGAGGTATCCCCAGTGGCTCGAGCTGCTGGCGGAGCGAACTCAGGCTCTGCCTCAGGCTCTGGCGTGCCTGAATCTCGTCTACTTCCGGCCAGAACAGTTCGGCCAACAGTTCGCGCGAGTGGAGCCGGCCGGCATGGAACGCGAGATATGCCGCAAGTGAAGCGGTTTGCTGGGTTCGGAAGCGCTGGACGGTCTGCGTACGGCCGACGAAGGCGAGTTCCCCCAGGAGCCGGACCTGCCAGATGGAACCGTCTTCCATGCGCTCCTCCTCCCCCGTCCGTCCATGTCACCGAGAGGGGAGCACCGGTGGTTCCGTCGGCGCCCCTGTTCCCAGGGAGTTTGCCGCCGACTCGTGCTTCCCTGCCAGAGGTCGGTCATTCGGCTGCCGTTCAGACCCCTGAAGTGCGTTCCACTCTGGCGGTCACGGCGTGGACCCCTGCCCAGATGCGCTCTTCCACATCGCCGGACCAGCGCTCGGCAGGGAGTCCGTACTCATAGAGATTGCCGCCCTCGTAGCCGCCTTCGTCCCACACCCGGCGCGACGGAATGTACGCGATCAGTTCATGGGCGTACCCGCATGTCCACGTATCCGGTCCGAACTCCCGCTGGGCGCGGAGTGCGTAGTCCACCACTGCCTCCGCGCCCAGCCCGAACCAGAGCTGGTCACCGAGACGCCACGCCTGGAGGGGATAGGGATATTCCGTTTCAAGCGCTTCGCCACGGGCCAGCCGGGCCAGCAGCCGCGCGGCCCACCGCTTGCGAATGGCGCTGCCCGTCTCGCCGGCGTCCTGAAGTTCGGTGCGGCCGGGCATCCCCTCGAACGGGAGCGGGACGGTCACAAAGGCTGTCCGGAGCTCGGATGCGAGTGGGCGCAGTGCACCATTGAGCGCGTCGTCCACTCCGGCGGCCAGGCGGGCCCCATACGCGCGGCAGAGTTCCATCGATCGCCGGGGGAGGGGATTCTGATCACCCCCGCACCCGGTCCAGAAAAGAGCGGTGGCGCCGGGATGCCGCGCCTCCAGAGCCTCCTGCGCAAACCCCGGATAGTCACCGCAGATCTGGTAGAAGCTCAGCGTGGTGGGGTGGCAGGCATATCCGAAGAGGAGTGCGAGGAGCGAGCCGTTCCTCCGGCGCGCCGTGAGGAGCGGGACCCGGTGGTCCACCGGGCCCGCGAGGGGAGTGCCTGCCGCACGGAGGTCCGGCACGTCCGCCTCCCGGTTGTTGCGCCGGTTGACGGCGAAATCCGCGTGCCCGGTCCCGGCGTGCAGCGTCACCGGCTCGCACGAGGACACGGCGGCGCCCGCAATCTCCGCCAGTTGCTCCTCGACTCGCCGGGTGTACCGATGCACCCCATCCCAGACGGCCCCATCCAGCGGGTAGTAATCCACCAGCGAGTCGGAGGTCACGGGTGAGCAGTGGTTGTGCGTGGAGGTGAGAAAGATTTCTGCTGTCGTCAGGCCGGTGCTCCGGCGGAGCAGCTCTCTCACGCGGTCACACGACCCCCTCGAAAGACCGCACAGGTCGGTGGTCAACACCACACCCCGGCGGCCCCCGGCATCTTCCAGGGCGAGCGCCTTTGCCCACACCGGCTGGAGTGTCCCCTCTGCCGGGCGGTCGCGGCCGCCGTAACCGGCGAGCCAGAGCGGCTCCGCGGGAGTGATGTTTGCCCGGGCGGTGCCCGCTTTCCAGGAGGTGTTCATCCGAATCCCATTTCTTCCGGAGGGCCCGCGTCCACGCTGGGTCCGCTCAACTCCGGGCCGGCCGATCGGCCCCAATCAGCGCCTCGATCGGTCGTCCGTGCGAAAGTGGGTAGGGCCTTCCCTGCTGGTCCTGAATCAGCGCGGACGGGTCCACGCCGAGCGTGGTGAGGATGGTTGCGCTGATGTCCGCCGGGGAGACGGGGTTCTCGACCACTTCGCCGGCCCAGGCGTCCGTCTTGCCGTAGATCGCCCCGCCGGGAATCCCCGCCCCCGCCATCAGCAGGGAGTAGGCGTACGGCCAGTGCTCGCGGCTCGCCCATTCCGAAATCTTCGGGGAACGCCCGAATTCGCCCATCCAGACAACCAGCGTCTCCTCGAGAAGCCCGCGCCCCGCCAGGTCCGCCAGCAGGGCCGACAGCGCCTGATCGGCGCGCGGCACCAGGTCATCGCGTACGAGTGGGAAGTGGTTGCGATGCGTGTCCCACGGATTGTTTGCCGGTCGCTTGCCCTTTCCGTCCGCCCAATCCTGGTCTTCGTGGCCCCAGTAGACCGTCACGAAGCGCGCCCCTGCCTCGACCAGCCGGCGGGCGAGAAGCACGGACTGCCCGTGGCGGTGGCGCCCATACTGTTCGTGTTGCTGTGCCGGTTCCCGCGAGAGGTCGAAGGCGGCGCCGATACGAGGGTCATTCAGCAGGGCGAGGGCCTGGCGTTGAAACCCATCCAGGACACCCGCTTCGCCCGCAGATTGCAGAGACCCGCGCCGGTGATTCAGTTCGCCCAGCAGGCTGCGTCGGCGCCCGGCCCGAGCGGCGGAGACGTCGGGCAGACGGGTGAACTCCGGCGGCGCCACGCTGCCGTCCGGCGTCAACGTCACCCGGAAAGGGTCGCGGGTGGCGCCGAGAAAGCCGGCACTCTGGCCCGGTAGGATGCGCGCGCCCATCTTCATCGTTTCGGGCAGCTCGATGGCCTTCGGGAGCGCCCCGGGCCGCCGGTCGGCGGCAGCGAACGCAGCACCGATCTGTGGGAAATCGGATGCATCCACCGTCAGACCGCCGCCGGTGTTCTGGTGCTTGCGGCCGGTCAATGCCTGATAGACGGCCGGGTCGTGAACCATCTCCTCGTGCCGCACGGAGCGGACCAGCGCAACCCGGTGCATCTCCCGGGCCAGACGCGGCAGGTGCTCGCAGATTTGCAGTCCGGGAACGGTGGTGGAGATCGGCTGGAACGGCCCGCGGATTTCGGCGGGCGCGTCCGGTTTCATATCGAGCAGGTCAATCTGGCTCGGACCACCGTCCATGAAAAGCAGAATACACGCTCGCGCCCGGGGCACCCGGCTTCCCCCTCGGGCCGTGCCGGGCAGGAGCGTCCCGCCCAGGGAGATCGTGCCGAACCGGAGGATGTCTCGCCGCGTGGGTACCATAGGGTCTTCGAACCGTTCTCGAACTCAGCCTGGCCTTGCGTCGTGTGTCGGGTGAGACTTGAATTCGGCAGGAGTGAAAAACGAGGTGCTCTCCGCACTCCTCTGCACTCCTCCTCACCCGCGATGACCACGATTCCCGGACCAACGTCTACATCGCCGCAAATTCTGAAGGAGCCAATCACATGGTATGAGAACATTCCGCCCGGAAAGTTGCGGCGCAAGCGGGTGAGCCCGGGCGCCCGGGAGGGAGCTCTGCGATGCGTTTCGCCCTGATCGGCTACACGGGCCACTGGAACAGCTACGTCCCTGCTCTGAAGTCCATTCCGGGTCTCACACTGGCGGCAGTGGCCCCGGCAACCCCGGAGGAGAACCTGGCCGGATTCAGTCGCGCCGCCGGCATCACCCCGGAGACGCGCCGCTATCCGTCACCGGACAAACTCCTGGAGGCGGAGAAACTCGACTTCGTCCAGGTCTGCTGCCGGACCGACCAGATCCCTACCTGGACGCTGGAATGCCTGAAGCGAGGCCTGCCGGTCGTCGCGGAGAAGCCGTTGGCGATGAACCTGGAAACGCTGGAGGTGCTCCGCAAGGCGTCGGAACGCACCCCGCTGATCCCGATGCACGCCCAGCGCAACTCCGGGTGGCTCGCCTCCGCGAAGGCGGCCATCACCCGCGGTGATATCGGACGTCCCCTGGTCAGCTACCACCAGAAGTCGTACAAGTGGGGAGCGACCCGCCCGGACTGGTATCGCAGCCGCTGCACATTCGCCGGGCTCGCGCCCTACGCGGGCATTCACGCATTCGACTGGGTAGTATGGCTGCTCGGCGGGAATTGGGCAGAGGTTTCCGGCTGGGAGTCTGCCGCTGCCCGGCCGGATTTCGCCGCCTGCGCCACCCACGGTGGATACCTCCTCCGGGGGCGGGACGGCCAGGTCGCCGAGGTAAGCGTGGACTACCTGCGGCCGGAAGGCGCCCGCACTCACGGGGACGAACGGGTGCGAATCGCGGGAACCGAGGGCGTGTTGGAAATGGCTCCGGCACTGGATCTGCACCTTTTGCTCCGCGGAAAGCGTGCGCCGGAAACGCTGCCCGCTCCCGAGCCGGAGGACTGGTTTGTGAGCTTCGTGCGCAGCCTGCGGGGTGAAGGGCCTTCCATCATCTCGCGGGCAGAGGCCTTCCGCGCCACCGAGATCGCGCTGAAGGCCCAGATCGCCGCCGATACCGGAAAGCCGCAGTCTCTGGCTTAGGACGCGGGATACACCAGATGCGGAGTGCAGCCGGTTCGCGCCCGCAGCAGGTGCCCACTCGCGCCGGTGACGTAGAGGGTGCCGGGCTCAGGCCCGCCCCAGGTGCAGTTCGTGGGCCGGTCGAACGGGAAGGGGTGTGTCTCCAGCACCCGGCCGTTCGGCGCGAATACGTACAGCATCGGCCCCGGACCGGATTCCTGCCAGCCCGCGGTCGCGATGATGTTCCCTTCGGCGTCGAGGCACATCCCGTCAATCCCCCGGTGCGGGTAGAAATTGTGGAGGACGGCAAAGGTCCCCAGCGTCCCGTCGTCGTGGATGGGATAGGCGCGGAGTTCCCGCTTCCGATCTGCCCCATACTCGCTCTGCGCCACGTACAGCGTGCGCTGATCCGGTGAGATGAGCAGCCCATTCGGCCGGGTGGTATCAAACGTGACCCGTTCGAGCCCCCAGGATCCGTCGGCCTCCGGCGTCGCCCGGAAGACGGATTCGTGATCGAGCTCCATGTCGTCGCGGAAGTCCCCGTAGCGCGGGTCGGTGAACCACAACCGTCCCCGGCTATCGAACGCCAGGTCGTTGGGGCTGTTCAGTCGTTTTCCCTCAAAGTGATCCGCCACGACCGTCACCGACCCGTCCGGCTCGTAGCGAACCACGCGGCGGCCGCCAGTGCCGCCCTGGCAGCCATAGAGGCGGCCGTGGACGTCGAACAGCAACCCGTTCCCCTCGTGGGTTCCCTCAAAGAAGGTGTGGGTCTCGCCCGTGCCCGGGTCCCAGCGCAGAATCCGATGGGAGGGGATATCGGAAAACAGGACGGCGGATCCGTCCCACGCCGGTCCCTCGGTAAACCCGAATGGACCGGAAACGACCTCGAACTCCCAGCTCATCAGGCGCCTCCCGCCAGCGCGTCGGTTCTTGCGGCGCACACGAAGTCATTGCGGTGGAGACCGCGAATTTTGTGGGTCCACCAAGAAACCGCTACCCGCCCCCATTCGGTCAGCAGGGCGGGGTGATGTCCTTCCTCCTCCGCGAGAGCCCCGACCCGGTTGGTGAACGCGAGTGCCGCGGCGAAGTCGGAGAACGAGTAGACCCGGCGCAGGGCAGGGATTCCGTTTTGCTCCACAATCTCCCAATCGGGGATTTGAGCGCGAAGTTCGGCCGCCTCCGCGTCCGTGACGCGGGGCGCATCGGCACGACAGGCAACACAACGTTCCGTGTTCAGGCTCATGCTGAGAGAGACTCCCTGGTAGAAACCGGCAGCGCGAAGGTGGGAAGGTCTGAAGCGCTTCCCTGGAATCTTCACCCGGTCATGCTTCGGCTCGCAGGCTCGCGGAACCTCCTGCTCGGCATTCTCGCACCGGTGTGCGGGCGTCCACGAGGGAATCGAGCCACGCCGGGCGCCGCGCCCGCGGGGCACCCGGCGCAGCAAGTGGGGATTTCCGTCGCGCACAGCGCGCGTCGGGTTGCCGTCCGAGCCTTCACTGTTCCGAGAAACGGAGTTCCGAACGTGCCCACACCGATCCGCCAAGAAGATATGGAAGCAGTCTTTGCCCTCACCGATGCGTTGGGGATTCACCGCGAGGCGATCAGCGTGCCGCTCGGAAAACGTGACCCCGGCGGCGTGCGCGACGTGGGCCGGGGACAGCTCCAGGTGACATTGCCGGAAACGCAAGCAGCAGAGGAGTGGGTGGAAAGCACCCTGCGCCCGGAGTTGTCCCGCCTCGGCTACGAAGAGCTTCCCTGAAGTCCTTAACAACAGGCTTCCAGGCAGTCCCCCGGCAGGGCTGCACACCGGCGGTGGAGAACGATCAGGTCAAGCTGCGCCGGCAGTCGGCCCCTCATCTTCGTTTCGTCCTCCCGCGCGGAGAACCCCTGTCCATGTCTCCTGGGATCAGTCGCTACGCCCGCACCGGTTTCACTCTCATCGAACTTCTTGTTGTAATCGCGATCATCGCAATTTTGACTGCGATCCTCTTTCCCGTCTTCGCGCAGGCCCGGGCGAAAGCGCGCCAGATGACCTGTGTGTCCAACATGCGCCAACTCGGGATCGCGCTGTCCATGTACATTTCGGACTACGATGAGTTCTGCTTCGTGTTCGCCCACGACCGCGATCTGAGCCGGGTGAATCCCCTCCATCCTCTGGGCGCCACCCGGGAGAATCGGTGGTGGAACCAGATTCTGCCCTACACGCGGATGGGCGGCGCCCTCATCGTCTGTCCGTCCGACAGCGGCCGCCTTCCGCACTCAACCGAGAACGGACAGGGAGGTCGCCCGTTCGTCCCGCGCTCCTACGTCGCCAACCGGGCGGCGGAGGGCCTGTCGCTCGCCGCGGTGGAACGCCCGGCCGAGATCGCCTTCATCACCGAGAAAGGGGATCGGTTCGACGACTCCTGGTACGAGCCGCCGAAGAACCTGTACGACAAACCGGGGTCCGGGGAACCCGTGCTCGCCATGCGCCGTCACAGCGACGGGGTCAATCTCACGTTCTTCGACGGGCACACCCGGTGGATGGGCCGGCATCAACTGCTCGCCGCGCCGTGCGGAGAACCCTGGTCCGGAGTATCCCTCATGCGCGCCTTCCCGATTCCGGGGGCGGCGCCGTGGCACCCCAGTTGTCCGCGCTGACCCCATTTCCTACCTGTTGTCCGAAATCAAAAAGAAAAACCTGCTGCCGAACGCAACCCAGGGAGGCAAACGAGGGTCCGACGCGAAACAATAGCTGACGGTTCGGACGGCAGCCGCAAAAACGGGAGGCATCCCAACTGCGATGGTCGTCTAAAGCGTGGGGACAATCCCCCAAAACCCGGTCACCGATCACCGGCCCGGCCGTGGAGTCAACAGAGAACAGAACAGCGTATGATGAGTCAACGTGCCATTCTTGCGGCCGGCATCGTAACGGCGACCCTGCTGGCAGCGACCGGCGGACCCCGGCCGGCAGTTGCGCAGGGGCGACCCACCGTAACCATCGGAACTGCCCGCATTACGCCGACGCGCGTGGGCGGCGGCGGCAACGTGCGGATTGCCGTCAGCATCACGGCAGGGCGGGGCACGACGATCCGGTCGGCCCGATCGCGGATCGTCATTGCGCGCGGCGCCGCGAGTTCCTTCGATACCCTGGCTGACCAGGGACGAGGCGCCTTCGCCAGCGGAGCGGGTATGATCGCTCCCAATCCTGCCGGCACCCGCCCGGTCACTGCAAGCGTCGAGGTGGTGGTTGAGGCAGAAGCAGGTGGTACTGTCCGCACCTTCACCAAGAGCGGCGGCAAGGTCACCGTGGTCCCGTCAGCGAGTGATCCCAATCTGCCGCCGCCGCCACCACCCATCTAGTTCCCCGTGCACGGCAGTTCGACTGCCTCAGGCATCGCGCGAAACAGGCCGGTCGGAGTTGATCCCGCCGGTCTGTTTCGCGCATGTCACCCCGGGGCACATGTGCTTCAGTGCGTTCGGCCCGATCAGGATGCAGCCGCGTGGACGACCAGGAACTGGAACTGTTACTCGCCGATGCGGAGGCGGATCGAGTGGAGCGAAAAGAGTCGATTCATGACAGGGATCGGATCCGTCAAGCCATCTGTACGTTCGCAAACGATCTGCCTGGACAGGGGAAACCGGGCGGAATATTTATAGGAGTGCGCGATGACGGCGCCCCGGCCCCGTTGACGATCGATCACCGTCCGCTCGCAAATCAGGCGCTGCGGCGAAACGGAAATCCGCCGGCTGAGTTCGCGCCTGATCCGAATCACTTTCTGGGCACCCTGTGGAGCAAGCGATGATCCGTTCGGTGCCGGCTCTGTTCAACAACGAGGGGGAGTGATGCCTCTGATGACCCCGGATGTCCGATCCACGCTGCTGCATCGTGATCTCACACGGCGGGCGTTCCTGCAGAGCGCCGTCACGGGGATCGGGATCGGAAGCCTGCCGTACTGGATCCAGGCGCGTGCGGAAGCCGCGCTCCCCGGCGCGGCCAGGCAGCGGTCCCTGATCCTGCTCTGGCAGGACGGCGGCCCCAGCCATATCGAAACTTTCGACCCAAAGCCGGACGCTCCCGCCGAATTCCGCGGGGAACTCGGTGCAATCCGCACCACCCTGCCGGGAGTCAGGTATTGCGAGGTGCTGCCTCGCCTGGCCCGGCTGGCGCATCGCACCTGCGTGATTCGCTCGCTGCACCAACCGTCGTCCGATCATGTCGTCGGGTCCCACAACGTCCTCACCGGCTGGGAGGACGAGACGGCGCAGGGGAAGTCGCGCTATCCCGACCTGGCCTGCGTAGTCAATCGAATGCGAAGCGGCGCCGCGGCGGCGGTGACGGCGGTGACGGACCCGCGTCGCGTGATCCCGGGTGGTACGTTGCCACCCGATTCCGGGAAGACCATCCCGCTCCCATATGTGGACCTCGGCGGCGGTCTTCATCGCGGCGGCCCGGCGTTTCTGGGGGCAGTGAATGGTCCGTTTCAGGTGTCGGGTGATCCGAGCAAGCCGGGGTTCGTGATACAAAACGTCCAGGCGCTCGAAGCCGACGGGCGATTTCGGGATCGGGTGGCGGCCCTGGGGCGGCTGGACCGGTTCGGTGATGGCGTCTCGCCGGGAACCGCGGCCTTCGAGCAGTTCCGGGCAGTAGGGGGATTTCGCCGGCGCGCGCTCGACCTTCTGTCCGGCGCCGGCACCGCGCGGGCGTTCGACCTGTCGCGCGAGCCGGAGGGGGTGCGGGACCGTTACGGTCAGCATCTCGCCGGGCAGCAGTGTCTGCTCGCGCGGCGGCTGGTGGAAGAAGGGGTTGGGGTTGTGGCCGTCCGTTTCGCTCCCGACGGCAGGGGCGACTACGATCGGACGATGATCGGCTGGGACGATCACGCGGTCCACGGCAACATCTTCGAAATCATGCGCCGGCGCGGCCCGCAGTTCGACCAGGCCCTCAGCGCCTTGATCGAAGACCTGGATGACCGCGGCCTGGACGAAGAGGTGCTCGTCGTGGTCGTGGGTGAGTTTGGGCGCACACCGCGGATTCACGTCAACAAGGGGTGCCCGGGCCGTGAGCACTGGGGTCAGGCGGGGTGCGCGCTGGTGTACGGCGGCGGACTCCGGATGGGCCAGGTAATCGGCGCCACCAACGAGCGTGGCGAAACCCCACAGGACCGCCCCCTGAAGTACCAGGACCTGCTCGCCACGATCTACCACGCGATGGGCGTGGACCCGGCCCGCACTCTGCCGGATGCGGCGGGGCGGCCCGTCCCCATTCTCCCCACGGGCACGCCCATCCACGAACTGACTGGGTGAGGCAATGCGAGAACCATCTGGGGAAGGTGCAGGACCTTCGGACGCCCTGGACGCCGCCGGTCGTGCCGCGCCGGACTCCGGCACGACGGCTTCGCACACCCCCACTGCAGGTGTTTCGGCATCCGGTCCGGCACTCTCATCGGTGGACCTGTCCGGTCAGATGGATCTGAACGGCGGTCTCGCGGAGGCCGTTCGCGATCCCGGTCTCCGGCGACTGCGGCTCCCGCCCCGGGTGGACGACGCCGGAATCGCACTACTCCGACCCCTCGTGCGCTTGGAGGAACTCGACCTGCGCACCCTGCGCTCACTCACGTCGGTGGGACTCGCGCACCTGTCGCACCTGTCCGGGCTCCGCACCCTCCATCTGCCGCCCCAAACCGGGGATGCCGATCTGCCGGGCCTTCGCTCCCTACGCAGTCTCGAACGGCTGGATCTCGGCAACTGCCGGAACGTCACCCCGCAGGGGATAGCGGCGCTGCGGGCGTGTGCCCGCTTGCGCGCGCTGAACCTGTCCGGGATCCGGAACCTCAACGACAACGTGCTCGCCTCACTGGCTCTGCTCCCGGTGCTTCAGGAACTGGATCTGAGCCACACCGGCGTGGGCGCGATGGGGCTGGCAGGGCTGCACCGGCTGACCTCACTCCGGGAGTTGCGGCTGACTGGCGCCCCCGTGCGCGCCTCGGCGATGGCCGAAGTCGCATCCCTCACCCGTCTCGAACGCCTCGATCTGGACGCCACCCCGTTGTCGTCAGGCGCTTTGGGGCCACTCGAGGGCCTCGTGCATCTTCGTTCCCTTGCTTTGCCGGCGGGTGTCACGGCGACTGTCCTCCGCGGCTTCCGCGCGCTGTCCCGGCTCTCGACCCTACGCGTGCATGACTCCGTGGTAGATGATGCCGGCGCATCGGCACTGGCCTTGTTTCCAGCGCTCCGCCGGTTGCACCTGAACGGCGCGCCCATTTCGGACGCCGGGCTCGTCCACGTGGCGGCACTCGCCGATCAGGAGGAGTTGCACCTCTCCGGCACCCGAGTCACGGGCGCCGGTTTAATGCCTCTCAGCTCCCTTCGCAGGCTGGCCCGCCTGTCGTTGAGTGGTACGACGGTAACCCTCGGGGCAGTGGTGCGGCTGTTCGTTCAGGGCCAGGCCCGCCCTCTGGCCGACGCGCTCCTCGCGGTGGGTCTGGTCACGCGGGACACCGCCGGCAATGTGGTGGCGATTGACGCCGCAGGCACCGATTTCGGTGATGAGGAGGCACAGCATCTCGGCTCCCTGCCGGCCCTGCGGGAGCTGCATTTAGCCGCCACGCGGATCACCGACGCCGGCATGCCCGGTGTGGCGAAACTCCGAGCGCTTGAGCGCCTTTACCTGGCTCGCTGCGCCATCGGCGACTCGGGCCTGGCGCACGTGCGCGGCCTGACCCAACTCCAATCCATTAACCTGTACGGGACCCGCGTGACCGGCGCCGGCCTCGAACACCTGCACGGCCTGACGCACCTGCGCCTGCTCTCAGTCACCGACCTGAAGCTGAGTGTCGCGGCCGTGGACCGCCTCAAGCAGAAGCTTCCCCGCCTCACCGTGACGGACTACTCCCCGGAGTGACCTGTCTTCCGCCCAAGGAACTCCGCCGACTCCGGATCACGGGTCGCGGTCCGGTTCCCGCTTTCGTCATGTTTGCGGTATCCTTCCTCCACGGGAGGACGTGGGAATGAAACTGGAAACTGTGCTGGCCCAACTGCGCCAACGCGATTCACTGCCGTTGTTCGCCGGGGAGCCGTGGGACCCCGAACTGGGCCGGGCACTGCGGGAGTCGCCGGCGGAAGAACTGTTTGCGGGGCGCTCCGTGCAGAATGCGGAACTCGCGGCGGCAGCCATTGCCGGGCTGCATCTCTGGAACGACGATTTCGAAGCATCCCACAACCTGTGCCAGGGAATCGCTACCCCAACCGGCAGCTATTGGCACGGCCTGTGCCACCGTCGCGAAGGGCACCGCAACCGGGGGCTGGAGGCGAACCTGAACAACACGCGCTACTGGTTTCGCCAGACCGGCTCGCATCCGGCGTTCCCTCGCGTGCGAGAGGCTGCGCTCGCCGTGCTGGCCGACGCGGGTTCCGGAATGCGCTGGGTGACCGAAGCCGCGGGTCGCCTGGCGAATGGGGATGCCTGGGACCCGTTCGCGATGGTGGACTGGTTCGGTCAGGCCGACGCGGGAACGCTGTCACCGCAAACCGCACAGCTTCTCCAGGAAATCCAGCGACGTGAGATCGCGATCCTCCTCGACTGGTGTGTGGAGCAGGCTGTCTCGGGCTGATCTTGCCGCGGGGGGTGAACGGATGCCCGGGACACGATCCGGTCGGATCCCGCAGCCACGCGATGACCGGTCCCCCGGGCGAAACGGCAAGCTATCGCCCGGGTGGACGAGGCCATCAAGCCTGTATCGGCTCCGAGAAACCGAAGCGCATCCCCGCCGGCGCGTTGCTCGGCCGCAAGCCAAGCAGCGCGGCGCGGAACGTCGGCACGTCCGCACGCCGGAAGGCGAGTGGAACCCCACCGGGGAGTTGCAGCATGCTGGTCGCCGGTGCGTCCCCCGCGGGGCCTGGGACATACGCACCGGACGACGGCGCCCGCCTCCGGCGTGGTCCAGTACGCACACGTGTTGCTGGAGCACGCGGTCCCGGTGAAGGAAACCGCTAGTTCTGCGAAGAATGTAGGCCGCATGAGCCTCACTCTGCAACCCCAACCCATAGCCCTCACCCGGCGCTCGCTGCTACAGGCTGGATCCCTCGGCGCCGCCGGCCTGACTCTCCCCGCGGCGGCCGCGCCCGAGCCGATCAAGATCGGGCAGATCGGCGTCGGTCATGCGCACGCGAGCAAGCTCTCCGTGTACCGCGACTCTCCCGACTACGAGGTGGTGGGCATCGTGGAGCCGGACCCGGAGTTGCGGAAACGGGCGGAGAGCGCCGATCTGTATCGCGGCCTGCGGTGGATGGAGCGCGATCAGTTGCTGGCGACCCCCGGGCTCCGGGCGGTGCTGGTGGAAACGCGGGTGCGCGACCTGCTGGATCAGGCGGAGGTCTGCATCGCCGCTGGGAAGCATGTCCATATTGATAAGCCGGCGGGCGAGTCGCTGCCGCAGTTCCGGCGCCTGCTCCACCAGGCGGAGGAGCGAAAGCTGCTGGTGCAGATGGGCTACATGTACCGGTACAACCCGGCGGTGGTGCTGCTCCGGCAGTTCCTCCGGGACGGCTGGTTGGGCGAGGTGTTCGAGATCCACACCGTGATGAGCAAGGTCGTGGACCCTGAGGGACGCAAGCGCCTGGCGGAGTATCGGGGCGGCTTGATGTTCGAACTCGGCTGCCACATCCTGGATCTGGTGATCGGGGTTCTGGGGAAGCCGCACGACGTCCACCCGGTCAATCGGCACTCCTCCACGCTGGGGGATTCTCTCCTGGACAACATGCTCGCGGTGCTCACCTACCCCCGGGCGATGGCCACCGTGAAATCGAGCGCCCTGGAGGTGGAAGGCGGAAGTCGCCGCCACTTCGTCGTCTGCGGCACCGAGGGAACGTTCCACATCCAGCCACTCGACAATCCCGCTGCCGTGCTCTCCCTCTCCCAGGATCGCGGCCCCTACCGGAAGGGAACGCAGGACCTGAAGTTCCCGAAATACACGCGGTTCGTGGACGACGCGGCCGACATGGCGCGCATCGTCCGTGGCGAGAAGACGACCGACTTTCCGTATGCGCACGATCTGGTCGTGCAGGAGACGCTCCTGCGCGCGTGCGGCCTGCCCCTCACTGCCTGATGGATCTCCGAGATTACTCGATGGAAACTTCCTGCTCCCCGTTGCTGGACACCCCTTCCCGGCCGTCCTCACGACGCTCGTTTCTGGCCGCCACCGCGGTCCTGCCCTCCACCCTCGCGGCGGCGCACCGCGTGTGCGCCGCCAATGAGCGGGTCGGCGTCGCCGTGATCGGCGTGAACGGCATGGGATCCGCGCACGTGGGCATTCTCGCGGCGCGCTCGGATGTGGATCTGGTCGCGCTCTGCGACCTGGATCCGAGCGTGCTGGCTCGGGTGTCGGAGAAGATCCCAGAGCGCAAGCCGAAGCTCGTTACCGACTTTCGCGAGGTGCTGGCCAACAAGGCGGTGGATGCGGTGGTCATCTCCACCCCGCACCACTGGCACATGCCGATCGCCCTGCGTGCGCTGGCGGCGGACAAGGATGTGTACGTGGAGAAGCCGGCCTCGCACGTCTTTCACGAGGGGCGCCTGCTGGTTCAGGCCGCCGCCCGCCGGAATCGCGTGGTGCAGCATGGCACGCAGATGCGTTCCAGCGAAGTGACCGTCCGGGCTGCTGAGGTGCTCGCTTCCGGCATTCTGGGCGAGATCCGTATGGCGAAGGCCTGGAATTGCCAGCGCCAGGAGAATGCCGCGCCGGTACCGGACGGCGTCCCGCCGAGCGGCGTGGATTACGATCGGTGGCTCGGCCCGGCTCGGAAGCGGGCCTTCAACCCGCAGCGCTTCCATCGTACCTGGCGTCAATTCCGGGAGTACGGCAACGGGGATATCGGAGACGACGGCGCACACGACATTGATCTGGCCCGCTGGGGGCTGGGCGAGAACACCCATCCGGTGCGCATCACCGCACACGGGAGTTCCGCGGCGCTCGGGAGCGGGTATCGGGAATACCCCGACAATATGATGGTGACCTACGAGTACGCCAGCGGCAAGGTACTCCTCTACGAGGACCGCCAATGGACCCCTTACGGCCTGCACGGGGTGGACAGCGGGAACGCCTTCTATGGAGAGAAGGGATACATGATCTTCTCCCGGCGCGGGTTCTTCCAGGTTTTTCTTGGGCCGAAGGAGGAGCCGGGGCCGGCGGTCGGCAAAGCCGGCAGGGTGGGCACTCCGCTGGGGGTTCACCACGCCAATTTCCTCGAGTGCGTGCGCTCGCGCAAGGCCACCAACGCCACAGCGGAGACGGCACACTATTCCTGCGGACTGATCCATCTCGGAGAGATCGTCTATCGGACCGGCCGGGTCCTGCGCTTCGATCCCCGCACCGAGACCTTTCCCGACGACCGGGAGGCCAGCGCCCTCCTCACCAAGGACTACCGCCGGCCCTGGACCGTGGAGGGGATCGTCTGACCCGTCGGACAGGCTGCGTCCACGAAATCAGAAGGATGAAACCCCAGATCCCCGTGCTCATCGCCGCCGCGTGGCTCGCCCAACTCGCGGCCACCGGCACGGCTGCGGGCCCGGGTGCCGCCGCGGCCGACCGGCCCAACATCATTCTGATGATGGGGGACGATCACGGCTGGGAGGAGACAGGATACCACGGGCATCCGCACGTGAAGACCCCCGTGCTGGATGAGATGGCGGCCCGAGGATTGCGCCTCGACGGTTTCCATGCCGGGCATCCGAGTTGTTCCCCGACCCGGGCCAGTTTCCTGACCGGGCGGCATCCGAACCGGATGGGGACCTTCGCCCCGGGGTGGTCGCTGCGCCCGGAGGAGATCACGCTGGCGCACGTGCTGTCGCGGGCCGGGTATCGTTGCGGGCACTTCGGAAAGTGGCATGTCGGCGCGGTGAAAGCGGGCTCGCCCACCAATCCGGGGGCGATGGGCTTCCAGGAGTGGCTCTCGCACGACAACTTCTTCGAGTTGAACCCCTCGCTCTCCCGGAACGGCGGTCCGCCGGAGGTGCTGAAGGGGGAGAGTTCCGAGATCCTGGTCACGGAAACGATCCGGTTTATCGGAGACGCCCGCAAGTCCGGACGGCCTTTCTTCACGCTGGTCTGGTTCGGCTCCCCGCATGAACCGTACAGCGGGCTTCCGCGGGACCTCGCGCTCTACGACGATCTGCCGGGGAAGTACCGGAAGCCGGTCCGGCTCACATCCAACGAGACCGGCGGCACGGTGACACGGCCCCAGGGGGAGGTGTTGCGCGAACGGTACGCGGAAATCACCGCGATGGATCGCGCGATCGGGACGCTGCGGAAGTACCTGGCGGCAGCAGGACTGCGCCGGAACACCCTGCTCTTCTACTGCGGCGACAACGGCACCTCCGCCGACGCCGCCCTCGGGGCGCCGCACCGGGGCATGAAGGGGCAGGTCTACGAGGGGGGCACACTGGTCCCCGGCCTGCTGGAGTGGCCCGCCCGCTTCCCGCAGCCGCGCACCGTCCGCTTCCGGGCCTCCACCAGCGACCTGCTGCCCACCGTCTGCGCCCTCACGCGCCGGCCGCTCCCCGCGCGCCCGCTGGATGGGAGCGACCTGACCCCGGCGCTCGAAGGCAAACAGACCGAGCGAGCGACGCCCCTCCACTTCTGGGAGTTCAATACCCCCCGCTTCGCCGGGATGAAGCCGGAACCCTACATCAGCCCGAAGCTCCAGGAGGGCACCACGCCGCTGGTCAAGCTCCAGAACGGGAAGGCGACGCGCGACTTCCTGAACCACCGCCACCCTCCGCTCACGGACGCCGACCGCCTCGGCCCGCGTGCGATCATTGAAGGGCGTTTCAAACTGGTGATCCACGACCGGATGAACGGCCGGCCCCGACAGGAACTCTTCGATCTGGACGCCGATCCGGGCGAGAAGGCAGACCTCGTCGCGCAAGAACCGGCAGTCGTCGAGAAGTTACGGGCCCGGCTCCACGCCTGGCAGGAATCCGTGCTCCGCAGCCTCACCGGCGCCGACTACCGGCCGGATGCGCCGCGTCGAGAATCCGGGTCCTGATTGGGGAACCCGCACAGACGCGGGTGAGAGGGGACTCCGGACGCACCCGCTGAGAGACCCAGACAGACTTCGTCGTCCCGCCCGCCCGTCGCTCGGGAACGGGGTGTGCGGGCGCCGGGTGGGTCCACTGGCTCACGCCCAGGGACACCCGGCGTAGCTCGGGTACGTGGGCCGTTCGCGCGACAGGTGTTCCGAGATTGTCAGGTGGGTCCACTTGCTCACGTGCGTGGCTCGGGTACGGGGGCGGGTTAGTCACCACCCACCTGAGTGGCATCGCCACTTTCCACTGCAGTAGCGCCGTGGGTTTACCCCGGCGCGGCCTGGCGGACGAGCACCGACTGGCGGACTTATTCCGACTGATCTGACGTTAAGGGACCCAGGCAGAATTCGTCGTCCCGCCCGCCCTGACGGGAGATGCGGATCGGGACGAAGGGACGTGGGGGTCTCCGGCAGAACATCGTGGCAGAAACCCGGCGGTTCGGGCATCATGATGCCGGGGGACGAAGGAATGCTGACGGAAAGACAGATCGCAGAATTCAAGAAGCAGGGATTGCTGCTGGGGCCGCGCGTGTACGACGACGCGGAAACCGACCGCCTGCGGGCGCGGTTGCACGATGTGATGGAGGGCCGCTCCGCGGCGAAGCCGGAAGCGCTCCGCAACATGCTCGGGGGCAAGTCCGATCAGGTGGTGGTCCAGGTGGTCAACATCTGGGAGGCGGATGACCTTTTTCGGGCGCACATCTACAACCCGAAGATTTGCGAAATGGTTTCCGAGTTGATCGGTGATCCGGTCCTGCGCGTCTGGCACGATCAGATCCAATACAAGCCGCCGACGATCGGCGGGCCGACCACCTGGCATCAGGACCATCCCTACTGGCCGATCATCCAACCGGCGGACCTGGTTTCCGCCTGGGTGGCGCTGGATGATGCGACCGTGGAGAACGGCTGTATGTGGATGGTGCCGGGCAGCCATCTCTGGGGGCCCCACAAGGGCGGCACTATCGGCACCGACCCCACAACATTTGCCCCGCTGCCGGATCTTTCCCTGCTGCCGGAGGGCGTGGACACTACGCCGACGCCCTGTCCGGTGCGCAAGGGGCAGGTGATGTTTCACCACTGTCTCACGTGGCATGGGAGTCCCCCGAACCGATCGGAGCGCGGCCGGCCCGCCATTGCCGTGCACTATATGCCCGGTTATACCCGCTACATGCCGGACCGCACGCACTTGATGGAGCCCAGGGTCACCGTCAAGCCGGGTGAGATCCTGGAGGGAGAGTACTTCCCGCGCGTATGGGACCACGGGCCGGTGTGATTCGTGGGGTTCCAGGGTTCGTAGGGTTTTTAGGGTTCCAGGGTGTCGTATTGGGCTCGTGTCGCGTTTCAAACCTTGAGTTCCCACATGGCAGGTTTCCAGCACCTGGAACCCTATGAGCGCTAGAACCCTATGCACCCCAGAACCCCACGAACCCTAGAACTGTATGCACCCCAAGACCCTATGCACCCTATGAAACGCGACACTCGAAGCTGGAGTTGGCGATTGGGCTTCCTCGCCGTCGCCCTGCTTGTGTCCCGCGCGTTTGCCCAAACGCCGGGCCCTCAGGATTATCGCCTGGTGGTGCAGGTGCCCCGGCGCGAGGCCGATCAGTGGCTGAAGTCTGAGGTGGCGAAGAGCGGCGGCAACCTGGACCGGGATCGCTACCACTTCGTGCTCGGATTCTCCACCGGCCACTACGGATCCGATCCGGTCCAGGCGATCGCGATGCGGCGGCTGGCGTTCTCCCTCCTGAACAATACCCTCGCGGCGGGTGACCGCGTGACGCCGGTCGCCTGGGAGTTGAGCGTCTGGAACGTCGGGAAGAGCACGTCGCTGACCGGGGACGCGCAAAGTCGCGGCGCCGTCGTGGACGAAGTCCCGTACGCTCCCGCTGAGCAGAGTCGGGGCGGGCACGATACGGAGCGGGCGCTGTACGATACGCTGGAGCGGGCGGTCCCGCGGGCCGAGGCGCCGCAGACCATCGTCCTGCTTTTTACGAACACCAACCAGAGTCAGGGACCCACCGGGCAGCGGGTGACGCTGTTCGGCGCCAACAACAGCCGTCTGCTGTCGGCCATCCGGGAGCGCGGATACCGAGACCCGGTGCGTCATAGCTTTGCCGCCCGAACCCGCGACGAGTCGCTGAACATTGACGTTACGGCGCTGTTCCCGAAGGCCCTGAGGGGCATCCCCGGCGCCCCCGCTGCCGCACGCTTTCCCACATTTGCCCGGGAAACCTGGCAACCACCGGCCGACCGCCCCGAAGCGGGCGAGGACCTGCCGAACGTTACCATCCGCACGTTGGACCCGGACTCGAAGCCTGCTCGGGCTCCGGCGCCGGGAGTTGCGGCCTCCGAGCCAAAGGGAGGGACGTTCCCGTGGCCCCTCGTGCTGCTCGGGTTGGTCGTCGCCGGAGTGACCATCTACTTTCTGACGCGCAAGAAGCCGCGGGGGGAAGCGACGGCACAGGCGGCCCCCGGCAAAGGGCGTCCTGTAGCGGGGCGCATCCAGGCGACCCTCGGGACGGCCCCGGCGGCGGTCAGGACAGAACTCAAGCCCCTCACCACCGCCAGCCAGTGGACGTTGGTCCAGGACGGGGACGGCCGTCCCGCGTTGATGGACGACCAGCCCGAGGGCGCACGCCTCGCAGGCCTGCGGATGAGCGAACAGGGACGGCTGCTGCTGGAAGCGGAACCGGATGTCGCCTTCCAGCAGGTGCAGGGGGTGCGTCCCGACACGGGCAATCCGCGCTTGCTCACCCTACGGGTCGGCGACCACCTGGTCTGCCGGATCGCCGCCGTCAGTACCACGCGCCCGCCGCTGCGCTGCGAGATCGTGTACACCGAGAAATAGAATAGGGGAACGGCGCGTCGGGCCCGGCAATCGGAGTTGCGGGCTCCGGACGGGA
>SYMT01000014.1 GCA_005805375.1 Actinomycetota bacterium
GCCACAGCGCTTCCGGGATCTCCTTCCAATTACTCCCTTTGCCTACCAAGCCCATCGTTTATTTCTCCCATTTCAGCGATTCACTCTATTTTACTCAGGAGTGATCACAATTTTTACCATAAATGTTTTGGGATAGGGCCTTAAGACGGGGCGGCTTTCTCGAAGGCAGCGTCGCGGAACTGGCGCGTCTCGTCCGGGAGTCGGGCTCGTGAGGCAGCCGCTCCGCTGGGATAAGTGCCTGGACCTGCGTGGTGCGGAAGTGGAGGCCTTCGCTCACGCTCATTTCGGTGAGATGCACCGGCGGGTGTTGGTCTTGGCTGGTGCAGGCTTCGACCCGCGCGCCGCCCAGGTTGCACGGGTACTGTCTGCTGTGCTCGGCAAGCGGTTGCGTGCCTGCTTCATACGTGAAGAACGGCCAGACCCCGCTCCGGAGTTGGTGGAGAGAGCATCAGAGAACCTGCGCGTCCTGACTGAGCTTGTGCCGGACAGCCACGTGGCTAAGGTCGAGGTCTTCGCCAGCGACGGGGCAGTAGTTGGAGGACGGCGTGCCACCGAGGCCCTCCACGCACTCGATCTGAGCGAAACCACCGATGTCGTTGTGGACTGCAGCGCGCTCTCCCTGGGTATCATGTTTCCTATGGTTCGACTTCTGCTGGAGGCGGGCCCACAAGCCAGCCCCAGGACGAACGTTCACATCATGGTGACGCACCACCCCGCCACGGACGAGGCCATCACCGCTATCTCCTCCGACCGTGCCGACCCGATAGCCGGATTCCGTGGCGCTCTCGGCATGGATGAGCAAGCGCGTGCCGCGAAGCTGTGGCTCCCGCACCTGGTGCGAGGCAAGCGAGCCGTGCTTGATCGCATCCATGCTTCCGTGAGGCCGCACGATACCTGTCCTGTGCTGCCTTTTCCCTCCAATCACTGGCGATTGGGGGATAAGCTTCTTGAGGAGTACCGCGAGGAGCTCGAAGGCGCGTGGGATGTGGACAGCCGCAACATCGTGTATGCGGCCGAGAGTAGCCCGCTGGACCTGTACCGCACCCTCCTTCGGATCGCGGACGCCCGCAGCTCTGTCTTCGCGGGTGTCGGCGGCTCCCTGGTTGTGCTCTCACCGATGGGGAGCAAGCTACTGTCGATGGGAGCGCTGATGGCAGCCTTGGAACGGGACTTTCCGGTCGTGTACGTGGAATCTATCGGCTACACGGTTGACTGGCAGGAGCTTGAGGCGCAGGCAGGGCAGGGGGGCGAACTCGTGCACCTTTGGCTGGCGGGCGAAGCATACCCGTCTTCAGGCGGAGCGGGGGCTCCCGCATGACTGTAGGTCAGATCTCTGGATGCCCGCGGGTCTACGGAACGGGACTTATCGCGCTCGACCTTGTTGTAAGTCAGGATCGTCCGAAGGGATGCCTTTGGGCGGGGGGCACGTGTGGCAACGTGCTAAGCATCCTGGCGTTTCTTGGATGGGAGGCGTTCCCCGTAGGCCGACTGCGACGGGACCGAGCGGCGGACTACGTCCGCGCCGACCTCGAACGCCGAGGGGTCCGGCTTGACTTCCTCCACCTTGAGCCTGCGAGTGATACGCCCGTCATCCTGCAGCGCATCATCAGAGATGCGTCTGGGGTGCCCTTCCATACGTTCTCTTGGAGATGCCCCCACTGCGGTGGGCGTTTCCCGCGCTACAGTGCGGTCCCACAAACCGCTATTCGGTCTGTTCTGGCCCAAGTGGATGAACCGCGCGTCTTCTTTCTTGATCGCGTCTCACGGGGCGCGCTCGCGTTAGCCGAGGCCTGCGTCGAGCAAGGCGCAATTGTTGTGTTCGAGCCATCGGGTGTCGGGGAGGTGGAGCTCTTCAGGGAAGCTCTCCGCGTGTCGCACATCCTCAAGTACTCCCACGAACGGATGCGTGCCCACCTTGAGAGCGCCGAGCTGGAGATCGACGAAGGCGGACCTCTTCTTGAGATTGAGACGCTCGGCCGGGGCGGGCTCAGCTACCGCTGCCGGCTCGGAGGTTACACCACAACCGGCTGGGAACGTGTCGCAGCCTTTAGGGTGAATGCGTTACGAGACACGTCTGGTGCCGGCGACTGGTGCACTGCTGGTATCGTAAGTCGCCTCGCATCAAACGGCTCGGTCGGACTGAGGAGCAGTAGCCGGTCCGATGTGATTGAGGCGCTCGCTTTTGGGCAAGCGTTGGCCGCCTGGAACTGTGGCTTCGAAGGGGCGCGGGGCGGAATGGACACAATGAGTCGAGAGCAGCTCCTCGTCGGGCTTAGTCGGATCCTCCAGGAGAAGGCGGTTGACCAGCCTACTGCAGACCCGATCCCTCAAGAGGCTGTTGAGGTGCTCCACGGCATCTGCTCCAGGTGTCTGGTGCAGCCCCAAGGTGAGGACTCGTAGCCGCCGCGGTCTCCAGTTCGTGTGGGTCATGGGTGTGCTCATGAAGATTCATGTGAGAGCCGCTCCCAGCACCGTCAGTATTCTATAGGATATCGGCTCCTGGTATTGACCGCCCTGGACGGGGTGATCACCGACTGGACCTTGATCCCGGCCAATGCGAACGAGCGGGAAGGGGCGGACGCTGTGCTGGAAGACTACGTGAACCTCCGGGTGCGGGGCGATAAGGGGTTCATCGACGGGTTCTGGCAAGCGGGGTGGCAACAGCGGCAAGGGATCGTGGTGCACACCCCGAAGCGAGTAAACCAGAAGGAGCAGCACCCGCTGGGACGCGGTTCCCAGCAAACCTGAGACCGGGGTTCACGTGCATTCGGGACAGAGACCGCCCTCCCGGTTCCACGCGGCGAATCAGCCCAGGGTGCCGCATTCGACACAACAACCCGCGGACGGTCCCGAGCCAATCTGGCACGGCGTGTTCCGGCGGCGAGCCCGGATACTCCCACGCCAACACCCGGAGCTGCTCTTCGAGCGTGCGACCGCGCGGCGTGGTAGCTTCGGTCACCAGGCGAAGCTGTTCCGGCGTCAACACTGCTCCCCCTTTTCCACGTACGGCACGGCCGGCACTGCCGCGGCGGCGGTCTCTTCCCACCGTGCCGTGAAGACGAAAATCCCGGAGGAGAAGTGAGTCCTCGTGCCGGAATTGATCTCGGCGCTGCCTCCTCCGTTCCCTCTCGATTCCTGCGAGTCTCCCCAACGTGCGGAGGCGACCCCGCGCCAGGGACTCCCGAATGAAGGCTCGTGCTCGGGTTTCTCTGCCGGCCGTGCTGGCGGTCACTCGCCCCATACGATCCGTCCGGCATGCAGAAAAGGGCCACGGTCAGAGCGCCGAAGAAGTAGTGCAGGGCGCGCGCCGGCCGGCGCGACGCTCTACTGCGGCGTGGTCCGCGCGCTCCGCCGCCCCAGGGAAGGCCGGCCACTGAAAACCGCGGAGTGCGAATTTCCGACCGGCTGCGATGGCCTGCGCGGGAGGCAGTGCATCGAACGCGGCGGCGGAGTTGTGCGAGCCGGGATCGGCGGGGGTCAAGCGATGAGCGACGGCGGAGGCGAAGGAGAGCTGCGGGGGCAGGTCGCCCTGGTGACCGGCGCGGCACAAGGGCTGGGTTACGGCATCGCGGCCGAGCTGGCCCGCCGTGGGGCGTCCGTCGTCATTGCAGACCTCCAGGGTGAGAAGGCCGAGCACGCCGCGCGGGAACTGGGCGGCGCGGCCGTGCAGGTGGACGTGGCGAGCAGCGCCTCGGTGGACCGCTGTTTCGCGGCGTTGATGGCGGCGCACGGGCGGCTGGACATCCTCGTCAACAGCGCGGGCGTCGGCCAGACGGTCGCGCCGGTTTCCGAGCTCCCGGACGCGGAGTGGGAGCGAGTCCTCGGCGTCACCCTCACCGGCTCGTTCTACTGCTGCCGCGCGGTCGCGCGGATCATGGAGCGGCAGGAATCCGGGTGCATCGTGAACATCGCCTCCGTCAACGGCCAGAATCCGGCCGCGCTCGTCGCTGCCTACAACGCCGCGAAGGCCGGAGTGATCAGCCTCACCCGCACCCTGGCCTTGGAGCTGGCCGCGTACGGAGTGCGCGTAAACGCCGTCAGCCCGGGGCCGGTGTACACCGACTTCAACAAGACCGTCATGGCGCAGCGCTGCCGGAGCCTCGGGCTGACCGAGGAGCAGATGATCGAGCGCATCCGGTCCGCTATCCCGCTGGGCCGCTGGGGCGAGGCCGCGGACATCGCGAACGGAGTGGCATTCCTGTGCAGCCCGCAAGCCGTGTGGATCACAGGCGAGGTGCTCCGCGTCAGCGGCGGCCTCGAAGGCGTCTCCGCCGCACCCCCGAAGCGTCCCCGTTAAGCGACTGATCTGCCGGAAGGGGGTGCGGCTCCCCTGGGCGAGCAGCGGTTGAAATGCCTCTCCGGCCGGAAGCGGAGCACCCACAGGGCGGACGGCGCTGGGTGATCGACGGAGGGCGGGGCTAATCGTGGTTCTATCAGCCGTCGGCGGGTGAGTGCTGACGTGGTGGTCGCGGGCGGCTTGGGCGTTCGTGACAATTAGTGCCCGGTCCCGCAAGCCCACCTCGTGACTTGTGTCGATGCTATCCAGGAGCCGGCGCGCCTCTCTGGCGTCGAGCACCGGCGTCTTTCCCTCCTTCAGGGAGAAGGATGGACCGGAACCGCGTGGGCGGGATTGTGCGGGAGGACCTGGCCGGTCACCAGTCAGCCGGTCACCAGCCAGCCGGAATCGGCCCCTTTGATCTCTGGTGACTGTCTGCCTGAATTCGTGTTGGACAGGTACGACTGACATATCTTTTAGCTGTCCCTTACTGACGTGCGTGGCTCGGGTACGGGAACGTGTTGCTGTGCCCGGTGTGGGCGCCGCTGGCGGGCCCGCAAACAGCAAACACTCCGGGTGCCCCTGAGGGCGTGTGCGTGACCCTGGCTCGGAGGGGCGAGTTCCGGCACAGGATGAGCCTCCGGAGGGGCGTGAGGCGTCAGTCCTCCTCGCGCCGATTTTCTATCGCGACGCGCGTCGTCTGCGACCCGCCGCGCCGTCCGGTGGGTAGCGGTAGTGGCCTGTGATTTCCCAGGCGGAGAGGACGTCTTCTTCGACGGCGACGCTCATGTTGTGCAGCACCATCGGGAGGCCGGAGGGGCCGCGCACGTCGGACAGCACCCCGGTGTGTCCCAGGCCGTTGGGGAGGCGACAGTAGACGAGGTCGCCCGGTAGCCAGGTGGCGGCGGCACGGCCGGTGATGGCTTTGGGGAGGGTCGTGCCGTGGCGGGCAAAGAACACCTGCTGATTGGGCGTCCGGCGGTGGTCTATGTTCCGGTCGGGGCGCCTGAGGCCGTAACGCCGCGGATAGAGCGCGAAGTGCCGCCGCATGTCCTCGTGGATCAGCTTCTGGAGGTCGTAGCCGGCGGCGCGGAGGGCACGGATCACCACATCGGTGCAGACGCCCCGGTCGCGCGGCACATCGCCGCCCGGGTAGGGAATGACCCGGTAGGTGGGGTCGTACTGCACGCCGCGCCGGGCTTCTTCTTTGGCGCCGTGGACGATACGTGCTGCGACGGTGTTGGGGCGGGGGACACGCTGCGGGCGTGACGGCCCGGCGCCGAAGAGCCCGCCGGCCTGGGGGGCATGGCTGTCACGTCCGCACCCCCAGAGACCGATCGCGGCGAGTAGCCCGAACGAGAGGCAGCGGGCCGCCCTCGGCATCAGTCGGGCCCGGGCCCCAGGTTGCGGCGGTCCACGACCTTCTCGAAGCTCTCACGCAGAGCAGGCAGGTGCGTCACGAGTGCTCCGAAGTCGCCCTTCCGCAGGCTCAGCACGTCCAGGCCCTCTGTGCAGCGAATCGTGGCGCCGCGGGTGGTCTGGTTCAACAGGGCCATCTCGCCGAAGTACTCGCCCGGGCCGAGGTTCGCGAGGGTCTGCTCCCTACCGTCAATGACGCGGAGCACATCGCAGCGACCCTTGATGATGATGTAGAGGCGATCCCCGAGGTCGCCCTGGCGGAAGATGTCATCACCCGGTTCGTAGTGCTCCTGGGTGACGCCGGCGGAGTGCGCGATCTTGAGCTGCACGATATCGGGCGGGAGGAAGAGATCGGTACCCCAGGAGACGGCCGTGCGGAAGCGGCGGTCCCACCCCGGGAGCTTCATCAGGTAGACGGTGCGCCACATCAGCCACGCGAGCAGGCCGCTGAACTGCATCCCGAACGCTTCGGCGACCGCGGAGTGGTGGCCCAGGGAACCCATCTTGCCGAGCCCCCCAAAGTCGAAGGTTTTCCGCGTGCCGCCCCGTAACGATGCCACGAGGTTGTGGGCCGCCACTTTCGCTTCCTGAATGGCATGCTGTGCGGTGGGCGGCGCGAAGCTCTTTCCGTCCGGCAGGGGGACGAGCGCGCAATCGCCCAGGGCCCAGAGGTGGTCGGACCCTTCTACCTGAAGCTGATTGGAAACCTTGATCTTGCCCCGTTCTTTCGGCAGTGCGAGCATGTCCAGAATCGGATTGGGGCTGGAGGGCACCGTGGAGACGAGGGTCTTGGTGGGAATGTGCGTGCCGTCCCGCAGGATCGCGGCGTCGGTGGTGGCGGCCTGCAAATAGGCGTTGAACCGGATGTCCACACCCCGCTGCGCGAGGACCTTTTGGGCCAGCAACCCGAGCTTCTCGGTGAGTTCCGGGAGAATCCGGGCGCCCCCGTGCAGCAAGATCACCTTGATTTCGGAGCGATCTATACCCCGGTAGGTTTTCGCGACGCCCCGCACGAAGTCGTTCAACTCGGCGGCTACCTCGACGCCGCTGAAGCCGCCGCCGGCAATAACGAACGTGAGGAGCGCCTGCCGCAACTCGGAGTCCCCTTCGATCGAAGCCTCTTCCAGGGCGTGAATCACGTGGTTGCGCAGAAAGAGCGCGTCCCCCAGGTTCTTGAACGGCAGCGCGTGCTGGGTCAGTCCGGTCATCCCGCGGAAGTCGGTGACCGTGCCGAGCGCGAGAATGAGGTGATCGTAGCGGATCCGGTGCGCCACCGGCTTGAAGCCAGGGCTGGTCACGACCACCTTCTGCTCCAGATCCACGCTTTCCACGTCACGCACCTGGACGTTCGTCTTCGGCAGAAGTCGCCGGAGCGGGCTGACGGTGTCGAACAGCCCGATGCTGCCCGAGATGATCTCCGGCAGCATCGGTTGATAGACGAAGTAGTTCTCGCGATTGATGAGGGTGATCTGGTAGTCGTCCCGGCCCTGGAGAAGCCGCTCCAGCTCGATAGCCGCGTACACCCCGGCAAATCCGCCACCAAGCACGAGAATTCGTTTCGGTCCCTGGTCTGCCATCGCCCTTCTCTCCCCTGTTGCTCAGTGCCCCGTGAAGTGATTCGGTTCCGAACGAGCGCCCTCCTGCCTCGGATCGCGAGTTGAGAGGAGAAAGACGCCGCGGGCGCCCCGGGAGCGCGGCCGTCCCGGCCGCCACCCCTTCCCCCGGTCTTTCCCCCACCCCAGGCTCACCGCAGCCGTACCGGCGCTCCCGCAACCATGAGGAGACGTACGCGCAGCGGCTCCGTGAAGAGAGCCTGAACGGGGTCGGTGGTTGCTTCGGCAAGCTCCCCGAGCACCTGCACGTCGGCCTGTTTGCCCGGTTCCAATGAACCGATCTCCCGGCCCAGCCCCAGGGTCTCGGCGCCGGAGAGGGTGGCGGAGCGGACCCAGGCGGAGCGGGAAATCTCCGGAAATTCTTCGGCGGCCAGGCGGATTTCGCGCAGCAGGCTCATCCCCCCGTTCGCGGCCAGACTCTCGGTAGCAAGCGCCACCCTGCCGCCCCAGGCAAGCACCGGCCCGATGGGCGGCAGGGGGTGCCCGAAGAAACGACGACTGCCGGGCGAATAGACGACGGCGCAGCCGGCGCGGGCCAGCACGGGTGCTTCGTCCGAGGAGAGGTAGTACGGGTTCACCGCGGCCACTGCCGGAATCCCGCATGCCTCCAGCCCTCTGAGGCGTTCCAGGTAGCGGAGCGGGGAGAGGCCCGGCGGACTCCATCCTGGATCCCGGTCGCCCTGCCGGGTCAGCCACGCGTCGAACGGGCCTTTGCCCGAGCGCAGCCACTCGATCTCGGCGGCCGACTCCGCCAGGTGCAGCGAGAACGGGACCTGCTCCCGAGCGGCGAGCCCCACCAGGCTGCGCAGGAGGTGCGGCGACACGGTGGCGAGAGAATCCGCGGCGAGCCCGAGCCGCACCCGTGCCCCACCGGATTCCTCCAGCACCGCCTGGGCGCCCGCCAGCCAGTCCTCGGCCGCGCTCAGATGGGCGGCGCTCTGAGCGGACTGGAACCCGCGCGCCTCGTGGAACACCACGCAGCGGAGCGGTCGCTCAAGAAACGGTTCCAGTTCCGGCAGCGGCGCCACATGAGCAATGGTGGTTGTCCCCGTGCTGGCCAGGAGGTCCAGCCCGGCGAGTACGGCCTGCCGCAGCACCGAGGGAGGCAGCGCCTCCCGCAGCCGGTCCACCGCTGCGCGCCACCCCACGTGCTGATCTGCCGACGCGGAAATCTGTCCGAGCGCCGCCGTGAGGTCCAGATGCGTGTGTGCGTTCACCCATCCGGGCAGCAACAACGACCGGGGGAAGGCGCGCACCCCGGTTCGGAGGAACCGGGAGGGAATCTCACGCCGTTCCCCGACCCAGGCAATCCGCTCGCCCTCGACGACCAGCGCGCCGTCCCGGATAGGAGCGGCACTCACCGGAAGCACCCATTCCGCAGCGAGAACCTTTGTTTCCGTCATGCTCGCCCCTCCGGATTCCAGACAGGAGTTCCGCGGTCCGACAGTGAACCTGTGCATGATGATGGACTCTACCCGCACATTCCTCCGGCATCTGGGACTCCCCGGCGCCGATCCGGCTTCGCTGCCGGACAGCCCGCTGCGTTTCCCTGACGGCTGCCACTACCGGATTGAGATCCCGAGCACAGAAGGCCCGCGTGCCCTGCGAGCGGTGATCGAGACCGGAAAAGAATACGGTGTCCCGATCCACCGCGTCAGCCAGGGATCCGGCATCATGCTGATGACCGACGCAGAAATCCGCGAGATGCTGCGGATCGGACGCGATCACGGGATGGAGGTGAGCCTCTTCGTCGGTCCCCGGGCGCAGTGGGACACGGGAGGGCAGGTGAAGTCGCCGGCCGGCTCAGGGATTGCGTGCAACCAGCGCGGCACGGAGCAGCTCGTGTATGCCATTGAGGACATTCGCCGCGGCTGTGAACTGGGCGTGCGCGGAGTGTTGATCGCCGATCCCGGTCTGCTCTGGGTGACCCACCGCATGAAGCAGGAGGGAGAGCTGCCTGCCAATCTGGTCATCAAGACCAGTGTGCAGCTCCCCACCGCCAATCCCGCATCGGCCCGCGTCTGGCAGGAGCTGGGGGCCGGAACTCTCAATCTGGCGGTGGACCTGACTCTGGCGCAGATCGCGGGCATCCGCCAGGCCACGACGCTGCCGTTGGACATTTACGTGGAGTCCCCGGATGGATTCGGCGGCTTTGTGCGCCATTTTGAAGTGCCGGAGCTGGTGCGCACGGCGGCTCCGGTCTACGTGAAGCTGGGACTGCGCAACTCTCCGGACATCTACCCGTGCGGCACCCACCTGGAGGCCACGGCCATTGCGCTCTCGCGCGAGCGGGTGCGCCGCGCCCGCATCGCGTTGGACCTGCTGGCGCGTTACTTCCCCGAGGCGACGATGTCGGAAGTCGGCGCCCCCGATCTCGCCATTCCGGAACTGTAGAGAGAGGCCCGGCGCCTGCCTGTTCGGTCCCGCGCCCGCCTGGGAGACTCTGATATGCTGAAACTCATCCACTACGCTCTCCCCGGCGCCGGCGGCCGCTGGGGCGCCGTCGGCGACGACGGACGCGTCTTCCGCCTCGCCGCCGACCGGGAGACCGGCAAAAGCTACCTCTGCGCGCTTCTCCAGTGGCCGGACCCGGTGGCCGCAGTGCGTGCCGCGCTGTCCTCCGGTGCGCCCGAGGAGCCGATCTCGCTCGATGGTCTGCTGGCCGGCGAGGGCGGATCCAGCCTGATCGCACCGCTCGACCGGCAGGAGGTCTGGGCTGCCGGCGTCACCTACCTCCGCAGCAAGGAAGCACGTATGGAGGAGTCGGAAGGCGCCGCCCGGTTTTACGATGCCGTCTACGGTGCGGACCGGCCGGAACTCTTCCTGAAAGCGACCCCGAATCGCGTGTCCGGGCCGGGCGAGCCGATCCGTATCCGCGAAGATGCGCGCTGGAATGTGCCTGAGCCGGAGGTGGCGCTGTTGGTCAGCCCCCGCCTGCGGATCGTCGGCTACACGGCGGGGAATGACGTTTCGTCGCGCGATATTGAAGGCGAGAACCCGCTGTACCTGCCCCAGGCCAAGGTCTACCGCCAGTCCTGCGCCCTCGGCCCCACCATTCTGCTGGAAGAATCCCCCTGTGAGCACCGCGAACTCGGGATCACCCTGGACATTGAGCGGGGAGGGGCGACGGCCTTCTCCGGCGCCACCTCGAGCGGGCAGATGAAACGCCACTTCGGCGAACTCGTCACCTGGCTCGGGAAGGACAACGAGTTCCCGTTCGGCGCTTTTCTGTTGACCGGCACCGGTCTGGTCCCTCCCGACGAGTTCACGCTGGAGCCGGGGGATCGCGTGCGCATCACCGTGGAAGGGGTGGGTGCGCTGGAGAACCGGGTCGTCCGCGGCGCCTGAATGGAGCGGCGGCCCTCAACCCGAGGAGTCGCCGAGCTTCTCGGTGACGGAGAGCACCTTGCCCTCCAGGGTGCTCTCCCGGTCCCTCCGGTCATCAATCTTGATGACTGAGTAGACCCGTCCGATCCCCATCGCAAAAGGCGCCTCGTGCATCTCCTTTGCCACCTGGAGCAGGGTGGTCAGGTCCCCTTCCAGAGTTGTGCCCATCGCCGTCAGTTGGTACGTCAGCCCACTGCGCTGCGCGACGCGGATTGCTTCCGCGATGTATTCGGATGCGCTGGTGCCCGGCCGCCCCAGTGCGAGGATGCTGATTTCGAGTTGTGCCATACAAATCCGTCCGCATTTCCGGCGACCCGTTACCCGTGTGGCCGGCGGCGGAGCGGGAACGTCACGGTTCCCCGCACGGCGTGCCACCGCACCCCACAGGATGATTCCAACTGTGCAAATCCTATCAGGAAGACGAACATCCCGATCTCTGCCGGCCCGCGCAGGCGCAGGCGCGCTGCTTGGCCTGATGGTGTTGATGACGCTGGGCGGGGCAGCCTCGGGTGAGGGAGTTTCCCGTCTCGCACGGGAAGCCCCTCCCGCCCCCTCGTCCGCGAGATCAGCCGGTTCGACGACTCGCTCGGAAGCCCCGAAGACAGGGCTGCACCTGGGTTTGGAGACTCGAAACCGGGGGAGCCGCCCCGGTCCCCCCAACATCATCTGGTTCATGGCGGACGATCTCGGGTACGGCACGGTGGGAGCGTACGGGCAGCGGAGAATCCGCACTCCCCACGTGGATCGTCTGGCCCGGGAGGGAATGCGATTCACCAGCGCGTACGCTGGCGGACCCGTCTGTCTGCCTTCCCGGTGCTCGCTCATGACCGGACGGCATCTGGGGCGGGCCGCCTGCCGGAACAACGGGGCGCAGTACCACCTGCTCGACGCAGACGTGACGGTGGCGGAGCGCCTGAAAGCGGCCGGTTATGCCACCGGCCTGTTCGGGAAGTGGGGCCTGGGAGTGGAAGATACGCCCGGCCGTCCGGACCGCCAGGGTTTCGACGAGTGGGCGGGCCAGCTCGATCAGGTCCACGCGCACTTTCAGTACCCGTATTGGATCTGGGACAACGGCCGGCGCGTGCCGCTGCCGCAGAACGAGCGGGGCGGTCGCGGCGCGTACGTTACCGACTGGGTTCAGCGTCGCGCACTAGACTTCGTGCGACGGCACGCCGACCGGCCGTTCTTCCTCTACGCTGCCTGCACCCTCCCCCATGTCGAGTTGGTCGTCCCGGACGACTCCGAGCGGCCCTACCGCGGACTCTTCCCCCGCGAAGCGGTGCTCGATCCCCGTCCCGGCTACCTGGGATCCGAGGACGGAATCACCACCTTCGCCGGCATGGTCGGGCGCATGGACCGCTACGTGGGCGAACTGCTGGCGCTGCTGCGGGATCTGAACCTGGAACAGGACACCCTGGTGATCTTCACCTCGGACAACGGGCCCCTCAACGGCGGCAAGGACCAGGCCTGGACGCGCCTCAGCGACTACTTCGGCGCGCGCGGGCCGTTCCGCGGCTACAAGGGGGAACTGTACGAAGGCGGAATTCGCGTGCCGTTCATTGCCCGCCTGCCGGGACGCATCCCGGCGGGGAGCACGGCGGACTACCCGGTGGCGTTCTGGGACTTCCTGCCGACCGCGTGCAGCCTTGCGGGTGTTCCGGTAGGCACGGAAACGGATGGCGTCTCGTACGCGGCGTTCGACCCGCAGCACGATCCGGCCCCGGGCCGCGCGCTCTACTGGGAGGCGCCCGCCAGCAGCGGAAGCGGGGTGGCCCGCCAGGCGGTGCGCCAGGGCCACTGGAAACTGCATCGGAGCATGTCCCGCGGCCTGGAACTCTACGACCTGGCCGGCGATCCGGCCGAGAGCCGGGATCTGGCGGCCGACCACCCCGTGGTTGCGGCACGCCTCCTGGGGCTCCTCGATCGCCTGCACACCGCGCCGCGACCCTATCCGGCGCGCCCAACGAGCGGGATCCGGCAGTTCGTTCGCTAGCGCACTCCCGGTCGGCCCCCGACCGGGGAAGCCCCTCCCCCAACGCCGCCGGTCGGCGCCGCCGGCTGCCGCACCGGCTGCGAGGTCAACTGAACTTCCCAGAAGGGCGGTTCACCCAGGATTTGCAGCACCAATTGGTGGATCATCCAGAGAGTGCTGCCTCGCCGGCTCCAATCCGCTCCGTTTCCCGGGCTGGCTTGTCGCGATACTCGCCCCACCGTTGCCTTCGCCCGCCGTCTGGGCACGCGCACCGCGCTGCGTCCGTCGCGCCGAGACGCACGTGCGACGCCGTCGCACACTCGCCGACGAGCGGCTGCCGAACGAACGCCCCCACACCCGGCTCAGTATCTCGATCCAGAAAGCGCACCCTCGCAGTCGCTTCCTCACCCTCTGGCTCCGGAAGTCGGGCGCGGAGCGAGCCCCACTCCTGCTGGCGGCCTGGGTAGAATGAGTGCAGGTTTCGGTTGCGGACTTCGCATTGTGTCAACGGGAAAACCATGACTGACATTGAGGACGATGTCTTCCGAGCGATACCGCTGAGCGCCGGCACAGTGCGCAAGCGATCGCTTGTCCTCGCCGCCGTGGTCTCCCGCGCGGGCGTGGAAGGCGACCCGGACCGAACGGAGGCTCGGTCGTACTGCGAAGAAGTCCGGGCGTGGCTGCACTCCAACCACCTGGATGGCGAACTGGAACCCCGCGAGGAGGCCATCATGCGCGCGCCTCTGGGTACCCTCGATCGAGAACTTGCGGTGCGCGGCGCCTGGGCTGTCGAGGGCCTCGCTGTGCTTGCCTGGGCCCTGGGGGACACGGAGTTCCCTCCCCACGACACAACGGTGGATCCGTACGACACCTGCAATGTGGTCGGTCTGCTCGCCGAGAGTGTCCGGAAACTGGTCCAGGAATCGCGCCTCCGCAGTCCGGCGGAACTGCAGGCTGCGCGCGAGCTGAACTACGCATTGCACGTTGAGTATGTCGCACGGCTTCGAGGACGGCTGTCCGGGAAGTTCTCGCGACGGGTGTGTCTTGACTGGCTGACGCTCCTGGGTTTGCGCGAGGAAACGCTGCTGGTAGACGGAGAACTCTTGTGCTGCGCCTCCCCGATCTCGTCCGCCCCGATCAGCGCCATCAAGGACTGCGTGAGTATTCTGACAGAGCGGCAGCGGGCTTCCATCTGGTTGGTCGAAGAGGAGCCGACACTCTGGGATACGATACCGGACGTGTGAGCGAGCGCCGGAGCGTGGCACCTGACTGTGAGACGATCACGCACTCGGTACTGCGCTCCGGTGGGTGGGCGGAACGTACGTCCGGAGTACGGAGAGTGCGTCCGAGTCCTGGTGATCGGACGCACTCTCTTGTAGTCACTACTGAGGAATTGGAATGACCAACAGTAACCTTCGGCGCGACGAGATGCGATTCCCGCTGATCCACGTATGCATCCTGGTGGCTTTCACCGGTGTTCTCACGCTGGGCGCTGGGAACGCACTGGCGCACCAGGCTGCTGATGGCACACAGACCGTCCTGAAACGGATTCGGGACCGCATTCGCAGTCGGGACTTCCCGGGCGCTGTGCGAACTCTCCGATCACTCGATGTACCATCCAGAGCGAGAGATGACGTGCTTCGTCTGGAATTGCTCGCCCATCTCGGTGGCTCCATGCAAGCAGACCTCTCCGCTGATGAAGCGTACGGAGTTGTACACAAGGCACGCGGATTGGAAAAGCAGTGGAGAGACCTGAGGACATCGTTCCCGGATGATCAGTTCCTGGTTGCGGTCGAGAAACACGTTCACGAGTATTCCGATTCGGCTCGGAAACTGGGTGAGAATGCCGCATCTACTCTCATTCAGTGTGCTAACGAAGCCACACTTGCGCGCGCTCTGGGGGAACGGATTGAGAAGGAGAGTCCAGTGGAACGACACGAGGAAGCAGTCCTTGCTCGCGTGTGGGCGGAGCTGTGGCATTGGGCGGTCCTGCGAGACTTGCGCACGATCAGCAGTCAGGGAACTCTCGGTGGATTTCTATCCAGCGTCAATCACGCGGACTTGGTCCGCCTACTCGAGGCGCAGGATACCGCCGCAGCGTCCACTGAACGCATCGTTCAGGTGCTCATGTCGGCGATTGGCCTGGCTGGCCGGGCAAAGTCCCCTCGCACTGCGCTTGCGGTAGCGCAAGCATTGCATCTGTACTGTGCCGTCGGAGGACATCTCCAGAAACCAGCCCTTGCATATCCACTTCTGCGATTTACTGTGCTACCCAGCGTCGAGGCACCCCTACCGCAGACTGGCATTCCCCTGCCAACACCGCTGGCACAGGATCCAGGTGTGATTCTGCGCGCAGAAAATGGGACTCGGCTCCGCCGCGAGCCTGAAGCACTGCTCCTGCCAGCATTTCAGCGTGCTGCGGACCTGGACCCGGACGGGGTGGTTCCCGGCCTGCGTTACGGGTGGCTCCGAGTCCTGACACTTCTCAACGAGGCAGAGGCGGAACGGGTGCTGGAGCGGTGGCATCGTCAGGAACGTCCGCCGTCGCCCGAGGTGCAGCTCGAGCAGGCGAGGCGCCACCTCCTTGTCCACAGAGACTCGGCCGCTGCCCTCAACTTCATTGACGGCGCAACGCAGACAGGCAACCCCCAACGGCACATCCTATCAGCGGCTCCCGATGAGTTGCGAGATCTGTTCTGCCAGACGCGCTTGGTGGTGGAGCACGCGCCGAAGTATACGCTCACGTTTCGCCCATTGGTGCAGTTGATGCCCAACAATGTGCGGGACAGCCGGCGGAGCGGACGATCTCCACTGCCGGCTCTCTCACAACAACTTCGCCTGGGTGAGCTACTCACCCGCAGTGACCACGAACCGGATGTGACTCTTGGAGTTGAAACTGTTCAGTCGGCGCTTCAGGGACTGGCTCGGGAGCAATTGCCTGAGGCACAGAAGCTTCAGGTCGAAGCATATCGCCGGCGACTGACCGAGGCACGATCCCGGGTTCCGGCGTACCGTTCGAGCATGGTAGTGACCCGAGAAGGTATTCTGACGCCGGATCAAGTGCCGCAGCCGATCAAGACTTCATGTTTCATCGTAGACCGCAAGGGGTCCACGATCTACTTTCAAGCGCCAGAATGACCCGATCATGCGACTGTCCCGCGAAATCCGGGCGTGCCAACCACCGGTTGTTGGCTGCATCGTCACTCGTCGTGCTGCTGTCGGCCCCATCGGCATCCAGGCCACATCTCGGACTTCGGGAGCAATTGAGACGAGTGGCGCGTTGATCTGTCCGTGAGGCCCCTGCCAGCGAGTTGGTAGGGGGGAGATCAGTGACGAGCAAGCCGGATCTACCTGCCGTGGGTTGAGACCAGCAACACAAGAGGATGCGATGACATTCTTGGGGGGACACGAATTGCACCGGGTGCATACTGCCTTTCGTCGCTCGGTGGCAACGCTCTGTTGCCTGGCCACGGCGGCAATGTCCGGGACCGGAGCGCAATGGGTGCAAGCAGCGCCTACTACGCCGGAGCCGGAGGTGCGCTTCGCCCAGAACCTGGAGTTTACCGACGCACTTCGCGTGCTGGCCCGATCCGCGCGACGCACGGTGGTCGCACCGGCATCCCAGCCGGGGAAGGTGGAGGGGCTTCCGTTTCCAGTCCCGCTCTCTGAGGCACTGGGCCAGATTTCGGCCGCCTGTGACGTCTATTGGCGAAGTCGTCCCGACGTCATCGTGTTCAACCGGCGGTTCGCGACGCCCCAAACACCTCTGGAGATGGAGGTGGCGGAGTACCGCGCAATAGCCCGGGAACTGCTCGCTCTCTACCGCCCGCTTTCCCCGTACAAATCCGATGATCTCCAGGTGAGCAGAAATCAGAATCGTTTTTTCAACACTCTCACAATACCACAGCTCGTGGCGATGCGGAGCCCGGAGGGGTTACCGTTCCTCGCGTTGCCTCGGCCGCAGCAGGCCGAGTGGCTCACCATCAATGCTGCCGCAGTATACAGTGATCCCGTGGTGTATTTGGAGCGAGCGGCACGGCTGTTCGGGGGCTGGGATCAATGTCGAATCCGCCGTACCCGCCCGGAGTACGGCCGAGGCTGGACTCTCGACTACAATGCCGCACCCGGGACCTCGGACACCGGTGAACTGATCCTTCAGCAACCTGGGACGTTCGATGGCGGAGCACTTCCCCCGAAACCGGATACGGCTGGCGGAGAGGTGGTGTCCACGCAAACGGCGCGCCTGCCGGCGCCGTTGAATTCGCCGGCGCCTCCGCTGGAGGGAGAGTTCACAGTGGAGGCGATGGTACAGAAGCTCGGTGCTGCCGGCTCCCTCCAGATCCGCGCGCCGGAGTGGGCGCGGCAGCAGAAGTTGATCGTGGTGACGGCTCCCGGGGCTACGTTGGGCCAGGTGCTGCAAGGGTTGGCCGACCTCAAGGGTTGGAACCTGACGGAGCCATCGAAAGGCATCTGGGCACTGGACCGCCCGGTGATGCCGGCGCAGGTCCGAGCGCCGCGGGCGGTTCATTCTCTGGCGCGCGCAAGTCTCGGACCCGACCTGCAACTGTACCTGCGACGGACTCGCGAGGTCTCCGGGCTCACTCTGGTTCGCTACCGGGACCGGTTCTCGAAACTGGATCCCGAGGTTCGCGCGCGGGCCCAGGCAGGAGACGGGTCCGTCCCCGTCACTGACCTCAGTCCCGAACACCAGCGTGTGCTCGCCGAAATGGCGCTGTACAAGCTCCTGTTCAACCACATCAAACGATACGGCGATCAGCCGGAACCGCCCTGGCATGTGGTCGAACCGGAAAAGGGAAGGTTCGTGCTCGAGGGCGAAGGCAAGCACCCGTTCCTCGGGTTTGAAGTACCGCGCCCGGACGGGAGAGTTTCGAGGTGGGGATGGGTAGTCGGCTCGGGCGGCATCATCATTCCACCGAAGAAGTAGGCCACCGTGGACGGGCAGCAGCAAGGAGAGGTGAGGATCCAGGAGCCGGCGCCACTGTGCCAGTTCCGCCGTGCTGTGTGCCAAGGGTGCATGCGGTACAGCCGACGGCACCGACTGATGCGGCGCACCCCCGCGCGATAAATAAAGAGAGCGGTACGGATCTCGGATCCGTACCGCTCTTTCCGACTTCCTACCCGGCGAGCTTCAAGAAAGAAGGGTACGGGTCCGCGACCCAACCCCTCTTTCCTGTTTCTCAATACTCGCGGGTCGTCACGATTCCCGGCTGCGGCTGCGGGTAGCGGCCGTTGGCGCCGGGCAGGAGCGGGGCGGGGGAATTCGCCGTCAGCTTGTCGAGCCCCGGGGCGAATTCGTGCTCGCAGTTGAGCATCGTCTCGAAGCTGATCTCCTGGCCCGTGTGGGCGGCCATCCGCCCCATGCTGGTGGCCACGCTCGCCTCGACGCCGCGCTTGACTTCGTTGTACGGCTTGTCCTTGCGGACTGCGTCCATCAGGTCTTCCCACTCGTTCCGGTAGGGATTGGTGTTGTTGGTGGACTGCCAGAGCATGTTGGCGGGCGTCACGTTCTGGCCCTTGTAGATGGCCGAGGGCGTCCCGCAGTCGTTGGCCCGGGAGGCGATGGCGATGCCCTTGGTGCCGTGGACATAGCTGGAGTACATCCCGGCGCAGCCGTTCATGCAGCGACCGTCGAAGAGGAACTTGCTGCCGTCCGCGAAGGTGTATTCGACCGAGTAGTTGTCGAAGTTCTGGTCCACGAACGGCACGCCCTCTTTGCTCTCCCCGAAGTGGCGCCCGCCCGTTGCCTGCGCCTTCGTCGGCCAGGCGTTCTTCATCCAGCAGAGGTGGTCCACGATGTGGATGTAGAAGTCGCTGAAGCAGCCGCCGCTGGCCCAGAGAAAACTGTGGAAGCGCCGGATCTGGTAGTCCAGGTCGCTGATGTTCGCGGGCTTCGGCAGGGACTCGAAGAAGCCCGCGGGTCCGTGCATCCGGTAGCCGCGCATCAGGATGATGTCGCCCAGTTCGCCGTTCTGGATGCGTTCGTGCAGCTCCTGCATATGGCGGGCGTGCCGGGACATCAGGCCGACGCCGACCTTCAGGTTACGGGCCGAAGCTTCTTCGCCCAGCTTCAGCATGCGCCTGCTGGTCGGGCCGTCCACGGTGACGGGCTTCTCCATGAAGACGTTCAGTCGCCGTTCGATGGCCTGCTGGAAATGCACCCACCGGAAAGCCGGCGGGGTGGTCAGGATCACCACATCCCCCGGCTTCAGGCAGTCCATAGCGTGCTTGTAGGCATCGAACCCCACGAACCGCCGGTCTTCGGGCACGTCAATCTGCGCGGGGTTCGCCCGGCTCAGGCCCGCATGGCTGCTGTTCAGACGGTCCTGGTAGGCATCGGCCATCGCGACGAGGCGGATGGGACCCTGCTTGCTGGTCGCCATCGCGTCCATCGCGGCGCCGCTGCCGCGTCCGCCGCAACCGACAAGTGCCACCTGCACCATCTCGCTTCCCTGTGCGTGGACGGCCGGGAGGTGGATGCTGCTCAGCGCCGAAGCGGCCGCGACGCCGCCGGTGGTTTTCAGGAACTGCCGCCGCGATGCGGTCGCACTGTCATTGGGTTCCATTTGAGATGCTCCTCACGGGAAGTCGTGAATGCCGCGTGCTGCGCCCCCCGGCGCCGGGCTCGGCTCTGCTGGGGTTGTGCGGGCACCGGCCCGCACCGCCCGGCGCTATTCTGCTGCGTGTTCTGACCGCATACCGGCTTGCCTGGTGCAGCGCGAGTCACACACCCCGATAAACAATCTCTCAGTCGGACCGGCTCGTCCCGTCCAACCCACAAGAGGGACCTCTCGAGTAGTGAGTGTAGAGAAGTGAGCAGTGAGCGAGGTGTCCGGGCCATCCCCGGCGAGGGGAGAGTGCAGGCAAGAGAGGAGTGAGTAGGGAGTACGGATGTTCCCTCTTTCCTCACTCCTCTACACTTTTCCCTCGAGTGCGCTGCTCACCGAGGAAAGTCTCCGGTCGGGGGCGAAACGTGTATAGTATACAGGCCCGTGCTGCGCCTGCTTTGAGGACTGTCCCATGCATGATCTTCCCACTCTCCATCGCCGCGACGCCATGCTTCGTCTGGGCCAATATGGCCTGGGCGCGCTCACCTTGCCGGGCCTCTTGCAGGCACGACAGGCAGCGGCCGCAACAGCGTCTCGTCCGGACGGGAAGGCGCGGGCATGCATCCTCCTGTTCCTCGTGGGTGGGCCGCCGCATCAGGACATGTTTGACCTGAAGCCGGACGCGCCGGAAGGCATCCGTTCGCCGTTTCGGCCGATCGCGACCAACGTCCCCGGCATTCAGATCAGCGAGCACCTGCCCCGCATCGCCCAGCAGGCACATCGCACGGCGATTGTACGCTCCATGACGCACCCGAGCGAGGAGCACTACACCAGCACGTACCACGTCCTGACCGGGGTCGGCGGTGTGAACTTCGCCAATGGGAATCACCGGCTGCGCACCCAGTTCCCCTGTCCGGGGGCCGTCGTCTCGAATTTCATGGGTACCGGCGACGCGCCCGCCAGCATCTCCATGCCGGGCCCGATCTTTCAGCGGAACACTCGCTACGCCGGCACCCACGCCGGATTCCTGGGACCGATGCACGATCCGCTGGAAGTGCCCGAAACGCCCATCGGCGTGCAAACTCCGTCGCTTGACGCCGCCCTTCCCCCCGGCGTGGATGCCGAGCGCTTGGTCCGCCGCCGCGGCCTGCGCAAGCTCCTGGAGGTGCAGGACCAGTTCGCGCAGCAGAACGGGCTCAGCGGGGTACATGACCGGTTCCTCGAGCGTGCCTTCTCGCTGCTCACGTCACCGGCCACTCGCCAGGCATTCAATCTGGAACACGAGACCACCGACGTGCGTGACCGCTACGGGCGCAACATCTACGGCGAGTGTTTCCTCATCGCCCGCCGGTTGATCGAGGCCGGGGTGAAGCTGGTGACCGTCAACTGGCACTTCCTCCGGGCCGACAATTACCCGCAGCATGTGTGGGACAACCACAGCGGCATCCCTGCCACCGGCACCAAGACCGGATATGAACTCCTGACCGGCCAGTACTGCCTTCCCACCCTGGACCGGGCGTACTCGGCGCTCCTCGACGATCTGGCGGGGCGCGGGTTGCTCGACGAGACGCTCGTGGTGATGACCGGCGAGTTTGGGCGGACCCCGAAGATCAATCAGGATCAGGGCCGCGACCACTGGGGGCACTGCTACTCGACGGTGCTCGCCGGAGGTGGAGTGCGGGGCGGGCAGGTCTACGGGGCGAGTGACGCCGATGCCGCGTATCCGGTCGAAGACCCGATGCGCCCGGAGGACCTGCTGGCCACGGTCTATCGCACGATGGGTATTCCGACGGACGCCGAGATTCACGACGTGGAGGGACGGCCCCACCCGCTCACCAACGGTCGGGTCGTGCAGGCGCTCCTCGGCTAAGGATCAGGGTGCAAGTTCTGGGAGCTTTGAGCGGCGTGGCGCTCGCGGATGATCGCGGCCCGGCGCTGGAAGGCGTCCCGGACCGCCGCGAGATACTCGCCCAGGTGGTCGTACCTCCGGCGTGTGAGGTCCGTGTATTTCACCGTCCGCCACACCCCCTCAATGCGATTCAACTCCGGACTGTACGGCGGTAAGTAGTAGAGATGGATGTTCGCCGCTGCCAGGGCCGCCTGCGCCGCCTGCACGGCTCGGCTGCGATGCACGCTGTAGTTGTCCAGCACCACCCACAGCGGTCGCTCCCGCCGCCAGTCCTCCGGGGCGTCCAGGGGC
>SYMT01000108.1 GCA_005805375.1 Actinomycetota bacterium
CGCTGTTTCGCTTCCTCGACTGGCTGATCACCCTGCCGCCGGGACTGGAAGAGCAATTCGATGCGGTGGTACGCACGCTGGAGGAGGAACCCAGTATGACGTTTGTCACGGGGATCGAACGCCGGGCCCTCGCCCGAGGGATAGCTGAAGGCAAGGCCGAAGGTAAAGCCGAAGTGGTGGGACAACTGGCGTGCAAACGGTTGGGCAAGCCGTCCGAAGCAGCCGTCGCGTGGTTGGCGCGATTCGTAACCGAGACGGACCTGGACGCGCTTCTCGACCGGCTGCTCGTGGTCGAAAGCTGGGAGGACCTGCTTGCGGGCGCGCACCCAGCCGAACGAAAAGCCTGATGGCGCCGCCACGGGGATCGGCGGGAAATGCCCGTCGGGGATGCCCAGACCGCTCGCTGGAAGGTGCGGGCTTTCGACCTTCGACCCGGCACGCGCCCCTGGATGCCGCGGCATGCGTTCGTTTGGGCCGAAGTAATCGGGCGGTCCCTCACGCGGCAGTTGGAGGGTCCACCCGGAAGGCGTGTCGGGGACGTCGGGCCGGGCGTACGGGAGTTGAATCTCTCCCTTCCGCCTGTGCGCCGGAAAGCCTGAAGATCCCGGAAGGGACTTCCTGTACATAGCGCCAACTCCTGTGGGAAGCAGGAGAACAAGCAGCATGCAGGAAGTGCGGATCGGGATCATCGGGGCCGGAGGCATCGTGAAAGCACGGCATTTGCCGGGGCTCCGAACGGTGGAGGGCGTGCGGGTGCAGGTGGTCTGCAACCGGAGCCGGGAGAGCGGGGCAGCCTTTGCCCGCGATTGGGACATCCCCGAAGTGATGACCGACTGGCGGGCCCTCATCGCGCGAGACGATCTGGACGCCGTGCTGATCGGCACCTGGCCGTACACGCATGCGGAAATGTCCATCGCCGCGCTGGAGGCGGGAAAGCACGTGTTTTGCCAGGCGCGGATGGCACGCACGGCGGACGAGGCGCGGGCGATGCTCCAGGCCGCCCAGGCACGACCCGACCGGGTGACGATGCTCTGCCCGCCGCCGGTGGGGATGCTGGGCGATCGGTTGATCCGCAAACTGCTGGCGGACGGGTACCTGGGCGAGCCGCGCGAGGTGTTTGCCACGGGCCGCGGCGCCGGCAACCTGGACCCGAATGCACCACTCCACTGGCGCCAGAACTTCGCGCTGCAGGGTTACAACACCCTCACGCTGGGGATGTGGATCGAGGTGATTCACCGCTGGATGGGCCCGCATCGGCTGGTCACCGCCGTCCTGAAGACGCACACGCCGGAACGGCGCGACCCGGACACGGGAACGCCGGTGCGGGTGGAAATCGCGGAGTCGGTGGCAATCGCAGCGGAACTGGCGAATGGAGCAGTCGGCTGCTATCAGTTCAGCGGGGTCGCCCGGCATGCGCCTCACAACGTGATCGAACTGTACGGTACCGAGGGCACCCTGCGCTACGACCTGGATACCGACGAGATTGTCGGCGGGCGCGCCTCCGATGCCGAGCCGCAGCCGCTGACGATCCCGCCGGATCTGGCCCGCCCCTGGACCGTAGAGGCGGACTGGATCGCCGGCATCCGGGAGGGCGTCCCGGTCGAGCCGAACTTCGCCGACGGCGTCCAGTACACGGAGTTTACCGAGGCGGTCTACCGCGCGGCGCGCAGCGGCGCCGCCGTCCGATTGTAGGTACACCAGTGGAACCGATCGATCTGATCCTGGTCGGCTGCGGGGTGATGGGCACCCGGCACCTGCGGGGGCACGCGGTGCTGGAGCGCGCCCGCCCCGGTTCTCTGCGCCTTCGCGCGGTGTGCGATCCGCGGGCCGAGGCCGCCAACCGGGTGGCGGACGAGGCAGTGCAACTCCTCGGCTACCGCCCCCGGCCCTGCGCGGGGGTTGCCGAGGCGCTGGCAATCGAGCCGGGGATAGTGGCGGCCGATGTGGTGACCGACCCCCGCTCGCATCCGGAGGTGGTCATCGGACTACTGGAGGCAGGCGTCCATGTGCAGGTGGAGAAGCCGATGGCGCTCACGGTGGCTGCCGGTCGCCCTATGCTGGACGCCGCCGCCCGTACCGGGAAGGTGCTCGCCGTTGCGGAAAACTACCGCCGCGATCCGATGGCCCGCCTCGTGCGCCACGCCATCGCGAGCGGCGCCGTCGGCCGCCCGCACTTCGTGAGCGAATTTCACATCTCGGACGGACGCCGGGTCGTCGTCACCCCCTGGCGACACGACTGGGCACAGGGTGGCCTCGCGCTCGACGTCGGGGTGCATTATTCCGATATGCTGGAGTACCTGCTCGGCCGGGTGGCGATCGTCTCCGCCCGGAGCATCCGGGTGCGCGACACGCGGGACTGGACTCCCCCCCCTACCGCCGCAGACCCTGACCCAGCGCCGCGCGCCATGCCGGTGGAGTGCGATGACCTGTACACTTCCACCCTTGCCTTCGAAAGCGGCGTCGAAGGGGTCTGGGTGATGCACTACGGCGCCAGCGGCGGCGGACACTGGCAGCGGGTGATCCACGGCGACGGCGGCAGCGTGTCCGGACCGCCGGATCGCACCGGGCAGCCGGCTCGCCTCCAGCGTGGCGCCGAAGTCCTGGAGGGCGAAGCGATGGTCGCCGCCCTCCCCGATTTCCGTCTCAACGACACCGAAGCACTCTTCTTCGGCCACAGCCCCGGCGCCTACGAGATGCCCTTTCCGGAGATTGACCGCAACCTGATCGCCATCGAGACCGCCGAGTTTCTTGATGCGGTGCGAGACGGTCGCCAGCCCGAAGTCGCGGGCATGGAAGGTCTCCGCGCCGTGGCCGTGGTCATGGCCCTCCTGGAGTCCGCGCACTGCGGAGCCCCCGTGCGCGTGGAGGACGTGATGAGCGGAAAGGTGCGAGCCTTCCAGGATCGAATGGAGGGCGGAGCGGCGTAACGTTGGAGACGTGGGGCGATCTCCCCGCGTCTCCCTACAGCCCAAACTCCGCCGGTGAGGTGAAACAGACCCACCCCCCGGTCGCCGGATGGGGAAAGGCGAGGCGAGCGGCGTGCAGGTGGAGGCGGGTCACACCCGGTTCTGGGCCGCGGCCGAACAGTTCGTCCCCGACGATGGGACAGCCGAAATACGCTGCATGCAGGCGAAGCTGGTTGGTGCGGCCCGTTACCGGCTCCAGTTCCAGCAGCGTCCGGTCATTCCGGCCGGCAAGGCGGCGGAACCGGGTGAGGGCAGCACGACCTTCCGGACGGATGCCCCACCGAGGGTGCGCCTCCGGGTCCTGTCCGATCGGGGCGCTCCACTCGCCCGTCTCCGCGCCGGGATCGCCATGCACCAGCGCCAGGTAGCCCTTCTCGACCTGCTTCCGCTGGAACGCAACCGTCAATCGCGAAAGCGCCGCCTGCGTCTTCGCCACCACCATCAACCCGGAAGTGGCGCGATCCAGACGGTGGGCCAAGCCGGGACGGATGGGGGGATGGGCGGCCCCCACTACGTTGAAGTGGTGGGCGAGGGCGTTCGCCAGGGTGCCGCTCCGGTGGCGTCCTGCCGGGTGAACCACCATGCCGGCAGGCTTTTCGACCACGATCAGCGCCGCGTCTTCGTGGTAAACCACAAGCGGAATCGGCTCGGGGGTCATCGCCGAGGTGGACGCGGGGTCGAGCACGAGGGTGACGGCGTCCCCCACCGCGAGCCGGCAGCCGGCGGGGCAGACGGCGCCGTTGACCCGAACTTCGCCCTGGTCGAGCATCTGCCGCAGGCGCATGCGGCTGACGGTGGGGACACGCGCCGCCAGGTACTCATCCAGCCGTACGCGCCCCTCGCCCGGTCCCACTTGCAGGTCCAATCTGTCCACGCCGCTACAACTCTCCGCGCTTCTCCAGATCCCGGTACAGTTGATACGAGTACGCCACCGGCCAGAACGACGCCCCCAGGATGAGCACCAACCCGAAGGCCGGATGACATCCGACCAGCGTAGCCAGCCCTCCCAGCACCCCGGCCGCCGTGAACAGCCGGGCCGCCAGCCGGTGGGTCTGGTCCCAGACGCGCTCGCTTCCGAGCGTCCACGGGGTGCGGACGCCGATCCAGTAGTTACGGCGCACCTTGCCCAGGACGTTCCCCAGGGCCGCCAGCAGCAGCAGCACCCCCGTGATGACGAATCGCCCCGAGGGCAACTGCGGCGCGAGCCCCGCCGCCAGTGTCACCATCTGGATGTAGGCAAAGAGCCCCGCCATCAGGAACACGATGTAATGGAACGTCTCTGCAAACGCCTCCATACGATAGCCGCGGGGTGACGCTGCCGCCAGCCAGAGCAGCAGCCACGTCAGCCCGAGCGAAAAGGCCGGCCCGAGGACGATCGCCACCGCCTTCGGCGCCCACCCGTCCGCGTGCCCGTCCAGCCCCCAGTGGATGGGCAACTGGTCGGGGAGCCACGGGTACAGCGCCGCCGATAGTACCAGCATCCCGACCGCGAGCAGCGTGGACCAGAGCGCCGCCTGCCTTCGTGTCATTGTTCTCCCTCTTTCTCGTGCATCCCCGCTTCGGTCCTGCCGAACAGGTCGAAGAGCAAGGACATCAGATCCTCGAATACGGTGGTATTCAGCGCATACAAGATCTGCTGCCCGGCCCGCCGGGAGCGGATGAGATCCGCCGCCTTCAGTACGCTGAAGTGGTGGGACATGGACGGCGCGGTGATGGCGAACCGTTCCGCCAGCTCCCCCGCCGATTTCTCCCCCTCGTTCAGCAGCCGCAGGATCTCGCGCCGGGTGGGGTCCGCCAGAGCCTTCATGACCTCGTTGATCCGCATCGGGACACCGGTATTTCGAGAATTAGCCATATATCTAAATGGACGTCGTTCAGCACCGGTGGTTACGCGACAGTTTCTGTGGCCGTCAGTTCGGAATGCGCGCCAGAACCTGTTCCAGCACCCGGCGCTCGGTCTCGGGGAGCCGCAGCAGCGCGCGCGGGTCCCGCTGTGGCCGCCACTCCACCGCCGCCGCCAGCAGGCGCACCGGAACCGTAAGCGCCGGCTGTCCCGCGCTCAGGTCCTGCCACGGCGTCAGCCACGCCTGTGCAGTCGCATCGCTCACAGACGGCGCGAACAGACCCGGGATCGCCCGCACCACCACCTGCCCGAGGCCCTCCCACTGCCTGATGCCGCTCACACACTGCCAGCCAGGCGCCGACCCGCTCTCGCTACACCCTACTGCCCACCTCGGAAATCACCAGCCCTCTGGATGGCGCCCCGGAAGGTCCGACCGCATGCGAGATCGCTGCGCGGAACCCAACCGCCGGCATCTGGTACTACGCCGCCCAGCTTGCAGAGAGGGCCGGCAAGAAGACCCTTGGAACAGACCCTCCCGAGCACGACCAATCGCTTCGGCAATCCACATTGATTTCTGCAGCCCGGCGCCAATTGCATCTCGGGGATCGCTCTGAGAACCGCTCCGGGCAAGGTCACGCTGGCGGTGGTGGAGTTCCAGACTACCGTGTGACCCCTCACGGAACGAAGAGCAGATCCCGCAAGTCGCTCGGAATCCCGCGCCCGACAAACCTGCCACATCGCGATGGGCAGGTTCTCACGGCACGGCCAAGCGCACCTCGATCTCGGACGGATCGCTCCCGACCAGTTCACAAAGTTCACGGAGGCGTTGCAAGAACTCCCAGGCACCAAGGTTCACGTGGAGTATCTTGTCGAAGATCGGGGGAGACGTGCTGGAAGCCGGGGCGGAGGCGTGCGGACGGGCGCGGCGTCAGCCCGCCAGGGGGGGCTCCGCCGCTTCCCAGGAAGCTCCCAACCCGAGTTCCTGGGCCCGGGCGGTGATGACTGCGGCCAGCCGGGGCACGCCTTCGGCCCCCGTCAGCCGATCCCGCACGTAGTCCAGGAACCGGATC
>SYMT01000109.1 GCA_005805375.1 Actinomycetota bacterium
AACACTGAAATACTGAAATACTGAAATACTGAAATACTGAAATACTGAAATACTGAAATACTGAAATACTGAAATACTGAAATACTGAAATACTGAAATACTGAAATACTGAAATACTGAAATACTGGATCAGATGCAGTCGGTGAGGCCAACCACGAGACGCACTTTCACGCTCCGTCAGGTGCTCGGCGCCCTGGCGCCCCTTCTCCTGTTACTGACGGCGCACGCGGGCCTGTTGAAGAGCGCGCGGGCCCAGACGCCTGCCCCGCGGGCATTGTCATCCGATGCCTCCGCCTTCTTTGAGCTGCGGGTGCGGCCGCTGCTCCAGCGTCGCTGCGTCTCGTGTCATGGGCCGGCGGTGCAGCAGTCCGGATTGCGCCTGGATCGGGCCGAAGGACTGAAACAGGGCGGGCGCCGCGGTGCGCCCATTCGGGTGGGAGACCCCGAGGGCAGCCTGCTCCTGCGTGTCGTGTCCGGCCGGGAGGCCGGGCTGCGCATGCCTCCCGACGCGCCCCTCCCGGCGGCGGAGATTGCCGACCTGGGACGGTGGGTGCGCGCCGGAGCAGTCTGGCCCCCCTCCGGCGCAGCACCCAATCCATCGCCCAGATCCGCCACGGAGGCCCCCTCCGGAGGGACCCACTGGGCGTTCCGTCCGATCCGGGTGCCGCCGCCGCCGCGGGTCAAACAGACCGCCTGGGTGAAGAACCCGGTGGATGCGTTCATCCTGGCGCGCCTGGAAGCGGCAGGGATGCAGCCCGCGCCCCCCGCAAGCCGGGCGGCGCTCCTCCGCCGTGTGACCTTCGACCTCCACGGTCTGCCGCCCACGCCCGGGGAGGTGGATGCCTTCCTGCACGACACTCGGCCCGACGCCTACGAGCGCGTGGTGGACCGTCTGCTCGCTTCCCCGCACTACGGCGAACGCTGGGGACGCCACTGGCTGGATCTGGTGCGCTATGCCGATACCAACGGGTACGAACGCGATGCAGAGAAACCGCACTCCTGGAAGTACCGAGACTACGTGATCCGCTCATTGAACGCGGACAAGCCGTACGATCGCTTCTTGCGAGAGCAGTTGGCGGGCGATGAACTCCCGGATCGCACCGAGGAGACGGTGACCGCCACCGGTTTTCTGCGCCTCGGCACCTGGGACGACGAACCAAACGACCCACTCGAGTACCAGTACGAGCGGCTGGACGACCTGGTGCACGTCACCAGCACGACATTTCTGGCCCTCACCGTGCGGTGCGCCCGCTGCCACGACCACAAGTACGATCCGATCCCGCAGCGTGACTACTACGCGCTGGGAGCCGCCTTCTGGGGCGGATACGTCCGTCCCGGCGAGGGGCGCCTCCAGGGTGGGCCGCCCGAAACGAAGCTCGGCTTCCCGGTGCTTGGCTTTACCGACGAAGGCCCCCAGGCCCCGCCGCTCCGCCTGCTGGAAAAGGGCGATCCCCGCCGCCCCGCCGCCGAGGTCGCCCCCGGATATCTCTCCGTCTTTCCCGCCCTTGCCCGCACCGCACAGTCGCCCGCGAACGCAGCCCGCACGACCACTCGCCGGCTCCAGCTGGCCGACTGGCTGACCGATCGCCGCCACCCACTCACCTCACGGGTGCTGGTGAACCGCGTCTGGCAGCACCATTTCGGCGAAGCGCTGGCCCGCACTCCCAACAACTTCGGCACGAAGGGCGACCCACCCACGCACCCCGAGCTACTCGACTGGCTGGCCGGGTGGTTTGCCGGCGACCGGGGCGCACAGGTGCACGCAATGAATCGCCCACACGGACCCGGCGCCTCTTCCGGAAGGACAGTTCCCGAACCGCAGCCCTATCGGCTCAAGGCTCTCCACCGCCTGCTGGTCACCTCAAGCACGTACCGGATGAGCACGACGCATCCGCTGGCGGCGAAATACGACGAGAAGGACTCCGCAAACCGGTTCTGGTGGCACTTCCCCCGGCGACGGCTGGATGCGGATGCGCTGCGGGACGCGCTGCTGGCGGTAAGTGGGGAACTGAACCCCGCGCAGGGCGGGCGGGGATTTGTACCTCGGGTAGAAAAGGAGGCGCTGGAAGGCCTCAGTCGCAGGGGCGCCGAATGGAATCCTTCGCCGCCGGCCGAACAGACCCGGCGCACGGTCTACATGTTCCTGAAACGTGCGCTGATCATGCCGCTGCTCACCACCTTCGACTTCGGCGACACGACCCAGCCGCTGGAGCGCCGCGAAAGCAGCATCGTCCCCCCGCAGGCGCTGGCGTTCCTGAACAACCCGTTTCTCCAGCAGCGCGCGGATGCATTTGCCGGTCGCCTGCTCAGCGAGGCCCCCGCCGGCAGCACCACCCGGGTCGAGCAGGCGTGGCGCCTCGCTTTCGCCCGGCGTCCGACCCCTGCCGAGCGTGATCGGAGCCTGGAACTGCTGCGCCACCTGGAACGTCGTTTCGCCGCATCTTCCGGAAGCGGGAAGAGCGACCCCACTCCAGCGGCAGCCGATCCGGCGCTCCTCTCCGACCTGGCGCTCTGGCTGCGGGCCGATCGCGGGGTGGAGCGCGATGCCGACGGCCGCGTTCAGGCCTGGCGCGACGCACGCGGCCAGGGGTATACGGCGACCCAACTGAACCCGCAGGCAAGGCCGCACTGGGCGGCAGAGGGCGCGGGACGCCACCCGGCAATACGCTTCGACGGCCGGGGCAACTGGCTCGGCCTGCCGGAGGGCGTGCTCACCTCTCCAGCATTCACAGTGCTCGCAGTGGTCACAGATCGGGGCGGACCGGGCCACCGGGAGATTTTCTCCAACTGGCGCCGGAGTTCCAACGTAGGCTCTTCCGTCTTTCTCGGGACCACGGGGCCCGCCCAGGTGCGGTTCTCGGATGCGTTTGCGCCCGCCGGCGCCCTGGTCCAGCCGGCCGAGCTCCACGCCCTCACCGCCGTCACCGAACCGGCCGGCGCGGCGGTATTCCAGAACCGGCAGGTCCTGGCCGAACGCGCCGGCGGGCTCCCGGACCGCAAGCTGACCGGACCGTACGTGATCGGCCAGCAGGGCGACATTCAGGGCGAATTCTGGAATGGGGAACTTGCCGAGCTCCTCGTCTTCAACCGTGCGCTCTCCGTCGCCGAACGCACGGCGCTCTGGAACACACTTGCGGCCCGGTATGACATCATGCCGGCGCCGCCCCCACCCACTCCCACCCGGCTCGCGCTGCGGGCCTTCTGCCACGCGCTCTTCAATACCAATGAGTTCCTCTTCGCGGACTGATCGAACCGCCGCCCGGGCACGCCGGCATCTTGCCGACATCCCGGCTCGCACCTTCCCGTGCGGACGTACCCGGCGAGAACTGCTCTGGGAAATGGGACAGGGAGCCGTCGGCATTGCGCTGGTCGGCCTGCTGTCCGAGGAGGGTTTTTTCGCGCGCGCGGCGAGCGCCGACATGAACCGCTCGTCACTCCTGCCGCGCCCGTCCCACGCGCCCACACCGGCCCGCGCCTGCATCTTCCTGACGATGAACGGCGCGCCGAGCCACGTGGACACCGTCGACTACAAGCCCTCGCTGGCACAGTACGCGGGGCAAAATCTCCCTCCCAGCTTTCAATACACCAATTCGGGCGGGCGGAAAAAGGGGTTTCTCACCCCGGCGTGGCGGCCGTTTCGCCCCGGAGGGAAGAGCGGGCTGATGATCTCCGACTACTTCCCCCGGGTGCGGGAGCACGCAGACCGGCTGGCCCTCCTGCGGGCGTGCCATACCGACAGCCACGCGCACGGCTCGGCCCTCGTGGCGTTGAACACCGGCAGCACCTTCATCGGACGGCCCTCCCTCGGAAGCTGGGTGGTCTACGGTCTCGGCACGCCCAACCGGAATCTCCCCGGCTATGTCTGCATGCTCGATCGTCGGGGGGGACCGATCTCCGGCCAGCCGAACTGGGCCGCCGGATACATGCCCTCCCTCTATCAGGGAACGTTGTTTCGCCCGGCCGGCGAACCGATTCTGGACCTGAAGCCCGCCACCGACGCCGCCACGCAGCGAGATACCCTGGACTTCGTGCAGGCCCTGAACCAGGAGCATCTGACGCACCGACCGCGCGGGAAAGAGCTCCTCTCCCGCATCCAGAGCTACGAACTCGCCTACCGCATGCAGGCACAGGTGCCCGACGCGGTGGACCTGGCACAGGAGAGCCCGCGAACCCTGGAAGCCTACGGAGTGGGCCGCGAGCCGACCCACGACTTCGGCCGGAACTGTCTGCTGGCGCGCCGGCTGGTCGAGCGGGGCGTGCGTTTCGTGCAGGTCTACTCGGGCGGCGGGCACCTGGAAGAGACCTGGGACGCCCACGAGAGTGTGGAGAAGAACCACGGCCGGCACGCCGCCGAAGTGGATCAGCCCATCGCCGCGCTCCTTGAGGACCTGGAACAGCGCGGGCTGTTGGAGTCCACCCTCATCGTCTGGGGCGGCGAGTTCGGGCGCATGCCGTTCGCCGAGGGGGTGGGCGCGCCCGGGCGGAACCACAACCCGTACGGCTTCACCATGTGGCTGGCGGGCGCGGGAGTGCAGGGAGGCGTCGCGTACGGCGAGACGGACGAGTTCGGCTTCGCCGCCGCCGTGAACCGCACCCACCTGCACGATGTGCATGCGACAATTCTGCACCTCATGGGACTGGACCACAAGCACCTGACCTATTTCCACCAGGGGCGCGACGAACGCCTCACCGACGTCTACGGCAACGTGATCCGGGAGGTCCTGGCATAGCACGTGGAGTAACACAACTCCGATCGCGCACGCCCTCCCGGGAACGCCGGCACCTTGCCGGCACAACCGCGCGCATCCCCCCCGGGAACGCCGGCACCTTGCCGGCACAACCGCGCGCATTCTCCCCGGGAACGCCGGCATCTTGCCGGCTCGGGTCTGCGAACCCCGCGTCGGTACTCCCTCTGCGTCCTCTCAAGTAACTTGCCCAAGACTGTGGGAGACACAACAGTATACGGACAAGTTACTTCGTTGAAACTGGTCCGAGGTCTCCTCGGTCCCCGGCGCTCTGCGGTGGCAACTCCGGGTGTCGGGGCGTTCCCGGGGGAGGATGCGGGTGTCATCCGGACCGACAAGACTCGTACAACCGTGTGAGGTCGCGCAACCCCGATTGCGCACCCAGAGCGGGCCAACTTCGATTGCCCAGTCGTAGAAACGGAGAAGAGCCATGAATGTGGGCATCATCGGCGCGGGGGGCATCGCCCAGAAGCTGCACCTCCCGCAGATCGCAAAGATGGGGGACCTGCGGGTCACGCACCTGTCGGGCCGGAAGGAGACCCGCCTGAAGTCGTTGGCGGAGCGCTTTGAGGTGCCGCACTGGACCACCGACCACCACGCCCTCCTGGCGGACGGCTCGCTGGAGGGGATCATCGTGGCGCTGCCGCACCCGCAGCACGTCCCGGTCGGGCTGGAGGTGCTGGCGGCCGGAAAACACCTGCTCATGCAGAAGCCCCTTTGCGGCGACATGGGCGAAGCGCACGAGTTCGTGCAGGCCGTGGAGCAGTCGGACCGCACGGTGCTGGTGCTGCCCCACTTCGCGCCGGAAATCTACCACACCCGGGCCCTCATCGGCGAAGGCGCCATCGGGAAGCCCTCGGGCGCCCACTGCCGCACCAGCCACGGCGGCCCGGAAGTTTACTACGCCGAGGTGCGCGACGGCTTCGGCGAGAGCGACCCGGACCTCTGGTTCTTCGACGCCCGCCGCGCCTCCGTGGGAGCACTGTTCGATATGGGAGTTTATGCGGTCGCTTCCCTGGTGGCGGCGTTGGGCAGTGTGCGCGCCGTCTCCGGCATGGCCGGCACCCTGGACAAGCCAACCGCACTGGAGGACACCGCATCCCTGCTGCTCCAATTCGCCGGTGGCGCCATCGCCACAGCGGAAACCGGCTGGTGCGACCCGGCCCGCACCTGGCAATTTCGCGTCCACGGCACGCGCGGCAAGATCACCATCCCCGGCCAGGACGGCGCCTCCATGACCCGCTGGGAGCCGGGCAGCTACACCCGCGAGGACATCCCCCCCGTCCCGCACCCGGTAGACGCCCAGCCCGCTTCCCGGGGCAACGTCCACGAACACTGGCTCGCCTGCATCCGCACCCACCGCCAGCCGGAACTCAGCCACGCCTGGGCCGCCCGCCACGTCACGGAGATCTTACTGGCAGGCCTGCAGTCGGCGCGCACGGGAGGGCGCATCGCACTGACGACGCAGGCGGACCCAACGGGGTAGGGCCGATTCGAAAGGGCCCGCCCCGGGTTAAAGCCACGGGGCTACTGCCGAGGAAAACCGGTGGAAACCGGTTGGGGGACCGGTGCCGCTGGCGCTCTGGTTCGTACCGTACCTCCACCGCCTCCCGAATCACCACCGGCGCATGCTGGGGGAGCGGATCGAGAGCACCCTGTACGACCTGCTGGAGCTGCTGAATCAGGCCCGGTACGCGCGGAGCAAGCTGGAATTGCTGGACGAGGCGAGCGCGCGGGTAGGGCTGCTGCGCTGCCAGATTCGGCTGCTGGTGGATCAGCTCCGCCCCAGAGACAATGGCGTCACGGGGTGAGTCTCGCCGGACCCGCCCCAGGGACTACCGCCCCACCGCGCGCGTCTCGCCGGAGTCCGAGGCGCCAGCCTCGTCCACCCTGACGATTTCCACGGCCCCAGCGGCACTCCGCCGCCGCCGGCTCCCGCTCGCGCACACCCCACCCGCCGGGACTGCGCCTCGCCCCGCACCCTCGCGGTGATACCGTGATCCGTCAGGACGTACTCGCTCAAGAGGGGGGACGAGGCTGGCGCCTCGGACTGGTAT
>SYMT01000110.1 GCA_005805375.1 Actinomycetota bacterium
ACTTCGCGCACCAGTTGAGCGCCCATGTTCTCGAACGGGTCCGAAACGCTGATTTCCTTGGCGATGGTGACCCCGTCACTCACCACCGAGGGGGCGCCGAACTTCTTCTCAATCACGACGTTCCGGCCGCGAGGCCCGAGCGTCACCTTCACTGTGTCGGCGAGAGCATTGACACCGCGCTCCAGGGCGCGGCGGGCCTGCTCGTCGTAGATCAGCTCCTTCGCTGCCATCTTCGGTCTCCTTTACTTCGCCGAATCAGCCCTCGACCACTCCGAGGACGTCATCCTGGCGGAGGACCACCAACTCTGCGCCGTCCAGCTTCACCTCGGTGCCGCTGTATTTTCCGTAGTAGACACGGTCGCCCACGCTGATGTCCATCGGGGCGAGCTTGCCGTTGTCCAGCATCCTGCCGGGTCCAACCGCCATCACGTGGCCCTGCTGGGGCTTCTCCTGGGCGCTGTCCGGCAGGACGATTCCGCCTGCGGTTCGCTCTTCTGCGGTGACCGGCTTGAGGATGATCCGATCTGAAAGGGGCTTTAAGGTCGCCATGATTTGTTACTCTCCTGATGAGCGAGATGCTCTCGCGGCGGGCGGCGGCCAAACCTTTTGCACCGCGGAGAGGGCGCCGTCCCTCCGCTTCATCGGGAGGCGACGGCCTTGGGGGATGCCGCGCGAGAACTCTCACCATTAGCACTCACCGTCCCGGAGTGCCAACCGGGTAATCGTAACCTATTCTTGCGCTTGAGGCAAGAGGTTTCGTGCGGGGTTCAGGGTGAGGCGTCCAGAGAATCGAGCACCCGGTGCATTTCGGCCGGCGAGAGTGGGGAGACGAGGATGACCTGAGCGTTTCCCCGAGTGCGGGTGACCACGTTCAGTCCCTTCTTCTGGAAGTCAGCGGCGTTCATTCCCATCGCCGGTCCCTGGAAGAGGGAGAGGAGAGGCCCGCCCTCCCGGTCCGGCCCCCGGACGGTGGGGCGGGGAAACTGCCGGCGTGGTCGGATGCCGAGGGTCGCTCTGCTCCCGGCTCCGCTGGAGGCCGCGAAGACGGTGACCAGCCACTCCCGCCCGCTCAGTTCCTCCCGAAAGAACCCACGCAGCGCGTAGTCGGAGGGCAGGTACCGGGGAGTGAGGAGGCCTCCCCACCGTTCCGCCATCCGCCGGGCCAGGGGAAACGGCAGGCGCTGCCGGGCCTGGCCGCTGGTCTCGCGCACCAGTGCGGTTGCCGGCGGTTGGAAGTCGAACGTTCCCGGAGGAATCGGGGCGTGATAGGCGATCTCGGTGAAGTAGGTGCTGGTGGACTGGCCGCGCTTTTCGGTCGCGTCCTGGCGCAGCGGTACCTGTGTTTGCTGGTCCACCCAGACCGCCCGCTCGACCCCATTCGGCAGCGTGAGGATCACCTTCCAGCACTGCCGTCCGGCAACCGCTTCCTCCCCGGAGAGGGCCACCTGTCCCTGACCGGCCCGGAGCCGGGCCCGCTGTGCCTGGACGCGCGCCCCGGTGAGCTGAGAGGGGCGTCGCTCCACCAGGTTTCGCCGTGGGAAGTAGACGGTCTGCACCTTGCCGTCATCCAGGAGCACCGGGCCATCGGCAAAGTTGATCCGGAGTGCCGCTCCCTGGCGAAACACCTGCGCCCGCTGGACGCGCTCGCCTGCGTTGCCCCGCGTCACCGTGACCTGGGAGCCGACATAGGATGGATCCCGTGGGGCGAGACTCTCGCTCAAGATGTTCCGCGGATCCGGTCCCTGCGCGTCGGCGCGGAGGGCAAGAGCGAGGACGAGCCCGGCGGAAATGGGAAATCGTAAATGAGAGATAGGAAATAGGAAACAGGAGAAGGGCTTCACGGCGACGCGAAGGGCCAGAGGGAGGCCGCGTGCGGATGCGGCTGGCGTGGTTCGCTGCTGCAACCTGTCGTGGCTGTTGCGGCGTGAGCCGACGGTGCGGTCACGAGAGAGCCCCTTCGGTCCGGCGGCGCGCGTGCCCGGAACGCGAAGGGGACTCCCCGAGAATGAGAATTGCATCTGTGTGGTCCGGCCCACTGCCTAGTCGCTGACCAGATCCCCGGTGTTCAGCGAGATGCTCGATTCCATCACATCCCAATCGGCCTGGGCCACGGTGTCTTGCAACTGCCGGTGGGTGTTCACTACCAGTTCGATTTGACGCCCCCGTTCTGCCTGCACCACCTGGTGTTCCACGACACCGCGACCGAACAGGCCGAACAACAGGACTCCCGCCAGACCGGCGGCAGCGAACTGCGCCGGGCCCTGCAGGTGCCAGTCGAATCGGAGGCGGAAGCGCTCCCACGCAGCCAGCGGGTTCGGGCGCGGGGTGCGCTCCTGGAGTGCAATCCGAAGCCGCGCTTCGAAATCCGGCGAAACGTGACGGGGCGGCGCCTCGCCCACCAGTTGTTTGATCCGCTGTGTGGACCGCAGGAACGTGGAGCAGGTTTCGCACGACGCGGTGTGCTGCTCCACGACGTGCCGCACCGCTACCGAGGCAGCACCGTCTACGCATTCCTGGATCTGTGCCTGGACCCGCTTACAGCCGTGCATCATTCCGTCCCCACATAATGCTGCAACTTGCGCCGCAGCAGTTGCCGCGCGTTGAAGAGGCGCGACTTTACCGTCCCCAACGGACACCCCACCGTCTGAGCGACTTCTTCATAGGACATCCCTTCCATATCGTGCAGCACGACCACCGCGCGCAGCCGGGGCGGGAGCGAGTAGATCGCCTGCTGCACCTGGAGTTGGAGTTCCTCTCGCTGAAGATGTAACTGCGGGTCTCCTCCCCGGTCTGTGTCCGGGATCTCCCGCACCTGTTCATCATCCTCGCCTCCCTCCAGAGGAGTCCACTGCGGCGCCCGCTTCGTCCGGCGGAACCGGTCAATCACCAGATTGGTCGCGATTCGGTAGAGCCACGTATCTACGGCGGCATCGTGCCGGAAGGCGCGGAGCGACTGAAATGCCCGGATGAAGACCTCTTGAGTGATGTCTTCCGCATCCGGACTGTTGTTGGTCAGCCGGCAGACGTAGCCGAATATGCGGTCCTTGTGCTCCAGCACCACACGCTCGAACGTGTGGGCAGTGGTGAGGGGTCGTTGTAGGGCCACGGACAAGCTGCTGATCATCAGTGCTCTGGATCGAACCGGCGTTGTATGTCCCCAGAGACGTGTGGGTGGGCGGGCGGGTTCACTCGATTCAGGGATTCGCACGCCCCCTCAACCGCGGCGCCCGACTGCGGGTGCGCAGTCCTCGGTGAGGATCAGTGCATCGCGCAGGCACGACAGAAGAGCCATGCGGATCGGGGCCCGGCGGCGGACGTGAACGGTAGAGGTGGGGCGTGTGGACGGCCGGGTTGCCGCAGCGACCCGGCCGTCCGCACGACGCTGATTGGTAGCCAGGAACAGGAAGTTCGGCCGTATCGGGGTGTCTGAAGGATGGAAACGTCCGACGCAGCCGGGAGCAACTTCCTCTCCGTCGCTCAGCGGGGCACGCGATTGATGCTGATGTTGTTGCGTGCCGCGGCGATTCCCAGGTAGAAATTGGCTGCATCCGCAGCGATGCCGCCGAGCAGCGGTGCGATGACGAGGTTCCGTCGCACCTCAGTCGGTGTGCCGCCCGCGACGGGAAGGCGGAACAGGACCCCCGGGTCGCGCGCGAAAAAGAGGTTTGTACCGTCACTCAAGACTCCGAACCCGACCGTTCCGGTGGTGAGAGTTCGGGCTGCACCGCCCGCCAGCGGCAGTGCACGCAGGCTGAGACTCGCGTCACTCACGCCGCTCCAGAAGTAGAGGTTGGCGGCATCCACCGCGCCCGGTTGGGAGGCGCGTTCGGTGAAGTCACCTGTGAACAGCGTGTTTGCCGAGTTTGTGTCGCCCGCGGGGTCCAGGCTCACGATTTCCGTCTGTCCGGTCGGCGTAATCCCGCGAATGAACACCTGACTCGCATTTGCGGCCAGGATCACCGCCCGGGTGGATACCCAGCGGCCCGTAATGGCCGATTTCCATATGCCTGTGGTCGTATCCAGCACCGCCACCCGAGTTTCCGCACTCAGATTGAGGCGCACCGGGTTCTGCACGACCACCACGAGGAACCGACCGACCGCACGCCAGCCCGTCAGCAGGAGCGGTTCGACGCTGATGTCCTCCAGCAGCACCTCTCGCATCGGGCCCCCAGTACGAGGAACGGCACGGATGGCGTAGTGAAGTTGGAAACCGCTGGCCTGACGCACGTAGAAGATATCGTTCCCGATCTGCTGCAACTGGAGGAAGGCGACGCCGACGCCGCGCCGGTCCGTCCGCGGTTCGGTGACCAGATCTACGGCCGGGCCCCCCGTTAGCGGAGCACGTCGCACCCGGTTCGTGCGTGCATCGGTATCCACCCAGTAGATGAAGTCGCCGTCCACCAGAATGTGGTTCAGTTGGATGATGCCGGCGGCAATCACATTCGGGCCCCCGTCGGGGACTACGGTGACGGTCACCCTGGCGGTCGTCCCGCCGCCCCGGGCCGTGATCGAGGCTGTCCCGGTCCCCACCCCGGTCACACGGACGCGGTCCGGCGAGAGCTGGGTGACGCCCGCGATCGCCGTTCGATTGCTGGCGAAGGTAAATACCACATTCGGGATGACGGTTCCGGCTCGGTCGAGAGCACGACCCGTGAACTCCAGGGTCTGCCCTACCCCCACGGTGCCTCCGTTCGGGGTGACTTCGACACGGAACACGCGCGGTGTCTGGGCCTCGGCCCGCGGTGCAGCCAGTAGCCCGACCGCCGCGCCGGATCCTATCAGCAGACCCAGGGCGACCTGCGCGCTGCGGGCCCGGTTGCTGTGAAAGTACATACTCACTCCCATGTTTGCTGCTGGCTCACGCAGTATCCGTCGCGGCGCCAGCCGTGATGCAGAATAGTGTAGCAGCCGTATCCAGGCTCCGGTCCCGGCGAGCGTGCATCGGTGAACTCGCCCGGCAGGAGCGGGTCCCAGACCAGACGTCGGCGGACGGAGATCCTCCACCGGGCCGGCGGACGGTGTTCTTCCAGCCGTATCCCAGCATGGGACTCGCGCGGCGCCGAAATCCGTCGCAGGAGTTCGACGACAGCCGGGCACGCGAAGTTGCTGCAACTTCCGCCCGGTGGGACCCATGTTCCCAGCCCACGACGTTCTGCGGTCCTGTGCGAAGACCCGCAGGACGTCGTGGGTTACGGTCCCTGATCTGGAGAGCCCCGGAGACTTGCCAGTTCGCAGCGAGCCTCGTGTGCCGCCGCACTCTGCGGCCCGGCGTGGCGGTCGAACAGAGCGAGCGCCCGCTCAAGCATTCTACCCGCCTCGGAAGTCAGTCCCCTGGCCAGGAGGATCCCCGCCAGCGTGTGCAGCGCTTCGGCCACTGCAAGGCTATCCAGCCCGCAGCGGGCGATCTCAAATCGGGCGGCGCCGGCAAGGAGTGTCTGGGCGACCGCGAGACGGCCCGCAGTCGCCGCCACAATCCCCGCCCGGTGTGCGAGTTGGGCCGCCTCGGGAGGGGCGTCCGCTGTCGGCGGGGTCAGCGAAAGCAAGCGCGTAGTTACCGGCAGCAGGCTGAGCCCGACGGTCCAGAGCTCGAAGTCCCCCGGTTTGGGGAAGCCGCGAAGCAGCACGCGCACTCCGGCAGTCCGGGCGAGATCGTCGCGCTCGGGCGCCGGCTCCACCGGCAGCGGCTCCCCTTCCGGCCAGCACAGGCGAAGAAATTCACTGCCGACGGCGCCGGCGAACAGCGCAAGCTCCGCCTCGGGGAGTGGGCCGATCAGTTCCAGTAGTCCCCGATGGAACCACTCACCGCAGCAGAGCCCGGCCAGCCGGAGCGGAAGTTCAGCATCCGGCTGGTGTGCTATCGCCTGCTCCCAGGCCCGGCAGAAGCGCCCCCGGATTGGATCGGGGAGGACGCCCCCCAACTGGTCGTGTTCACCGGTCGGCGCCGCCACTGCGCCCTGCGGGGCACCCGCGGTCCGTGGACACCGCTCGGCTGCCGGCGCGGCGAGCCGATTTCGTGCCGGCGGTTGCACCGCAGCCTCCGCCGCCGCGGACGGCAGGCCCAGTTGCCGAAAGGTCCGACCTCCGATTGTGATTGGACCAGTTGTTCGGGTGGTCACCAGAACAGTTCCACTGGTGCAGGCAGACAGCGGATCCTGAGAAAAGACCGCGAACCGGTTCAGGCCGTCCAGCACGAGCAGCCAACCGCCGTGAGCGGAGAGCCACACGCGCGTGGTACCGGCGGCCCGCTCCAGATCAATCTCGGCACTTGCGTCGCGGTCCAGGCGCCATGCCTCGCGCGCCAGCGACGCGATCCAGCGTTCCTCATCGCGTGCGTCCAACCAGAGGACATCGCGATAATCGCCCCCGAACCGGCGCACATATTCGGCTGCGAGCAGGCTCTTGCCACTGCCGGGCGGCCCACAGATGGCTGCACATGGAAACTCGGAAGGGGCTGGCGCCGGAGGTGGCGCGCGCCGATCCGGCGGACTGTCCTCGCGGAAGGGAACGCGCGTTCGGCGATGCGATGCGGCGCCCCTGCCGGTACAAGACTTCGGCCGCTGATGGGTTGGAGGCAATTGCCGCCCGGTTCCGGCGCCATCCATGCCGCCGGGCCTTCTCGGGCGAAGCAGAGTGGAGAGCGCGCGCAGTTCATCCTCAATGCACGCAGATGCCGGTGTGTCGGGCGGAAGCCCGCCGATCGCGAGGCAGGTCACTTCCCAGGGCGGTACTTCGTGCCGGCTCCAGTCCGTACCCGCCGAAAGGAGGTGGTCTAACTCGCGCCGTACAG
>SYMT01000111.1 GCA_005805375.1 Actinomycetota bacterium
GAACTCTTGATCGAGAAGGGGATCATCACCGCGGACGGCGTGCGGGCGATGGTCGAGGCAATCGAGACTACCTCCCCCGCCCTCGGTGCACAACTGGTTGCGCGGGCCTGGGTGGATCCGGAGTTCCGATCCCGCCTGCTCGCGGACGGGTCGTCTGCGGCACAGGAACTGGGAATTGACGTGGGCGCTACGCGACTCCTGGTGGTGGAGAACACGCCGGAGGAGCACAACCTCATCGTGTGTACCCTTTGCTCCTGCTACCCGCGCGTGGTGCTCGGCCTGCCCCCGGCCTGGTACAAGAGTTTCGCCTACCGTTCGCGCGCCGTCCGCGAGCCGCGCGCGATCCTCGCCGAGTTCGGTACAGACCTCCCCGCTGACGTCACCGTTCGCGTGCACGACAGCACCGCGGACATGCGCTACATGGTGCTCCCGCTGCGGCCGGCGGGCACCGACGGCTGGACGGAAGAACAACTGGCTGGGACGGTAACCCGCGACAGCATGATCGGCGTCCGTCGCTGACCGTTTGCGGCCCGCGGAGGGTGGGATACGCCGTGCATAGGGAACCAAGCCAGGACCAGGTGGAGGGGGTGGTGAACGCCGGATTCGCTCAAGATGACCTTGTGGCGATCAAACACCAGGGTCACCTGGGTCATGGGATCCCCGGCGCCGTGGCGCCGCCCCACACGCCAGCACTGCGAAGGGGAGCGCCGACGGGCTGATGCTGGTCGGGTCGCTCCGTGGGACAACTTCTCGAAGAGTTCGCTCGGATGAGGTGAAGGAGTGTCGCCCCCGACGATGCCGCGCCGTTCCTGGGTTCCGGTCGCACTTGCCGTGCTGTTGGTGGGGTCGGGCGTCTTCTTCGCCGGGCAGAACACCGGCGGTGGGTTGGGCGGGCGGATGTCGCCGGCCAAGTTGCTCTGGCTTGACTATGCCCTGGCTGCGTGGTTCCTGCTCCCGTTCGGGTTTGCGACGGCAACCGGTTTGGACAGGCGGCTCCGGTGGGTATACGGGTGGCACCTCGCGTCGTTCGGACTGCGCGGGGCTGTGGAACTCTGGCTGCTGTACGGCCCGAGGGCGTGGATTCCGCCGTACGGGATCGCGCACGACCTGTTCCACCTCGCGCTGCTCGGCGTACTGATGGGGCGCCTGCTCCCCCGTTCGTGGGCGCCGCCGACCACAGCGGATCGTGTCGCCCGGCGCTTTCTTGCCTCAATTCGGCTGGGGCTCTGCGCCGAAATCCTGTTTGCGTTCCTCTTCTATCAGGTGGCTCAGGGGCAGACGGCGCGCGTCTGGTTCGCCGATGATTCGGGACCATACCGGTTCATCATCGGTCTCACCTGGCTGGTCGTCGTGCCCGCGTGGGTGGATCTGGGGTATACCCTGGTGGCCGGATCGTGCGGAGCGGGAAGCGAAAGGCGGAAGGGAGAGGGGCCCCCACATGCTGGTGAGCGAGGTGAAGACCCCGGGTGAACTGAGTGCGGCAGATGCGGATGCACTCTTCGCGCTCCATGCGGCCCACTACGAAGGAGCGGATCCCGAGCAGTTTCGCCGCGATTTGTTCGAGAAGCACTGGGTCATCTTGCTCCGGGCCGAAACCGGGCCTGGTGCTGCCTGCCGCATCGTCGGTTTCTCTACTCAGAAGCTCGTGGATGCGCGGGCTGCCTGCGGCGTAAGGGCGCTCTTCTCGGGTGACACCGTGATTCACCGCGAGTACTGGGGCACCCAGCAACTCGTGCGGGCGTGGTGCCGGCTGGCGGGGGCGCTGCTTGCCTGCGAACGGGAGACGCCGCTGTACTGGTTCTTGATCTCAAAGGGGCACCGCACCTACCTGTACTTGCCGCTCTTTTTCCGCGAGTTCTACCCGCGTCATGATCGTCCCACCCCTCCCGAGATACAGCGCGTGATGGACCATCTGGCCGGGACCCGATATCCGGCGGAATACGATCCCGGGGCGGGCCTGATCCGCCCGGCGCCGGCAGCGAGCGATCGGCTCCGACCTGAGTTGGACGGCGCCCCACAGCGGGGGCACAATCCGCATGTGGCGTACTTTGTGGCTCGCAATCCGGATTACCGGAGGGGGACCGAACTCGTGTGTCTGGCCCGCGTGGCGCCGGAGAACATGCGCGGCGCGGCGCGACGGGAGGTGGAGGCCGGGATGTGCCAACCGGACATTGTCACTCCCGCGGGCCCGGCATGACCTCCGCCGCCGTCTTTCAGGCTGCAAGCCACTCCTGGCTCACCGCCGGGGGGGAGGCCACCCGGGCCTACGCCGAGGCGCTGCAAGCCCCCCGCGCCACACAGGAGCGGGTCCTGTCCCGCTTGCTCGCGGTCAACGCCGACTCGGAGTATGGCCGGCGGTACGGGTTCGAGCGCATCCCCGGCACGCGGGAGTTTCAGGCGGCCGTACCGGTGGTCTGCTATGAAGACCTGGCGCCGGAGATCGAGCGCATTCGGAACGGCGAGCCGGGAGTGCTGACTACCGAGCAGGTGGTGGCGTTCGAACTGACGGGCGGCTCCTCGGCAGGCGCGAAGTACATTCCGTACACGCGAAGCCTGAAGGCGGAGTTCGCGGCTGCCGTAGCGCCGTGGATGGCCGATCTGTACCATCACGTCCCGTCTCTCCACCTCGGCGGCCACTACTGGTCCGTCAGTCCGCTCGCCCGCCGGGCTGAGCAGACCGCGGGCGGCATTCCGATCGGGTTCGAAGCAGACGCAGAATACTTCGATCGGGAAGCGCAGCGTGCTCTGGCGGTCCTGCTGCTGGCGCCGCCGGAGATCGCCCGGGCGCCGGATATCGAGACCTGCCGGTACCTGACCCTCCGGTTCCTGCTGCCCCAGTCCCGCCTCGCCTTCGTGTCCGTCTGGAACCCATCGTTTCTGACGCTATTGCTGGATTCCTTTGTCCCCCACGCCAAGGAGCTCCTGAATGATCTGGAGACCGGCGCCCTCACGCCGCCGTCCCCGCTTCCGCCCCCGGTGCATGCCTCTCTGGCCGCACGCCTTCGTCCGGAGCCGGAGCGGGCCGTCCGGCTCCGGGCAGGGCTCCGTCCCGACGGCGCCCTGCCCTGGACGGCAGTCTGGCCCGGGCTGGCCGTGGTGAGTTGTTGGGCCGATGCGGCTGCGTCCCGCTTCGTACCGGAACTTCAGCAGCGCCTCCCCGGGGTGGCGATCCAGGGGAAGGGGTTGCTCGCCACAGAGGGGGTCGTGACGCTGCCGCTCTGGGGCTACCCCGGCGCGGCTCCGGCACTGACCTCGCACTTCCTGGAGTTTGCACCCGCCGGGGCCCCGGGTGAGCGGCCCGCGTTGGTGGAACATCTGGAGGCGGGTGCGGAATACGAGGTCCTGTTGACGACCGGGGGCGGGTTGTACCGGTACCGTCTGGGGGACCGCGTGCGCGTGGCGGCGAGGCTCGGGCCGACCCCGCTGCTGGAGTTCGTCGGCCGGTCCGGTGCGGTGTCGGATCTGTGCGGGGAGAAGCTGCACGAGCAGTTTGTGCAGCAGGCAGCGGAGCGGGTGCTGGGGCACTTCGGAGCGCCGATAGCGTTCGCGATGCTCGCCCCGGAGTGGGGACGGCCCCCCGTCTACGTCCTGTTCCTTGAGGTCGGCGAGTACGGCCGGCGAGGTGCTGTGATCGAGTCCTTGCACTGTGTGGATGCAGCCCTGGCGCAGGCACTCGATGCCGAGTTGTGTGCGTCCCCCCACTATGCCTACTGCCGCCGTCTGGGGCAACTCGGGCCGGTACGGGTGCTTCGCGTGCGCGACGGGTCACGCCGATACCTGGACCGCTGCGTGATGCTGGGACAACGGGCAGGGGATGTGAAACCGGCAGCGCTGCACCGGCAGACCGGGTGGGTCGCCTGGTTTTCGGACGCGGGGTCCGGCACGTGAGCCGCTTCACCGTCGAACCGGCCGTCCCTCAAGATGATGCGGATCTGCGCCGCCTGTTCGCCGCGAACCCGATGCCGGGCGAGATCGAAGTCGCCTTCCACCGAGACCCGAGCTACTTCCATACCACCGCGGTCCAGGGTGGGTTTGCACAGGTGTTCCTGCTGCGTGACTGCATAACAGGCGCCGCAGCCGGGGTGGGCACGCGCGCCACGCGGCCCGGATACCTGAATGGGGAGGTGCGCGAAGTCGGATACCTGGCGGACTTGCGGCTCGATGCGCCGTACCGCAGCGGGCTTCTGTTTTTGGAAGCGTTCCGCACGCTGGCGACATTGCATGCAGACGGTCGCACGTCGCTCTACTTCACGGTGATCGCCGAGGGCAATCGGGGCGCGCGCGAGGCACTTGAGGGCATCAGCCGGCTGCGCCCCCGTGCCGACCTGCCTTGCTATCGGGACCTGGGCCGTCTCCTTTCCCCGGCGGTTAATCTGCTTGGGCGGAAGCCTCCCCTCACCCCGCCCGGCTGCGAACTTGGGCGGGGCACTGCCGCACTGGTACCGGACATCGTGGCGTGTCTGAACCGGAACATGGCCCGCCGCCAGTTCGCGCCCCACTTCCACATCTCCCAGTTCACCGGCGGGCCGCCGGAGCCCGGCTACCCGCACCTGCGCGATCTGCACCCGCACGATGTGTACGTCGCGGTCCGCGATGGCCGGGTGGTGGGGGTGCTGGCGCGGTGGGATCAGAGCCGGTACAAGCAGACAGTGGTGACCGCCTATCACGGCCGCCTGAGTCGCCTGCGTCCCTGGCTCAATGTGGGAGCGGCGCTTCTCGGCTGGCCACGCTATCCCGCGCCGGGACAGCCGGTGCGTTCCGTCTACGCCGCGTTCCCCGCCATTGACGATGACGACGGGGCCATCCTTGGCGCACTCGTCCGCGCCCTGTACAGTGATCTTGTCGGGGGCCGTCACGCCTACTTCCTGCTTGGTCTACACGCACGCGACCCGCTTGCGACCGTGCTCGACGATTACTCCGTCACCCCCTTCGCCGGTCGTCTCTGTGCCGTCCACTTCCCGCAGGACGCACCGGCTTTCGCACTGCTGGACGACCGCGTGCCGTTCGTGGAACTCGCGATGTTGTAGCTCGCCGCCATGTTCCGGACACCGGCGCGGATCGAACAACCGTAGAGCGACCCAATCAGTCCTGCCGTGGTGGCGCGCCGGGCCACTCGCTGGAGACGGCACGGTTTCCTACCGAGATCAGGCATGGGAGCGCGTGCACCCGCGCGTGGCAGCAGCGGATCGGGGGCGACCGGTTCGGGCGGCAACCACTTTTCAGCCGGCGCAAACCCGGTGGCCACTCGCAGCCGGACGGTCTGGAACCGACGTACAGAGTGGGATTGTTCCTCCCTCCCCTTGCCGGGCGCCGACCGGCGCCGCACAGGAGTTCCGTATGAAGTCCCCCTGGATTCCAGGCTGTCTCGCCGGAGTGCTGACCGCGGCCCTGATCCTGCCGGGCATCGTGGCGCCGGCGTCGCAGAATCCGACGCCGGACCGAGCCCCGGCGGCTGTGACGGAAAGAGCGAAGCAGTTCACCGAGCCGGGGCCGAATCACAAGGTGCTGGAGCGATTCGTGGGTGAGTGGACGGCGGAGGTGCGTCTCTTTCAGGGCGAACAGGCCAGCCCTCCGAGTCCGGGCAAAGCGGAAGCGCGCTGGCTCATGCCGGGCCGGTGGGTCCAGATGGGGCTGGAAGGAACACTCCTTGGCCGCCCGATGCAGAGCAGTACGATCGTCGGCTACGATAACTTCAAGCAGAGCTTTGTCATGACCGTGGTCCACAGCACCGACACTGCGATGCTGCGTGCCGAGGGGGATCTGACCCGGGACGGCAAGGAATTGGTGGCCTATGGCACCATGGACGAGTACCTCACCGGCGAGCACGACAAAATGGTGAAGTACGTGTACCGCTTCGTCTCCCCCGACGAAATCATATTTGAGGTTCATGATCTGCACATCGGTGAGCCCCACACGAAAGTGGTCGAGATTCGATACCGCCGCAAGGAGTAGTCCGGTCGGACCGGAGAGCGGAAACGCAGGGAACGGATATCGGCGTGGGCTGATGAGCCGGAAGTTACACCGGAGAGGGGGAAACGATGCGGGTGCTGTTGACAGGGGCCACGGGGCGGATCGGCGCCAATGTGGCGAAGTGGCTGGTAGCGGCAGGATACCAGGTCGCGGCTGTAGTTCGGCCGGACACGGACCGGGCGACAAAGCTGGCAGCATTGGATCTGGAGGTGCGCCGGGTGGACCTGCGGGATCGGGAGGCGCTCGGCGCCTGCGTGCCCGGCATGGATGTCATTGTCCATCTCGGGGTCAAGCTGCGGGGTCCGACCAACTATGAACATCTGGACATCAACCTGAGTCCGACCCTCACGCTGCTCGAAGCTGCCCGGCAGCACTGTCCGAACCTGCACCGCTTCGTGTACGGCAGTTCCGACACGCTCTTTCCGCACACCGGGTGGATGCCGGATTTGATCCGGTACGAGCAGCGGTTCACCTGGCCCGTGGGAATGTACGCGTGGTCCAAGCTGGCAGGGGAGGCGATGGTAAATTCCTACCACCGGCAATACGGTCTCCCGACAGTGATCCTCAACATCCCCTGGACGTTCTGCGGGCGGGAGTTTCTGGGTCAGCGTACTCGCTCGCTAAGTCCGTACGTGACCCACTTCATCGGTGAGTTGGAGCGGCAGCCGGCGGACGGGGCGCGAGACCGGACGCTGGGAGAGTTGCGCCGTGCTCAGGACGCCGGACGGGAGCTGGTGACTCCCCTCTGTCCGGAGGGACCTCCGTTCAAGCGCCATCTGGGTGATGTGCGGGACGTGGCGCGCGCGCACATCCTGGCACTCGAACGGGACAGCGCGGTCGGAGAGGCGTTTGTCATCATGAGCCATCCGTTCGACTTTGGGGTGGCGGTGCCGCACCTGGCAGCACTTTCCGGGAAGCAGCACTGCGAAATCGTGTTCCCCCGTGCGGAGCACTATGAGTACGACATGATCCCTGCTCGCGACAAGCTGGGCTACGTCGCGGAATACGGCCCCCGCGAGATGATTGAGGATGCCTGGCGCCAGGCCAATGGAGAAGACATCGGCGTGATTGACGTGGGGCCGGATCACCCGGTGCTGTAGCGATCTGTTCCGGGAGTCCCCAATCTTTCCACTCCGGAGAGAAGACGGAGCAACCGGCTCACGGAGGGCGGAGTCAAGCACGGACGAACAGCGTGTGTTCCGGCGCGTCGAGCACCGCGGCGGAGAGTGCAGGGACAGCCAGGATATGATACTCGACGGTGCGTCCCCGGGCGTGTGAGACCTGCACCCGCTGTTTGTCGGCAATCAGGTGAAAGCGGGAACTGCCCAGCGGGGCGCCGGACACGGCCTGGATCCCCCCCGCGACCTCCGGGCTGCACGCGCATTCCCACGACAGTTCCGGCGAGTTCGCCGGCGTATCGAGATCTTGATCGGCAGCAAGTGCGAGGCGGGCAGCGAGTGCCAGTGCTGGGTTGAGCGGACCGCAGAAGCGTTCGATGGTGCGCACCAGGCGCGCCAGACGCTGATTTGGGAAAGACGCGCGCCGCCACGCCGGGTCGGCGGGGCCAAAGACGCAGTCGAAGTCCCGGACGTACGGCTTCACATCCAGCAATGGCGTTCCGTCACACACATCCAGGGCATCCACGCGCAGTTCGGCGCCCGCGATTTCGATGAGTCCGGCCACGGTGATCGCTACCGGGTTCAACCGGGTCGGGGTTCGGGACGAGAAGCTGCCCCGCGCGCCCGTGGGACTGACGCGGTAGGGGAGACGGTCCGCTTGATCCAGCCACGTGATCACCCAGATAAAACCGGGAGCCAGACCCGCGGTCGCCCCCGCATAGTCGGGATACATCACCAGTGTGGAGGGCGCACCGTTGTACGGGACATCGTCCGGTGTCCTCGCCCCATTCCGCACGATGCCGATCGGGACGAGTTCAATGCCGGCGCCGTCGGCTCGGGCGGTTTCCGGCTGCGGCATCATTCAGTCCAACTTCCTCTGACTCCGGGCTCCGGAGCAGACCGCACACATTCTGCACCGGCTGCGCAGTACCACGATCCAGCGGCAGGAGCCTACCTGCTGCTTGTCGAACTACCGGCTGAGTTTCCTAAACGACGGCTGGGTCAACGCAGCCACATCCCCTTGCACTTCGGATGACGCACCTGCGCTGCCTCCCCCAACCGCACTCTGCCCGTACCGCTCCCGACCAGTGCTGCCTGCAGCCCCGTGCCGGACGGGCGCTGGGCCGACACGCGTGAGGCAGGAGATGCAGCCGCCGTGGTGGCGCCTGGAACTGCTCGGAGGATTTCACGTTCACGGGCACGGACAGACGATTTCACAGTTCCGCACGCACCAGGCGGGCGCACTTCTCGCGTATCTGGTTTATCACGCCGGCCACGCCTACACACGGGACCACCTGATCGCTACACTCTGGCCGGGGGACGAGGAGGATTCCGCCCGCCACAAACTGAGCGTCGCCCTCTCGTGGCTCCGGCAGAAACTGGAGATTGTGGGAGTCCCTGATGGGGCGGTGTTCGGCGCGGACCGTTACTCAGTCCATGTGCGTGCAGCGGCGCTGGTCACCGATGTGGCGGAGTTCGAGTCACTGATTGCTGCGGCCACACAGGCAAAGACGCCGGACTCGGCCCTGGTGTCGCTCACTCAGGCTGTGGAACTGTACCAGGGCCCCCTCCTCCCCGGCCATTTCGAAGACTGGATCGTTGCCGAGCAGCGACGCCTGGAGGGGTTGCTGCAGCAGGCCCTGGGGCAGTTGGTTGAGCTGTTTTGCAGTGGCGGCCACGCGGCGGCGGCAGTGCCCTACGCGCTCCGCGCTGTCGCTGCGGACCCGCTATCCGCGGCGGCGCGTCTGCGGCTCATCCGCCTCTTCCTCGCGCTGGGGCAGGAGTGCCAGGCAAGACGGCAGTACGACGAGTTCAAGTCGGCGCTGTGGGATGAATTCGGCACAGTCCCCTCGCCGGAATTCGACAACCTATTCTCGAAACTTGACGGTTGGGACACGGCCCCGGCCAGTCCGCTGCCGCCGCTGGGTGAGGAAAGCCAAGCCAATTCACCCGAGTCTGTCGGCGGTGCGCTTCCGCCGGGCTCCACGCTCTATGTCGCGCGGGGGTGTGATCAGCAGCTTGAAGACGCGGTGCGGCGCCGGGTGAGCATCGTGGTCGTGTCCGGTGCGCGGGAGAGCGGGAAGACTTCGTTGATGGCACGTGGCCTCCAACGGGCTCGGGCGACAGGAATTCGGGTGGCGCAATGCGATCTTCAGAGCCTCAACGAGGCGCAAATGGAGAGTGCGCAGACATTGTTGGCGACGCTGAGCCGGTTGCTATGCGACTCCCTGGAGTTGCCGCTCGATCTGAAGGCCATGTGGGATCCGGAAGATGGGCCGAACATCAACTTCGGCCGGATCGTGCGCCGGGTCATTCAGTCCGATCCGGAAACCCCGCTTTTGTGGGGCCTGGACAATGTAGATCGGCTGTTTCACAGCCAGTTCGGCACCGAGATCTTTGCCCTCGTCCGCTCGTGGCACAACGAGCGGGCGCTCAATCCGGGCGGGCCGTGGCCACGGCTCACCCTGATCCTCGCAAGTTCGGTCGAAGGGCACCTGTTCATCACCGATCCGAATCTCTCGCCCTTCAACGTCGGTGTGCGTATCAACCTCCCGGATCTGGATCGCACTCAGGTGGGGTTGCTCAACCAGATCCGGGGGGCGCCGCTGCGGGGGGACGAGGAGCTGGACCGGTTCATCGCGGTGGTCGGCGGCCATCCGTACCTGGTGCAGCGTGGCCTCCAGAGCCTTGCAGCAGGCGACTGCTCGCTCTCCGACCTGGAACTTCACGGCGCCGCAGAGGACGGACTCTATGGAGACCACCTGCGCCGGATTCGCCGCCTGCTGACCCGGAATCCCGAGTTGCTGTGGACCGCCCGGGAGTTTCTCGACGGCAGGCAGCAGATTGCCGTGTCACACTTTCGCCGGCTCCATGATGCGGGGTTGTTTTTGGGCGATACGGTGTCCAGCGCCCGGCCGCGGTGCGAGCTATACTTGCGGTATCTTCTCTTTCTGTTCGGTGATCCGGCCTTTGGACCGCCGGACTCCACCGGCGGATGACAGTGCGATCACGCGTTTCCGTGATCGCGGGAGCAAGTCTCTCAGCAAACTGAGACGCTGCTGAGAGACGAACAGTGTATCCTACCAGCCACCGGAGCAAGTCTCTCACCAGGCTGAGACGCTTCTGAGAGACTGACAGTGTATCCTACCAGCAGAGTGGCCGCAACGAGACGGTGGTCACCTTGTGGAACAGGCCCGGTGTGCTCACGTTCGCAGATTCGAGCCGCATGATGGATGATCCATTCTTCATCACTGGTGGGACGCTTGCGCCCGGCGCTTTATCCTACATTGAGCGGGCTGCCGATGGCGCTCTCTTTGCATCGCTCCTGAGGGGCGAGTTTTGCTATGTGCTGACATCCCGGCAGGTGGGCAAGTCGTCCCTGATGATCCGGGTCGCTGAGAAGTTGCGCGGCGAGGGCCACCGGGTGGTAGTGGTGGATCTCAGCGCCATCGGGCAGAACGTCACCGCTGCCCAGTGGTACCGTGGGATCGTCAGCCTCATCGCCCAGCAGTGTCCGGATGAGGACGAGTTACTTGCCCTCTGGCGTTCGCAGCACGAGACACCGATGGTACAGCGGGTGCTGCGCTTCATTGAGGCCGTTCTGCAGCGCGAGCCGGCGCTGCGGCTGACTCTGTTTGTGGACGAGATTGACGGTGTGCGCAGCCTCGCTTTCTCGTGTGACGAGTTCTTCGCCTGCATTCGCGCCGCCTACAATCAGCGTGCCGAACGACCCGAATTGAACCGGTTTGCCGTTTGCCTGCTCGGTTCCGCCGCTCCCACGGACCTGATCCGGGACCCGCGGTGTACCCCTTTCAATCTCGGCCGGCGCATCGAGCTCACTGACTTCCGCCCGGAGGAGGCGCGGCCCCTCGCGGTCGGGCTGGCGGTGGGAAAGCTCTATGGTCGCCCGGACGGTCCCGAGCAGGCCCAGCGCCTTCTGCAGCGTGTACTCTACTTGACGGGGGGCCATCCCTACCTGACGCAGCGGTTCTGTAACGCTGTGGCCGAGCGGGATTGCGTCACCCCCGGCGAGGTAGATGCCGTCTGCCGCGAAATCTATCTGTCCGGCGGAGTGGATACCGATACCAACCTGGTGTTCGTGCGCTCTCGAGTGCTGGGCGGACCCACCGGGGAAGGGGCTACCGAAGACGAGTTGGCCGGGCTGCTCGATCTCTACAAGCGAGTGCTGGGGGGGCAACTCGTCGCCAACCGGGATACGGATCCTTACGTCTCCATCCTCAGGCTGGCCGGGCTCGTGTCGGCGGAGGGCAGCCACCTCCGGGTGCGCAATCGGATCTACGCCCGCGTGTTCGACAGGAAGTGGATTGCCGAGCACCTGCCGCGGGCCGAACTGCGCCGCCAACAGCAAGCGTACCGGCGGGCGCTCCTGCGGGTAGGTGCCGTTTCTACGGTGCTCGTCGGGGTGGTCGGAGGGTTCGCGGTGCAGTCGGTGCTGTCGGAACGCCGAGCCCACAAGGCGGAAGTCGAGAGCCGGCGTCTCGCCGGTGAGCGTGGCGAGGCACTTGGCCGGATGGGAGAGACGTTCTACGGATCTCAGGTGCATGCTGCCTGGCAGGCGGTAGACCAGCGCCGCTTCGATCAGGCAGCCCGGCTCCTCAAATCGCTGATTCCCCAATCCGGACAGGCGGATTTCCGCGACTGGGCATGGAGCTACCTGTGGGAGCGCAGCCATCCCTGGGACCGATCCTTTTTTGACCCGGCGCGCCGCGCGGCCTCTGTCCACTTTCTGCGCGACGGATCTCAACTTGCCGTCAGCGGCGCGCGTCACGAGGTGACGGTTCGCGATCTGGCGACTGACCGGGTGGTTTTTGAGTACACGACCGACCATCAGGGTCCCTGGCACCAGTTGACCTTCGCTGCTTCCGGCACCGTTCTCGCCTCGGTGGGAGGTCCGATGGGCCCGAATGCCCGGCCGGTGGAATTGGTGGAGTGGCAGGTGGATCTGGTCGGGATCCCCGACGGGCGACGCATCGCGCGGCTGCGACCCGGCGGACCGGTAGGCAGGATCGCGCTCACGCGGGACGGACGGTACTTCGCGGCCCAGGTGGGGGATCCCTTCAAGCGCCAGTTGCGGCTCTGGGATGCCCGGACCGGTCATCCACTGCCGGCACCGGACCTCAAGGGATATGTTACAGCACTCGCGGCTGCGGCGAACACGGAGCAGTTCGTGGTGGGCACCGCGCAGGGAGAGATCGGCCTGCTTACACCCCGGCTCTCGCCTCCCTTCCGGCCCGCAAACCATGTCCGGCCGCCCGCCCGCCGGATGGCTGTTTCGGCCGACGGACGCCGGTTGGCATGGGGAGGCGCCGACGGGCGGGTCACCGTCTTCGACCTAGCGGCACGGCGACCGGTGGCAACGTACCCCCCGTTGCAGGGTCAGGTGCTCGAGATCGCCCTGTCTGGAGATGGGAGCCGCGTTGCTGTGGCGCCCGAGGTACCGCAACCGGGTGCAAACGAGGGCGACCTCCTCGTGGCGTCGGTGGGTTCGAGTCGCGTCCTGGAACCGGCGGCGGCCCACGAACGGATCGTCACAGGTCTCTCCTTCCACCCCCGCGATGGCCGGCTGAGCACAACAAGTCTGGATGGGACAGCTCGAATCTGGCCCGTGTCCTACCCAACGGTGGTCCAACCCGTGCAGCGGTTTCCCCAACGGCTTGAGGGCATATCGGAGCTTCTCGTATCGCGGGATGCCGGCCGAATTGTGCTCCGGGCGGGACAGCGTCTCCAGGTGTGGGGCGACACCCCCGCCCGGTGCCTGAGGAAGCTGATCGTGCCGCTGGGAGATTATCCGGCTCTCTCCGCGGACGGTTCGTGTCTCGCCGTCGGGGGGCGGAACCCGGTGGTGGTGTACCCGCTCGATACCCAGGACCCCCCCGCGCGTCTCCTGCCGCACCGGGCAACGACTGCCCTGACCTTCCTCAACCGGACCCGAATCGTTACCGGACACCCGACCGGCGAGGTGCTGATGTGGAGCCTCCCCGAGGGTCGTGTGGAACGACGTGTCGTCGCGCATTCCCACAACGTGATGCGGATCCAGTGCTCGGACGACGGCCGCACTATTGCGACATCGGGCGGTGGGAATATCATCCGGTCGTGGACCGCCTTGCTCCAGCCCACCGGTTGGCCTGACGTCTCACCTGCGGCGGATGTTTCCCTTGCTGTGGCACGCGATGGGCATTCGCTCGCTTTCGCCCACCAAGGGTTCCCGTATCAAGGCGATCTGCTCACCGGCCGAAGTACGCCCCTGAGCAAGAGCCTGCTCCCCGGGAGGAACGGCCTCACTCGATCGGGCGTGTCCCAGAGCCCGGATGGCCGTATCGCCGCCGCCGCCCCAACCCCGGGGATCATCCACTTTTGGCAGGTTGCGACCGGGATCGAACTGGGTACTGTTCGCCTCCCTCGCGGTCTGGCGCGGGTGATCGCTTTCTCCGGTAACGGGCGGTGGCTCGTCGCCGCCGGGCCGGGCGGTATCACCCGGATGGGTGTACCCGCCGATTCGCACCGTCGTTTCGATACGATATCTTCAGTGAGGCAGACCGAATGAGACGCCTCTCGCTTTGAACGGTCACCCAGGGCAGGTTCCGTATCACGCGCAAATTCGCGTAGTGGTCGCTGTCCTCTTACATCCGAAGGAAGGCAGATTGAGATGGCACATCAACACGGAGAGCCCGGCTGCATTGCGACAGATCGCCACCCCTCTTGTGGCGGTCACGTCGGGCAGTACACGTGCTTCATGGATTTCAACACTGGGCTGTATTTCTGCACCCACGTCGGAGGGCCGGGAGATTCCCTCCCCGGTGAAGGCGACGAGGAGAAAACAGGCACGAACTATCTGTCGCAATTGCGCGACATCCGTGCGGCCGTAAACAGCGAGCGCGGCCGCCTGTCGGTGGTCGGGCGCGCGCTGACGGAAGCAGAGTACGTGCGGATCGCCACGCTGTCGGCGGTCGAAAGTCATCTTGACGCGGCGCTCGCCCTGTTGGAGCCGACGGATTTCTAACCCAACATCACTCTCGCGAGGCAGGCTGCTTCCTGCTGCCCCGTGAATCGGTAGGGATGGTCTCTTCCGCCACCCGGTGGAAGAAACCATCCCTGCCGTCTCGCTCCTCGAATGACCGGGGAAGGTGGCGCCGGCCTACGGGACGGCACGCCTCGCCGGCACTCCCCGCACACCTGTCCAGTCACGCCAGACAGGCGAGGGCGCACAGCGCTCCGCGGCGAGTGCTGCGGCGAACCCGGGCCCGACATCGAGCGCCTCAAGGCGCCAGCGGTCAATCTCGTCCGGCTCCCCCTCTACCTCCAGCAGCGCGGCCGGCTGACCCAGCGACACGGTGAAGGCACCCAGTGGGAAGTGCAGTCCTTCTCCGCGGGCCTTGAGATACGCCTCCTTGCGCGCCCAGATCGCAAAGAAAGCGTCGGTCTGTTCGTTCGCCGGCAGCGCACTCAGTGCCATACACTCTGCCCGCGAAAAGAAGCGGCACGCAATGGCGTCTGTCGCGCGGTCGTCGCGGATCCTTTCCAGGTCCACTCCCACCTCACCGTGATGGGTGAGTGCCAGGAGTGCCAGATCGTCCGAGTGGGAGAGATTGAAGCGCAGTTCCGGCACACCCAGTGCCGGGTCAAGGCATGGCTTCCCGTGCGACCCGTACGCGAACCGAATGTGTTCGGGAGCTATGCGTAGTTCATCTCCGAGAATTGCGCGGAGCGCCCCTCGACCCGCGATAAATCGCCGGTGATCCCGCTCGGCCCGGAACCGCTCGGCCCGCAGCCGTTCATCTGGGGACAGGCACTTCGCCAGTTCGATGGCAGCGCCCGCCTCGACGGTCAGCGGAATTCGCCAGAGTTGCATCTGTCACGCGCTTCCGCATACCTGGCGTGCGGCCCCCTCGAACTGCGCCCGGAGGATCGGTGTGCAGGACTGCCCGAGGCGTGCTTTCACCTCCGGACAGAGCTCCTGCGCCGCTTCCAACCGGATCCCGTCTACAGCCTTTGAGAAGTCATCCGTGTGTGTGTGCATCCTGCGCGCTGCTCCGGCGTATTCGAGCGAAAGTCCTGCCCAGGGTGATCGCTGTGGCGCTCCCGGGGGCCTGCCGGGAGCGCCACCCCCTCCCCCAATCGGGGGAGAGTTCGAGGGCGCGTCTATGCGATCAACTTGGTGACCACCTCGCCGGCTACGTCCGTCAGGCGGTAGTCCCGGCCCTGGAAGCGGAACGTGAGCTTCTTGTGGTCCAGGCCGAGGAGATGGAGCAGGGTCGCGTGCAGGTCGTGGACATGGACCGGATCCTCGACGGCGGTGTAGCCGATCTCGTCCGTGCGGCCCATTTCAAATCCGCCCTTCAGCCCGCCCCCGGCCATCCACATGGTGTATGCCTCGATGTGGTGATCGCGGCCCGTGGTCTCGCGCGGTTCGCCCATCGGAGTGCGCCCGAACTCGCCGCCCCAGACCACGATCGTTTCGTCCAGCAGGCCCCGTGCCTTCAAGTCCCGTACGAGCGCGGCGGCGGGTTGGTCTACCTCGGCGCAGACCTTCTCCAGCGGCTTGCCGAGGTCCGTGCCGGGCCCGCCGTGATGGTCCCAATCGGTGTGCCAGAGTTCGACGTAGCGCACGCCTCGCTCCACCAGCCGCCGTGCGAGCAGGCAGTTCATCGCGAACGAAGACTTGCCTGCCTCGGCTCCGTATGCCGACAGGGTCTGCTGCGACTCGTGGGAGAGGTCCATCAACTCGGGCGCACTGACCTGCATGCGACACGCGATCTCGTAGGCCGTGATCCGAGTGGCGATCTCCGGATCCCCGACAAGGCCCAGGCGCGTCTGGTTCAGATCCCGCACGGTCTCGAAGAACGCTTCCTGCCGCTTCCGGTCGAAGCCGTTCGGATTGGACAGATTGACGATCGGCTGGGGGCCGGGTAGGAACGGCACGCCCTGATACGTCGAGGGGAGGAAGCCACTGCCCCAGATCGGCGTGCCTCCCCGAGGGCCGCGCGGGCCGGACTGGAGCACCACGAAGCCGGGGAGGTCATTCGATTCGCTGCCGATGCCGTAATTGATCCACGCGCCCATGCTCGGCCGGCCCGCCTGATTGTGGCCCGTGTGCATAAAGAACTTCGCCGGGCCATGATTGAAAACGTCCGTCTTGATGGTCCGGACCACACTGATGTCGTCTGCGATGGACCCAATGTGGGGCAGCAATGCGCCCAGCTCCAGCCCGGACTTCCCATAGCGGCGGAACTCCTGCTGTCCCCCTAGGAGCGTCGCACCCGGCTTCAAGAACGCGAAGCGCTTGCCCTCAACAAACGACGCGGGCGGCACCTGCCCGTGCAACTCGCGCAGCTTCGGCTTGCGGTCGAACAGCTCGAGCTGGCTGGGGCCGCCCGCCATGTGCATGAAGATGACGTGGCGCGCCTTCGGGCGGAAGTGCGTGGGCTTTGGCTCCAGCGGGTTGGCGCCGTGCGACGCTTGCCCGCCGGCAGCAGCGGCCTCGTCCGCCAGCAGGGACGAGAGGGCGATCCCTCCGAGGCCAAGGCCGCAGTCGCGGAAGAACTGACGGCGGGTTCGCTGGATGCGTACTTCGTGATCGGGTCTCATGCGTTTACCTCCGGCGGTGCGTGGCCGCTCTGCGCAGAGCGTTCGTGGTCGTGCTTGTCGGGGAGCGGCATCACTCGCGCGTGATGAACTCGTCGAGGGTCATGAGGA
>SYMT01000112.1 GCA_005805375.1 Actinomycetota bacterium
CAGCTCATCCCACAGAACATCCGCCACCATCTGCCGGACTGCACTGCCGACCATCGGACCGCGCCAGATCACATGTTGGGAGTCATCCTCCATCAGGAACCCCAACGACATCAGTTTGACCCCGTGGCGCACCAGGGGAACCATCTTCCCGCCGACCGCAGTAGGTCGCTCGCGGATGCCCATCATCGTCGGGATGCTCGGGCCGTAGACATCCGCGTCCAGGAGCCCCACCCGGGCGCCGTCTAAAGCGAGGGCAACCGCGAGATTCACCGCGACCGTGCTCTTGCCCACGCCGCCCTTGCCGGAGCCCACAGCAATCACGTGCTTCACACCGGGAATCAGGTCCGGTCCGGCTCCCACGGTACGTCCCGGCACGCGCAGGGCGGAGCGAATGTTTACGAGATGAACGCCGGGAGCCGCGAGCAACGCTTCCCGGCAGCGGGCCTCAAGTGCTTTCCGCATCTCATCTCCGGGGATGGGCATATCCAGCTCAAACGCCACATTTCCGTCGCAAATCTTGATCTGGCGCACGAGGTTGCGAGAGACGACCGAACCTCCCAGTTCGGGAATGCTCACACCGTCGAGTACGCGGAGAACATCCGCCTCGGTGACTTCAACCGCTTCTGCCATTGCACTCCCTATCGCCCCGCACGCGACCTCCGCCCGAGCAACGTGCCGGGACACGCCGACGCGCAGGCGAGTTACTGAACAGTCCGCTCAGTCTATCATGCGATCCTGGAGACACCCTTTCGTCACGTGCTGAGTACCGGATTGGGACTGCGCAATCCGGCGTCCCAGGTGTATCGGGCTCATGCCGCCGCACCGCCCGGCGTCAGCGCGCCGTCCATCAGGGGGGCGCCCGGGCCGCGAAACGGGTGTCTCCCTATCGGACTCCGGAGACTTCGGATCAGGGGCCCTGTGCCGCTGTGTCGTGGGGCGCCGCGTTAAGACACACGATCAGCTTCAACCGGCCGGCTTCCCGGTGACGATCTCCACTTGCTCCGAGGTCGTCACGAGTGTAGGATTCGCTTGATTCGGAGCCGGATTACTGACAGCGCCACGCACCCGAACGCGGACACGTGTGTGAATGTACTTGTTCCGCCCATCGCTCACACCCTCAGGGTGCGCAGTCCAGGCTTCTTGGAGAAGGGCATCCGTGCGGTCCTGATCTTTCGCATCGCTGAAGTTGAAAATAGTGAAGTAGCGATGCAGACCATCATCACCGCGATCCTCCACAGCCCAGATGGAGCGGCGGAGCACCGGGCTCCTGGGGAAGAGTACCAAGCGGCCGGTTACTGTGCGCTCCTGGTCGTGCTGCTCGTGGATCGAGTCCAGCACCTCCAGCGCGCGGCGATCCCCCGTGAGGTCCGGATCGAGCGTCAGGTGGACGGGCTCGCGCGGCTGTGATGCCACGCGAAACCGGAAGCGGATCCGGTCGCCGCGAAACAGGGCGGCGACGCCGGCGCGCAGCGTCTCGGGCACCTGTACGGGAATGACGAATGTGCGCCACTCGACGACCAGCATCCCCCCGTCCAGCGCCAACGCATGCACGAGTGCCGTCAGCCGGGACTTGCCGGCGAGGTTACGGGCCAGATCACGAGGCGGGTCGCGCCGGACGGCAACCGGCACACCCGGCGCCCACTTTTCGCCGGGCTCCACCGCCTCGACCATCAGGTGCGGTTGGGAGCCGTAGCCTTGCTTCAGCACGCCCCGTACGACCGCCTCCTGGTGCCGGTCCAGTGATGCCAGGGCCTCGCGGATGGCGGGACTGACCGGCACAAGGGAAAGATTGTGATTCTCGAAGAAGTTGCCGGGCCGGGTCCACGTGAAGACGAACACACTCTGCCCCGGCGCCACCCCGTGCATGCGCCCGCGCAGCCCGGGACCGCGCGCGGTGACCGTCAGTTCATCCAGAGTGAGCGGTACCTGGCGGGAGGCTCCCGCCCCGCTCTGCCCACAGACTGCTCCCGCACTCAGGATCACCGCAAGGGCACAGCCCCCGACCACCTGGAGCCGGCTCCGGCGCCGTGCCGGTGGCGCTGCTGTACCGGGTATTTCTGTGAGGAAGTTCAATCCATGCCTCCTGCCGTGGCTCGAACGGCCCAACTGCCGCACCATCCGCAGTATGTGCGCACAAGCCACGAAGCAACAAGTAGCGCCGGGTGCAGCCTGTGCAAACGACCCGTTCCGCCGGGACACCGGCCGCACGGGCCGCACCGGCGCCACCGGGGCTGAGCGGCGCGCGGCAGTCCGACAGACCCGGGCCGGGCGTGGTTCCGCACAGTGACGGCACAGGACACCGCGGGTTACCTGCGCACCACGGGTTGGGGGATGGCGCCACGAGCCCTGGGGCTCACGCCGCGCATCGCGACACGTTTCGCGCAACCTCTGCCCGGTTCCACTACGGCGTGTGAACGATCACCCGAGCAGCCGTCCTCTCACGGCTCGCACACCACTCGGAAGCCGGCGAACGGCGCATCCGCCAGCCACCAGCGGCTCTTGGGGAACTGCGGATCCGTCTCCTGCCACGCCGGGGTCCAACGCCGGCGGGTGGTGGGCAGCACAGCCGCCGGCGCGTCGCGAAACGTGCCGCCGCAGAGCACAGCCTCCCCCTTCGGGTCCGTCGCCCATTCGCCCGTGTTGCCGAACATGTCGTACAGCCCGAACTTATTGGGCAGCTTCTTGCCCACCGGATGGGTGATCCCGTCACAGTTGCCGGAATGCCACGTGGACTTCTCGAGCACCGCCGGGTTCGGCTTCCAGGGCCCGGCGGCGCCTCCGCGACACGCCACTTCCCATTCCGCCTCCGTCGGCAGCCGGTACTTCTTCTTTGTCGTGGCAGAGAGCCAGCGGCAGAACATCTGCGCGGAGAGATAGCTGATGTTGATGGCGGGATATCCATTGTGCCCCCAGCCGAGGTCTGGCAGAATATAGCTCTTGCTGGGCCGGGCCACCGCGTCGGGCGGGAATTCCGTCTGGTCGTAGGCCGGAGAGGCCGGACCGCTGGCCAGGAAGACGTCGTATACCTCCCACGGGGTCTCCGTACGCGCCATCCAGAATGGTTTCACAGTGACGGGTTTCCCGCCGATCTTCACGGCGCCGCCGGGAACCGGGACCATCGGCAATTTCACGAGCGATTCCCCGAGGGATTGCACATACTGCGCCGGCTTTGCCGGAGCCGTCGCAGACGGTTGCGCTGGAGAGGATCTCATGAGATCGGAGGCAAGGGGGATGATGAGCGCCGGAAGCAGCACGAGAGGCGGCCGGCGCCTGCCCGCGCGCGGCCGTGGTGCTTCGATCCGTTCCCGCATCAGCGGTTGCTTGTTGATTTCGAGCCTCATAATCTCCCTCTCACCCGCCGGCCGGCCTGCCGCCGCGCCGGCGCGTTTCACGTTCACCCAGTACCACATGGGAGTAGACGCCCGGCTGGTGCTCCATGCGCCGGACCGGGCCGCGGCCGAGCGCGCCGGGACGGCTGCGTTCGCGCGGATCGCGGCGCTGGATACTATTATGAGCGACTACCGACGCGACAGTGAACTCATGCGGCTCTGTGTTCGGGCCGGCGGGGGCGCCGTTCCGGTGTCGCCGGACCTGTTTACGGTGCTGCAGCGGGCAGAGGCGGTCTCGCGCCACAGCCGCAGTGCCTTTGATGTCACGGTGGGCCCGCTCATAGCTCTCTGGCGCACCGCCCGGAAGTCCGGGACTCTGCCCGATCCGGCCGAACTTGCGGCGGCCCGGAAAAAGGTCGGGTGGCAGCAGATCCATCTGGACCCCAAAGCCCGCACCGTCCGCCTCACCGTACCCGGCATGAAGCTCGATCTGGGGGGGATTGCGAAGGGCTACGCCGCCGATGCCGCCCAACTGGTGCTGAAAGCCCACGGCATCACCCGCGCGCTGGTGGAACTCGGTGGCGACATAGTGGTGAGCGCGCCCCCGCCCGGCGCAGACGGATGGAACATCCGGGTCCCGAACGCCGGCGATGACTCCGGGCCCGCCGATCTAAAATTCGCCAACTGCGCAATCTCCACGTCAGGGGACACCGAACAGTTCGCCCTCATCAGCGGGCGTCGCTACTCCCACGTGGTGGACCCGCGAACCGGACAGGCGCTTACCAGCCGCGTCCAGGTGACGCTCACTGCTCCGGACGGCCTCACCTCCGACCCACTCGCCACTGCCGTCAGCGTGCTGGGCCACGAAGACCGGGATGTTCTCCTCGCCGCCTACCCCGGCTCCCGCGCCTACATCCGGGTGCTGCCCGTTCCGGCGAAGCCCACAGCCGCCCCGGCTTCTGCCTTCTGCCTTCTGCCTTCTGC
>SYMT01000113.1 GCA_005805375.1 Actinomycetota bacterium
CGCGCGCCTCGGCCGGCAGGCGAGCCAGAATGTTCGGATCGGTAACACGCTGGAAGGTGCCGGGATTCAGGTCGCGTCCGCCGTTGAGGACGACCTTCTCTCCCGCAGCCGCGGCGTAGACCATCGGCGCCCGCGGCGTTCCCGAGTCGGCGGGGCCGAACTCGAGGGTCTGCTTGAGGCGATACGTCCCCCCACGCACCGTCACCTGTACGCGCGTCCTCGGTTGCGCCCTGCGAACGGCCCGCACCAACGCTTGCGCCCGCGCGATCGTCGCCAGAGGCCCCTGCGTCCCCACCGGGTCGGGTGCGCGACCGGACCAGCTATCGTTGCCCCTGGGGGATACGTAGAAGTCCACCCGGCCAGGTCCCTCGGCAATGAGCGGATGCGCCGCGAACAGGCCGATCGCCGTGCTGAGACACACACACGGCAGGATCGCGCACTGGACCCGATGAAGCGGACGCCGCCCCGGCCCCCCGTGTACCCGCGCGGTCCCTGGCCGGCCGATTCCCCCACGACCACGTTCGCTCGCGTCCGAAAGTGCTGTGCTCTTCATCTACCTCCTCCCGCCGTGCCATTGTGGCCCAGACTGCGACGACCGTCAACGGGCCTGGCATCTTCCTGGTCTCGCGAAGCGGTTCGGCCCTTCGCCGGACGGCCCCCCGTACCGCCGGGTAGAATTGCTCCCAGGGAACGGAGTGCCCGCGCATCCCGCTGGACGGGGTGGCCGGCAAGTGTTCCCCCTCCGTCTACGAAAGGCCTGGCACACCGAGCGGGGAGAAGCGACCAAATGGCAATCGTGGTGAACCTGGCGCCGGACCAGGAGGCACGGTTCCGGGAGCGGGCAGCGCACCTGGGACTGTCCGCCGAGGAGTTGGCAAGCCGCACTGTACCGGCAGCGGAGGGCCTGGGGTCCATCGAACCTATGCACTCGCCCCAGGTGTCGAAATCCTGGCATTCGCGGCGCGCCTGCGGGCCGGCGATGCGGAAGCCCTCCGCATCCAGGCGGAGCGAAACGTGCGCCTCATTACCCTTCTGGACCGATGGCGGGGGGAGCCGATTGAGCCGGACGAGGTGGAAGGCTACCCGGAGGTGATCCCGCGCCTCACAGTGCGCCAACCTCCGTTCGGTGGGGCTGATGAGTAAAGCGTGGGTGCTGGATACGGGGCCGCCGGCGACTCTCGCCCACCCCCACCTGCGCCAGGAACCTGATGGGCGACGGGCGGTGTCTGTTCGGTCACCAACCGGTCCTCCAACCGGTGGTCCGTCTCCCGGCCGACTTCTTCCACGAGGTCTTCGATCACGTCGAGCGTCAGGGACGCCTCGCCCACGGCGTCGAGGCGCGCCCGCAAAGTGGCTCCCGCTTTCGGTAGTGAGCCGGGGCGGCACGGCCCGCCGCCGGGGCTGAACGCGCTGTGTCCGGGGTGGCGGCGCCTGCCGGGGCCCGGCGCAAGGGTGGCGGCCGGAGCAGCCGGTTCACACTCACTCCACCTGTGATCCTTCCTTCGCGTGGTGCGCGGGTACCGCGCCGGCACTCAGGGAAATCCCGGGCCGAAGCAGAATTGCCGGGGCTGTTTGCGGCGGGTCGCGCAGGAAACAGGCGAACCGGTGGAGCATCCTAATCCGAGTGGGGGCCGACCCCCACTCACTCCTCACCCCTCACACGCGCCGGGCGCCACGGTACTCCTGCTGGATTGAGTGCTCCACTCACAGACCCGAGAATTGAGCCCTGATGACAGACCCCATCACCTCCACCCGGAGAGAAGTGCTGCTCGCCGCCGCGGCGGGATCGGCGATCCTCGGTACGGCCGGCAGCGCCGCGTCCGCGGCGGACCTCGCGGCCGCGCGCAAGAAGGCGGCGCGTCGCAAACGACGGATCATCTATAACAACGACGGCGACGACATCTGGACCCAGGGCGCCGACACCGTGGAGAAGTTTCTGGCGGTCCGGCACGACCCGCTGCTGGACACCCAGGTGGACAGCGTTTACTACTGCACCACGCAGAGCTTCAACCTGTTCACTCATGGCACCCGGGTCGCCGAGCAGTTCCTGGTCCGCGAGGCCAGTTTCGCGCACAACAATCTGGGCACGTTCCTCCGGCAGGGAACGGACGGCCTGCGGATGTCCTGCGAGTTCGCCCGGCGGCATGGCCTGGAGGCGATCTGGACCCTGCGTATGAATGACATCCACGATGCGTTCACGCCGCAGTTCTTGTCCCGGTGGAAGAAGGAAGACCCGCGCCGAATTATGTCCACCCCGGAGGCCGCCGGGGGCTTCAACGACCGCCGCCGGCTGTGGACGCTGGCGGATTTCGAGCACCCGGACGTGGAGCCGCGGCTGGTCGCGATTGTCGAGGAAGTGCTGCGGAACTATCCCGTGGACGGGATCGAGCTGGACTGGCTCCGCGCGCCCTTGTTCTTCCGCAGCCACTACCAGGGGGGTGAAGTCACCGGGGCGCAGCGGGACCGCCTGACCGGCATCGCCGCCGCTCTGCGCCGGGTGGTGCTGCGGGAAAGTGAGCGCCAGGGGAAGCCGTTTCTGCTGGCGGCTCGCGTTCCCGTCTCCGAGGCGCTTTGCCGGCGCGTCGGGATTGATGTGGCCGCCTGGCTCGAAGCCGGGCTGGTGGACGTGCTGGCAATCAGCGGTGGATACGTGGTGTTCGATCAGCCGATGCGCGAATTGATCCAACTGGGCCACCGGCACGACGTCCCCGTGACGCCCTGCGTCAGCCAGTCCGGGCTGGTGTATCGCGCCCCTCGGGGCAACGGCGAGGTCTGCCCGCCCGCGGCGTGGGCCGCCGCCGCGCAACGCTGCTGGGACGCAGGCGCGGATGGGATCTATGTCTTCAACCTGTTCGCCGGTCCTTACTCCGACTGGAAAGACGCCACCGGTCGGGGCAGCGCGGAGGCACAGAAGGAGTACGCCCGGACGATCCTGAGGCATGTCGGAGCTCCGGGCACGCTGCGGAAACTCGATGCGGCGTACGCGATCTCGGATGCCGGGGGCCATATGCCGTCTCACTTCTGGGCAAAGGATGCCGAGGAATTCAGCCGAGCGCTCCCGCTGGCCCTTCCTCCCGGAGTGCCCACTGAACTACCGCCACTGGTGGTCGCCGCCAGGCGGGAGGCCTTGCGCGGCCGCGATCCGCTGGAATTGCGGGTAGACCTGGCCGGACTGCCGCGGGAGGCACGCGTGGACGCGGCGCTGAACGGCGTGCCGTTGGAAAGCGGGCTGGCGCCGGTTCCAGCGGCCCAGGTGCTCCGGTTCCGCTGGCCGGTGCGGCGCGCCGACGTCCGGCCCGGACAGAACCGGCTTGTCCTCACGCCGTCCGGTGCGGGAGCCCAGGCAGTCGGCGTCGAGTTGTGGATCGAGCGCGCGGCGCCCGCCTGAGGTGGGTGCGCCCCCCGGACCGGTCCGCGGTAGGAGAGGGAGGATCATCCCATGACTGAGTTACTCGGAAGCACCCCCTGCGCCCTCCTCTGGGTCATCGCGCTCACCGCCGTGGGCGCGAGCGCTCCCGCCGCGGTCACGCTGGGGAAGGAAGAGCCGCAGCGGATCGGGCTGTGGAACGGTCGGGCGGCGCTGGGCGACGGTCAGGTGGAAGCAACCGAAGTCCGGATCACGCTGTATCGTCCGCAGCGAGGAAACGGCGCCGCCATCGTGATCTGCCCCGGCGGCGGCTATGGAGGGCACGCCATCCAGCCGGAAGGGCACGGCATCGCGAAGTGGCTCAACAGCCACGGGGTGACCGGGGTGGTGCTCGAATACCGCCTGCCGGCGGGACGGCATCGCGTGCCGCTTCTTGATGCGCAACGGGCGATTCGCACGGTTCGGGCCAACGCGCGCGCCTGGCAACTGGATCCCGCGCGCATCGGCATCATGGGCTTCTCCGCCGGCGGCCATCTGGCCGCCACCGCCGCCACCCATTTCGAGGACGGCAGCCCGAACGCCACGGACCCGGTGGAGCGCCTCAGCGCTCGGCCCGACTTCGCCATCCTGGTCTATCCCGTCATCACAATGGGAGCGCACACCCACCAGGGCTCGAGAAACAACCTGCTGGGGAAAGACCCGTCGCCGGAGTTGATCGAGCTCTACTCCAACGAGAAGCAGGTCACGGCCCGAACGCCGCCCACCTTCCTGGCACACGCGGAGGACGATGTCCCGGTGCCTCCCATCCACAGCCGGCTGTTCTACGAGGCGCTGCAGGCCCGGAAGATCCCGAGTGACTGGCTCAGGCTCCCGAGCGGCGGCCATGGCCTCAACGGCTACAAGGGCCCCATGTGGGACGCCTGGCAGGAGAAGTCGCTTGCCTGGCTGCGTGAGTTAAAGCTGCTGTCGCCCGCAGTGGGCGGAGGGGATACGGATTGATGCTCAGGGAGATCCGGATCGGCGCCCGTGGGCCGTTCAGGCCCGGGACGCTCGCGGGACGCCGGCGTGTAGGGGAACGGGGACGGGTGCTGAACAGGACCGGCTGGGTCCGGTGGTGGCTTGTGGCAGCACTGCTGCTGGCGGTGGCCGTGGGCGTTCGTGCCGTGGGCGCCGGACCGGCGCCGGATGCATCCGCGACGGCGCCGCAGGCGCCGCGGGAATGCCGCCTGATGATCAACTGGGATCAGTTCAACATGGCGGCGCTGCAGCTCACCTACGCCCATGCGCACCGCACCCCGGAGGCGGGTCGGGTGCGGCGGTTGCTGCAGGACGTGGTGGACGAGCACGCGAAGGCCGGCGTAGACCGGATTGTCCAGTGCGTGTTTGCCATGCCCAACGGCGCCGTGCTCCCCGGGCTCAAGAGCTTTCCCCAGGATCGGTTCAGCGACCGGATCTACAAAAACGTTCCCACCGGGTTCCGCGAGCTGGGCGAGGCCGGGTACGACCGCATCCAGATCGCGCTCGACCGGGCGCGGGCACGGGGCATGGAGTACCTGGGCGGCCTGCGAATGAACGACCGGCACAGCCCCACCTCTGCGTTCCATGGCGCGCACCCCGAGTGGCAGCTCCGCGAGTTTCCAGGCGGGATGGACTACAAACACGAAGGAGTGCGGAGTGCGGTCCTCGCCTTCTCCCAGGAGTTCCTGGGGCGCTACGACGTGGACGGGCTCGAGCTGGATTGGATGCGCTGGTGCCGCGTTTTCCGCCCCGAGGAGGCGCAGCAGAATGCGCCGCTCCTCACCGACCTGATCCGCAAGCTCCGGGACCAGCTCGACCAGGCCGCCGCTCGGCGGGGACGGGGACGCCTGCTGCTGGGGGTGCGAGTGCCGCAGACGCTGGACGAGTGCCGGGCGCTGGGCTTCGACGTCGCGGCGTGGGTCCGCAGCGGCGCGATTGACTTCCTCTGCCCGTCCGACTTCTTCTACACCGACTTCAACGCACCGACCGAAGAGTTCACCCGCCTGGTGCGCGGCACGCGGTGCCGGGTGTATCCGTCGCTCCACCCGCTGATCGGGCGCGGCAACGACCACCAGTTGGAGAGTCCCGCCACCTACCGCGCGGCGGCGCGGAACTTCTATGCGTTCGGCGCCCACGGGATCTCGATCTACAACTACCAGTACCATTGGCGCGAGGATCTGGGCGCCACGGATGCCTGGCCGGGAGCCCTGCACGCGCTCGCCGAGCTGCGCGATCCGGAACGCCTGGGTCAGGCCGAGCGCCGGTATCTCTTTCACCCGCTCTGGGCGGGTCGGAGTCAGTCCGGCGCCGTGAAAGACGTTCGCCTGGTGCTGGATCGCAGCACCGGCGATCCGGGGGGAGCCCTCCGGTTTCGGATCGCCGAGCGGCTGCGAGAGGGAGCCGGCAGCGCAGAGCTTTCCTTCAAGGTCACCGGCCTGTCTCCCCTCGACCACCTGGCGCTGCACCTCAACGGCAAGGCGCTCGGGCCGGGCGAGTGGAGTCAGACCCGGCGCGCGGGCGGCCAACTCGCCTCCGAGGGACGAGAACTGCCGCCGTTTGACCTGTTCCGGGTGCCGCTTCGCCCGCGGCTGACGCGCTTCGGAGACAATGAGCTGCGTGTGCGCCTGAGCGGCGCCGCGGGACGCGAGAACCCCGTGGTGCAGGAGCTTGAGGTGCTGGTCCGACCGGGGAACGGGAGCGACGGTGTCTCAGCAAGGAGGGAAAGGATGAGCGTTCCGAGTGCGACCGGCGCGGCCACGCGCCCTGTGCAGCCGCAGGTGCGGGTAGCTTCTGTGCGCCGGATCTTCCACAACGGAGAGCACAATGCGTTCACGGACCTGTGCCGCTACCGGGGTCAACTCTACCTGACATTCCGGAGCTGTCCCGATGGCCACCTGGTCCATCCCACCGCCTCAATCCTGGTGCTGCGCAGCATGGATGGGGTGGACTGGGACGAGGTGCATCGGTTTCGCGTGCCCCTGCGCGACACCCGCGACCCGCACTTCCTCATCTTCCGCAATCGCCTGTTTCTGTACACCGGCACCTGGTACAGCGGCGCCACGACCCTCCCGCGTGACCAGTACGACCTGAACCAGCATCTCGGCTACGCGGCCTGGAGCGACGACGGCACGAGCTGGAACAGCCCCGTGCTGCTGGACGGCACCTTCGGCCACTATGTCTGGCGAGCGGCGGCGTTCGGGGATCGCGCCTATCTCTGCGGTCGCCGCAAGCTGGGGTTTGAGGTCACGGCAAAAGGTGAGGGTGAGCAAGTCGAGGCGCTGCTGCTGGAGAGCGAAGACGGCCTGATCTGGCGCAGGCGAGCCGTCCTGGCGGAGGAGGCCGGCGACGAGACGGCATTCCTGTTCGAGCCGGGCGGCAACGTGCTGGGGGTGGGACGCCACGGCGGGGGCAAAGAAGCGCGCCTGCTGCGCTCCCAGCCGCCGTATTCGCGCTGGCAGCGGACCAGCCTGGGACAGCCGATCGGGGGGCCGCTCCTGACCCGTTGGGGCGAGTTCACCCTCGTGGGCGGTCGGAAGAGTACGCCGGACCGCGGGCCGAAAACCGCGCTCTGGTGGCTGGACGGGGACCGGCTGGTCGAACTCGCCGAACTGCCGAGCGCCGGCGACAACTCGTACCCGGGGTTTGTGGAGCTCTCGCCCACGCGGGCGCTGCTGTCCTACTACTCCAGCCACGAACGAGATGCGAACGGGCAGCCGATCACCGCGATCTACCTGGCGGAACTCGTGCGGGAGGAGTAGTTCTTGCGCGCGGGTTTGGGGTGTGGCGCAGCGCGGGCCGGCAAGATGCCGGCGTTCCCGGCGCGAAAACGAGATGCAACTCGAACATCCGCCGAAAACCCGCCGCCACAGTTCCTAGAGGAAAGCCCGGTGACACCCCATTCCACGAAGTACGCCCACTTTCGTTCCCTCTGCGACGCGGAACTCGCGGCGTATGCCGCGCAGGGGTACCTGCACCTGGGGCGCGTCCTCACGGATGCCGGACTGGATGCCATGCGCACCGAGAGCATGACGGCCTGGCAGGCGCAGAAGGGCGAGTTCGACCCTGCAAAGACGTGGCTGCAAAACGCGCTGCTGAGCGACATTCATCACCAGTCAGAATGCGTCCGTGAATACTATTTCCGCGGACCGCTGGTGGATATCGCCCAGCAATTGATCGGCTCAAACATCAAGGGCGTGACGTCGCAATTGACGTTCAAGATGCGGGGCAACACGAAAGCGTTCGGCTGGCACCAGGACAATGGCTACGGCGAACTCGAACCCTACAACGCGCTGACCACCCTGACGGCCCTCGACGACACTGACGAGGAGAACGGCTGCCTGTGGGTCGTGCCGGCGACTCACAAACGCGGCCAGATCGAGCCGGGTCTCAGTTTCGCGGACAAGCGAGCGGAGAAGGCGATCGCCCTTGCCGTGGACGAATCAACAGCGATTCCCGTCGCCATGCGGGCGGGCGAGGCGATCGTCCTTCATTGCTGGACGCTGCACAAGTCGGAAGGGAATCTTGCGCCCGATCGGGACCGGCGAATTTTGTTTCTGCGCTACGCCGATGCGGATGCCGTCGAAGTCTACAACAACCGCCGGCCCCGGCTGGGCCCTTTGCTGCGGGGCGTGACAAACTTCCCGGACGTCGCACGATTCGAAGCGGAACTGGTTCAGAAGGCCGCGCGAAACGAGACAGACCCCGCGTTCGAGAAGTGAGTGAAGAGAAGCGAGAAGCGATCAGGGGCAATCCCCCGGGATGGGTCGCACTCTCTCCTCACTCCTCTCCACTCTTTCCTCGAAAGGAGACCCGCAGTGACCCTCGCCCCACAGCAGATGCGGCGCAGATGGCCTGGGCAGGAATCCCCGGAATCGGGCACGGGGCGCTACTACCTCATGCCCGCCGCCTGCACATTCCTGGAGGAGAACGCCCGCGCTGGACGGTACCCCTACTCCCGACCCACCGCCTCCCGCGAGTACCACTCGACTCCTGCCCGACAGCCAAGGGGTTCCTGGAGCACTTCATCCGCTGGTCCACCTTCTGCGAGAAGTACCAGCCGGAGCACTGCGAACTGGCCGCCGAGCTCGTGCGCGAAATCGCAGAGCGCAACCGGGTGTAGCCCCACCCTCCCGGCTGACGGCGGCACCCATTCCGCCGCCCTCCGCCGAACCCTTTTCCGGCGGTGGACGCTCCAATCACCGGGGAACTCCCGGTAGCCCGCCATCATGAGCGGCCTACCGGATGCTCCGCCAGGCCCCAACGTCCCAGGTAGGCGCGCGAAGGGAGCAACGGCACTTGCATGCACACCGCAGTGCATCCTTTTTTCCGTGCCTTCGGATGGAATCAACTACAGAAAGGCACCTACGGCAAGACACCTTCTCGGTCCAATGGAAATTCTTGAATTATTTTCCGTAGGGCGCAGGACTCCCATCAAGGCCTATTGAATCCACCGCTCAGTAGATGCAAACGGCGGATCGGAGTGGATCCGCCCCGGCCCGGCAGGAGCTTCCGATGCATCGGACTGTTACCCCCCCCCACACAATTCGTTCGCTCCCGTAGGGAGCCGCGTCCTCGGCCTGCTGTTCGGCCTGGCCCTCTGCCTCGTCGGCCTGGCCGGGCCTCCTCCGCCCGCCCGCGCCCAGGGCGGCCACACCCACCAGTGGACGGCGTACTCTCCGCCGGGCAGTAGCCTCGCCTTCCACCATCTGGATGGCTCGGCGGTCACCGGCGCCAATCCCGCCAAACGGTGCGAGATCATCCAGGTGCTGCCGGCCACGCCCAGCGATGTAGATTTCTGCACCGGCGCCGGCTGTCCTGCCTCCGGCGGCCAGGCGCCCGACCCCGGGCTGATTACGTTTCCGGACCCTGACGACGATGGGGCGCCTGGGAAGTTCGGGTACATTGACAACGGTCGTTTCGTGTCCGAAGGACCCCCCAGCCTCCCGCGCCTCTACCGGGTGGGCCTGACCCAGAGTGATGACTTTGTGCTCGTTACCAGCTCCGCCGAAGACACCGGGTTTGTCCGGATTGGGGATAACATCATTGCCGGGTTCAACGATGAGCCCGGGGGCACCGGTGCGCCGTTTGCGGTGGATCCCGAGGCGGGGTGTTGGGTCCAATCCCAGACCGGTGGTGAGCCGGACGAACGGGATGGGTGCAAGCAAGGCACGGCCCAGGCCGGCAACTCCAACATCACTCCCCTGGACGGCAACGTCTCCTTTCAGGTGCCGGTTACCTCCTGGCAATGCAAGGGGCGCACCTATCCCTTCGGTCTCACCTACAATTCTCACTCGGCCCGCTCGGGGTTCTTCTTCTACGGGCAGCCCTGGCACCCGGCCTCCTTATCCGATCGCGACCAAGCCCACAGCTACAATCCGAAATGGACCCACACCTACGCCCAGTGGGTGGAAGTGACCCTCTCGGGCCACGCCCTCTGGCATCGGGCCGATGGGACCACGATGGCCTTCGAACAGTACTGGAATGGGAACCAGGGCCCCTTCTGGCGCAGCACCGAGAGCTACCACTCGCTGACCTCGAGCGGCGCCGCCCTCTCCCCGCCGCTCACGATTGAGGGGAAGCAGTACCAGATTCCCGTGCCCTACGGCCAGTTTTCCCTGAGCGATGGGGCCGGCAAGACCTACACCTTCGCGGCCCTCCGCTGGCACGTCTGGGACGAGGAGCACTGGAACAACTACGTCACGGATCCGGTCGCGATTCCCTTCTTCCTGCTGACCCGAATCACCGATCAATGGGGCGTATCGCTGAACATCACCTGGGAAGATCATGCCCTGGGGGGCGGGATCGCCGGCTTCGGAGTGCATACGGTCCGCGATGCCGACAACCGGGGGCTGACCTTCGCCTACAACGGGGACGGCCTGGTCAGTTCGGTCACCGATCCGTTCGGCCGCGTTCACACCCTGCAGCGCAGCCCGGTCGCCACGCCGCCGGTGTTCGGCCTCCCCTACACGCAGCCGAAGTTGACCGGCGTCACCGTGCGGGGTCCCGGGTCACCGAACCGCACGCAGTACCAATGGACCTTCAGCTATCTGGAAGGGAGCACCCAGTACGGCGGCACGTACACCGGCGACCTGGTCACCCAGAAGACCACGCCGGATGGCAAGAGCGTCGAGTATTTCTACGCGGCGGTCCCCGATGCGTACCTGAGTCAGCACTGGACCCGGGTGCTGGACGAGCAGTTCGACGGGGTGCTGGTCAAGACGCGCTATCTGGAGTGGACGGGTGGGGCCCAACCGGTCCTGATGGAGATCGTACGGCAGGGCACGAAGCTCATCTATCCCGGCGGCGATTGCTACACCTACAACTACAGCGGCCACCACCTGAGCAGCGTGGTGCATGAGAACACCGGCGCCACGGTCAACTATACGTGGGATGACAAGCACAACCTGACCAGTTTCGGCACGGGCAGCGGAAATCTGGTCACCCTCGCCTATACCTACGCCGGACCGGAGAACCGCCGCATCGCGGAGGTGACCGCCACCAACCCCCTGGGGGGGTGCGCGAAGGTCACCTTCAGCCCTTTTAACTTGCCGGTGGAGATCCGCGCCAAGGCGCCCGGCCTGCCGGACCAGGTGACGCAACTCCTCTACTCGGGCGGCGGCCTGGGGAACCTGACCCGGGTGGTGCTGGCAGCCGGGACGCCGTGCCAGGACAGCACCGACCTCAACTACACCGCGCCCGGCTTTCCCGGACTGGTCACCGGTACCCTGAACAGCCTGGGTGGCGTGAGCGGGGTACTGGGTGTCCACCCCAGCGGCACGCCCACCGGGGTCTGTAGTCCGCCGAACCTCCTGGCGCCCGGAGGCGACCCCGACCGCCTGCCCTCCAAGCAGTACCTAACACTCAACGCCGACGACCTGCCCAGCCTGAGCACCGATCCGCTCGGCCTGCAGACGGAGATTACCTACAACGCACTGAGTGTCGGCAGCAACCACCTGGTGGTCACGGTGCGCCATGTGGCAGACAACACGACCCGTCAGGTGACGCTCGACGCTGCTGGGCGCCCGGTGAAGGTGGTAGATGAGAAGGGAACCTGCGCCACGTTTGAGTACAATCGTGCCGGCAAGCCCCTCGTCATCTGTAGTGCGGTAGGCACCAGCGAGGCACGGACGTACCGGTACTACTACGACCACCGCAACAACCTGGCGGCCTTCGACCCGCCGTCCGGCGCCGGCGGCCGGGTGCAGCTCGACTACTGCAAGTACGTCCTCACCAACGGGGTGCCCCAGAAGGTGCTGCCCGAGGTCTACGTGGGGCGGGTAACCCGCATCCGCTATGCGGACGGCACGAGCGCCTACCGCGGCTACGACGGCAACGAGCAGTTGGAGTGGTCCGTCGCCCCGGACGGCGGCGTTGCTACCCACTATCGGGACTCCCTGCTGCGGGTCTATCGCACCGA
>SYMT01000015.1 GCA_005805375.1 Actinomycetota bacterium
CGACGCCTGACCGCCTGAGGCAGCAAGCGGATTTCGCCGGGCCGGTCTTCCCTCTCCCTTCTGCCTTCTCCCCTCTTGGATGCCTGGAAACAGGGCAGCGGCGCCCGCACGTATTTCCTGTACGACGGCGAACTACTCCTGGGCGAGTACGACAGCGCTGGCACGGTGACGGCGGTGAACACCTGGGGCGCCAACGGTCTGGTATCCCGCCGCAGCGGCGAGAGCAGCGTCCACTACACCTGGGACGCGCAGGGCAGCCTGGCGCAGCGGCTGGACGGTACGGGCGCGGTGCTCACCAGCCACCTGTACGACGCCTTCGGTGCTGAAAGCGCGAGTGGGAGCACGACCGATCCGTACCGCTACGGCGGGCAGTGGGGCTACTACACGGACGGGGAGACGGGGCTCTGCCTGCTCACACACCGGTACTATGATCCGGGCACGGGGCGGTTCCTGAACCGTGATCCGATCGGGTACGCGGGTGGGGTGAACGTGTACGGGTATGTAGGCAATTCGCCCGCCGCCTCGCGTGATCCTTCCGGGTTGGCGATGATTCGGGTAGACGGGCGACTGCGCGGGGAGCCCTTCTTCCGACCGTTCCACCACGTGTGGATCCAGTTTCGATCGGGACCCGCGAATCATCGGTGCGCGTTCGGAAAGAGTTTCGGGTTCTGGGCAGCCGCGAAAGGAGGGACCGAGATCGCGTCTCCTGACCACTCTGATCCTGCGGATGATCGTGCCAATCCCAAAAAGCCGATTCTCCCCGGGTGGATCCGGGCTGCAAGGAACTCTCCCGATTTCGAGAAAAATCTCTGCAAATGCATCCTGGCCGCGAGGGCGCGCCCCGCTCCGCCAATGATTCCTCCCTTCTACACTTGCTCGACCTGGGCAGACGATATGTGGCGCTGCGCCAGCGTCGCCACCGACGGGTATCCGGACCCGGGAGACGTATTTGTTCCGAGGCCGTGACCTCACACGGCTCGCTACCCCACTTCAGAGTGAGTGAACTCGGCCCGGAAACGGTGAGTATCAGCCCGGGGGCGCGCAAGCGCTCCTGGCCGTCGGGAGACGCTGGCGCTAACTCGCGCACTCGGGATAGGGGCACGGGATCGAAATGAAGCGACGACTGTGGGTAGCTGCCATCCTGATGGTGGTCTTGTGGAGTGGGCTCGCATGCACGCGAGGGCTTGGTCCCGTTGGGTGGTACCGGCTCCGGCATCGCATTGAGCGAAATTTCTTTCCTGTGAACATGATTGACCAGGAATTGCTCACGCGCTGCACGAGTTTAGTCGTGCGGTTTCCGGTGTCTGTGCCACCCGAAGCACATCTGATTTCCCTGCGCCTCGGGGTGCCGGGCGTCCAGTCTCCGAGCGCAGTCGACCGCCGCTTATTCGCGGGCACGATGACGATCCGGGAAGGGAACATGGTAATTGATACCATTATGATTTCTGCGGATACCTGCGGGCCAGATGATCTTCTGGCCCGCAAAGGGAGCCCGACTGGGTGCAGACTGGTCCCCCGACGTGAGAACGGAGACACATTGGCACTCCCGCTGCGGGCCGGACGAAAGTACGAACTGACCCTCAACTTCTCGAAGGCACCACCATGGGATGCCGGGGTCTGGTTAATCTGGACCTGGTAAGGTACCAGGAGGACCTGATGTTACAATGATGGCTGGTTCCCCGTGATTGATATACATCGTGCAAAGCTGCCAGAGGTCTTGGCCCGTATTTCGCGGTTCAACGGTGCTGCAGCGAACTCAACAATTTCCGGGCGGACACCGCACGAAAATCCGAGTTTGGCAGCTCGGTCAGGTCGAGGCACGGGGCTGTACCTGTAATAGTTTGATGAATCTGTTTGAATTTTCCGGTGCCCAGAGCTACTCGAACTGGTTACATGCTGCGAACCGCAAAATACAGGCCACGGCGACCCGACCGGGTCATTTCCTGGCTCGGACATCCACTCCCCTGACGACGCACTTGGTGATTGGAACCGAGGCCGCGGGAAAGTCAAGAAAAGATCCGATGATCCCGAGTTCGAGAGCAGCCTCTGCGGATGCATCAGTGAGGCGGTGGAGCACGGTGATCGGTGGTCCTCCCCGTTCAAGATGTGCGGGACGTGGGTGAAAGACATGCGGTTCTGTGCGACCATGGGTGGACCGAGGGGCTCCTGGTTACCGGGAAAACCGCCGTATGCGGGATCCCCGCCATAGTCATGAAAGTGGTTTACCCGCCCGCTGAAGTCGCGCCGCACGGAGGGCCACGCCTGTGAACGGTTCTGTCAAACCCGTGACCTTCCGGTGGTTGATCTTGCTTTTGGCTGCGGTGGCAGGCATCACCTGGCTGGTGCCCACCCTGAGACAGACGCAACGCAATGCCGAATTGGAGCGGGCGCTTGAGGTGGGAGACGCAACGCGAGTGCGGCGCGCCCTTGCACGCGGCGCCAATCCGAACCTGGGGGCGGCGCCGGCGCTGCCGTTCATCGGCTCTCTCGCCAGCTACCCAGTGCTGGTGTGGGAGGCCCGGCGCGGACAGGTGGCTACGGTAGAGGCGCTGCTGGAGGGCGGCGCCAATCCGTCGTATGTGGATCCGAAGGCGCGCACTCCGCTCTCCTGGGCGTGCGGGCAAGGTCAGGTCGCCGTCGTGCGAGTCCTGCTCCGCCATGGAGCCGACCCGCTGGACCGCGGCAGTTGGCTACCCGGTCCCTGGCAGGCAGCCTATTGGGGGCACATTCCGGTTCTGCAAGAACTGTTGGCCGGAGAGTTTTCCGTCAATCAACGCGACCGGTACGGCCGGACGATCCTCATGTCTGCGGCTGCGGGAGGTCAGGACCGGACGGTGCGTTTCCTCCTGGGACGCGGCGCCAACCCTCGTCTCCGCAATGCACGGGGGGAGACCGCGGCGGATGTGGCGCGAAGATGCGAGCATCCGGTTCTGGCACGACACCTGGAGGAGGCGATGGGGACGGGCGGGTAAGGCCCGGCGGGAAACGGAACGCTGTGGCGCCTCAACCATTACCCCGCCCTTTGGTACGGTGAACCACTCCGCAGCCAGTACGGCGCGAACGGGGCAATGACGGCGGTGAATCCATGCGGCGCCAATGGTCGCATCTCGCGCCGCAGCGGCGGGAGCAGCGTCCACTACACCTGGGACGCGCAGGGCAGCCTGGCGCAGCGCCTGGACGGCGCGGGCGCGGTGCTGACCAGCCACCTGTACGATGCCTTCGGTGCCGAGAGCGCCAGCGGCAGCACCACGGACCCGTATCGGTACGGCGGCCAGTGGGGCTATTACACGGACGGGGAGACGGGGCTCTGCCTGCTCACGCACCGGTACTACGACCCGGGCACGGGGCGGTTCCTGAACCGCGATCCGATCGGGTACGCGGGTGGGGTCAACGTGTATGGGTATGTGACTAACGGTCCCGGCGACGCAGTAGATCCCGATGGTTTCGCGAAAGGTGGCAAGAAGAATATCCGCCTCACTAACCCTGAAGTGCAACTGCGTCCGAAGGAGGGTGAAACGGAGCGTGAGCGGAGGGAGCGCCGACGGAAACAGGTCCAACAAGAAAAGGCGGATGGTGAGCGGAACAAGCAGAAGCGCGCGGAGAACTACCGGTGCCTGCCGCCCCGTGATCTGTGAGGCTTCATTGAATGGATCGCACGTGACATCGGAGATCACGTGCGAGATACGATCCTTTATCCCGATCCCCGTATGTTTCCTGGACTGCCCCTGCCCGGGCGGTTCCCGCCGCTTCCGCGGTTCCCATCGCCGTTACCGAGCCCGATCCCCTCGTTTTCCCCTGCCCGATGAGCCTTCGACTCGCTCCAACAGGACCGCTGAACATGAGACCCATAGCCGACGGACCTGCAAGCCCCATCGCAGGCGAACCGCCTCAACCTCTCAGCCAGTACTTTGAGAACGAGGGCGATGATCGGGCCATTCTGCTCTGTCGCGAGGCCCTTGCAACCGATCCCCAGGATGCCGACGCCCACTTCCATCTGGGCAATGCGCTGCGGGCGGCGGGCCAACTGGAAGCGGCCACGGAAGCCTATCGGGCGTCCATCGCTCTGGCGCCCGGCGAGGCGGATGCCCACAACAATCTGGGACTCGCACTTCGGGGACTGGGACAAATGGACGCCGCCGTTCTTGCATTTCGAGAGGCGAGGGAACTCGATCCCGAGATCGTGAGCGCGCCGTACAACCTGGGCCGTACCTATCTGATTCTCGGTCGTCTCCCCGAGGCCGAGAGATGGCTGCGCGACGCCCTCACTTCTGCACCGGACGACTACGCCAGCCAGCACACTTTGGGGCTCATTCTGGCCGGACTAGGACGCTGGCCCGAGGCGGCGTCGGCACTCGCGGAGGCGGTCGCGCAGGACCCGCAGGACAGCAAGAGCCGAGTGTGGCTCGCTGCAGCTTTGGGGCGAGCGGGACGGGTGGCAGACGCACTGGTGCAGTTCCGCACCGCGCTGAGCCTGGATATCCGGAACAATGCCGTGCACCTCGGCATTGGGGAAAGCCAGGAGCGGCACGCGGAGTGGGCCGAGGCGCGACGGCACTATCTTGCGGCGCTGAATGGCGATGCTGACCTTCATGCAGCTCGCCTGGCGCTCGGCCGAGTACTGTTCCAGTTGGGACGTCCAGAGGAAGCTGCCCGCCAGTGGGGTCTGATCCTGGCCAAGGCTCCGGACGCAGCGGAGGCCCGGGTTGCCCAGGAGATGCTCGCGGCCCACGTGCTGCCGATAGCGCCGGGGGGGACCGTCTGCGGCCTGGTGGGCGCCCCGCCCAGCGGCCAAGACGGCGACCTGTGCGCGTTTGCCGCCGCCCAGGCCAACCCGCCTTCAGCTACAGTGCCCTCACCCGTTGATCCGCCGAACCTGCGGGAGTACCTGGACGAAGCTGCATTGCGGCTTTACGAGGAGGACTACGACGGAGCGATCACCCTCTACCGGACCGCTCTGCAACTGGCCCCTGCGTCGGGGCGGGTGCTCTTTCGCCTGGGGACAGCCCTCCTGCGCGCCGAGCAAGTCGAGGAGGCAATCACCGCGCTCGAGCAGGCAGTGCAGGCGGAGCCGTCCTGCTTCGGCGCCCAGAACAACCTCGGGGCGGCTCACGCGATCTGCGGAGAGGTGGACGCTGCGATTGTCCACCACCAACTCGCGCTGAAGTACCGGCCGACGGATCGTGATACACGCTACAACCTCGGTCGTTTGCTCTGGGTGATGGGGGAACTCGATCGAGCGGAACCGGAGTTCCGGGAACTCTGTGCCCAGGATCCGGACGAGGCAGATGCTTTTTACATGCTGGCGAATGTCCTTCTGGAAACTGGTAGAGGGCCTGAGGCGCTGGCGTGCTACGCCCACGCTTCGTCCCTAGATCCCACTGACGTCGCGCTACAGCGTGACTATGGTGCAGCCCTCTTCCGACACGGTGAGTGTACTGCGGCCCTGGATTTCCTGGAGCGCGCCGCTGCAGCGGACCGGTTTGATGCCGACTCACCCTACTGGTCTGCCCGGGCCCTCCAGGAATTGGGCCGGCTTTCGGAGGCAATGTGCGCGTATTGGATCGCCCTGGTGCGGGATCCCTATCACGGGAGCGCCCGCTACTCACTGGGGATGCTGCTGCAGGCACAGGGGCAGCACGCGGAAGCCGCGGAGCAATGGCAAGCGGTGAGCGCACTTCTACCTGGCACGGCGGACGCACTCCGAGCCGAATGGGCGCTCCACGGAGTCCTGGCCCACCCGCATTGAACCGCCGCTGAAGGACACACCTGGGGCGCCAACGGCCTGGTGTCGCGCCGCAGCGGCGGGAGCAGCGTCCACTACACCTGGGACGCGCAGGGCAGCCTGGCGCAGCGCCTGGACGGCGCGGGCGCGGTGCTGACCAGCCACCTGTACGATGCCTTCGGCGCCGAGAGCGCCAGTGGGAGCACCACGGACCCGTATCGGTACGGCGGCCAGTGGGGCTACTACGCGGACGGGGAGACGGGGCTCTGCCTGCTGACGCACCGGTATTGTGATCCGGGCACGGGGCGGTTCCTGAACCGTGATCCGATTGGGTACGCGGGTGGGGTGAACGTGTACGGGTATGTAGACAGCAACCCTGCCACGAGAGCGGATCCCTCGGGGTTGGTTACCATCAGGTACGATTACCCTCTTCCGGGAGAAGGCCGGCCGTTCCACCATGTGTGGATCCAGTTCCGCCCTGGCCCCCGGAACAACCCTTGTGCATTCGCACAAAGTTTTGGCCTCTGGGCCATAGGAGAGATTACCTTTATCGACTCACCGGATGGATCCGACCCGAGGAAGTCGGGTCGGGACATGCCCGGCTGGATTGGACGGCGGAACAATGACCCAAAGTTCGAAAAAAATCTTTGCACGTGCATTATGCAAGCAATGAACAAGCCCGCTCCTCCCATGAAGGGGGTTTTCTACAACTGCTCTCACTGGACCAATGACATGTGGGACTGCGCCAGCGTCGCCACGTACGGGCCAGTCGAGCCGAGCCTTTACATGCCGTTCTAACCCGGCGCCGCTCGCACCTTGTCGGAGAAGCGCATCCGGTGCGTCCAGAGCCCAGAAGGGGGGCCAGAATCCCCCATTTTCGAGAGTTTCAGCCCCCACGGGGCCCGGAAATGGAGCCGATGAACACTTCTCCGATAGGCTGCGGGCAGCCTGTCGGAGAAGGTGATCGGGGGTGCGCAGATCCGCAGAAGTCCCGCGAGAATCAACCGACTCGGAGCGGCTCGGCATCTTTCGAGGCTCGGAAATGACGCGCACGACCATTACTCCGACAGTCTGCCAGACGCGCGGGCTCCGGGACCACCTGCGGGGGTACGCGGGGCACACCTGGAAGGCGCCCCGCAGGCCTGTCATCCGGGCCAGGCCTGCGGGGTGCTATCGTTCCCCATCCGTGTCGCCGGACAGAGAGACCACCGTAGACAGGTTGCCCGCGAACAACAGGACGGAGCGTCGGTTGCACGAAACAGAGGAGTTGCGGATGCGCGTGGTACCTCGGGAAGTCCCAAGCAACTGGTCTGGTAGGAGACGGAAGCATGGCGCGCCCTATGGAGAGTAAGGCAGATCGTGAAACGAGGAGCGTTGATCGGCGTCGTGGTCCTGATGCTCCTGTGCTGGGCGCAACTGGCCCATACAGGAGCCGGAGCAGGGACTGGTCGGCGGGGCTGGCTGGTGGACCTGCTGTGCCGGCCGTTCGAAGCGACGAGTACCATGAAGGGCCAAAAGTTGGTGGACTGCCGCGCTCGCCAGGTGCGTTTTTCCGTCACCGTCCCGGCTGCCGGCGAGAAGAACTCCCTGATGATCGCTATTCCGAGTCGCGCGTCAGACCAGCCGCGCCCCCCCCTCCTGTTCGTTGGGAGCATGAAACTGGCTGAAGCGGGCAGGCCGGCGGTGGTGATTCCCATCGCCGCGTGCGATGGGGCCAACTGGCTGCAGAGGTGGGGACACAACGTAGGATGCTTCCTTCCGCCCCCGATGGATGACCCCACCGATGGGGAGCGCCAGCTCCTGCCGGGAAACCGGCCGCTCCCGGGCAAGACGTATGATGTGGCCATCGCATTCTCGGAACTGCCCCCGCAGTCTGCGAGCATCTGGCTCGTCTGGGACTGGTAGAGGGACGAACAGCCGATACGCGACTACATGCGGACAGTGCCCTGACGATGGTGAACGCCTGGTCAAGTGCATCCGGGGGGGGGCACGGGGCGCTGGCAGGGGATGGGCCTGGTTCGTGGTCTTGGGATGGTCGCATTGCCAGACTCAGCAGCTCGAGGACGGTCCAGGTCAGTGCGGGACAGGGCGGCACGGAGGAAGCCCGGCGCGAGCTTGGGCGGAGGGCAACTGTGGCATCGGGGCTGATCACAGAAGACGCGCGCCGCCCGCACAGCGATCGTTCTCGTGTCCTACGGGAGTTCCAAGATGAACATCATGAAGACTACCGGCCGCCTGCTAATACTCACGTTTGTCCTGGTCGCAGTGGCTGGCGGCTACCGGTGGTGCGTGGACCAGGAGCTTGTGGGTGCGGCGATGGGGGGTAATACGGTGCGCGCGGCGCAGTTGCTCCGCGCGGGCGCAAGCCCCCGCGCGAGGGGACATGCCGATGTGAGCGCGTTGGAGCACGCGGCATCTGGCGGCCATCGAGAGATTGTAGCCTTGTTGTTGGCACACGGGGCGGACCCGACCGACCGAGAGAGCTGGCTCCGCGCTCCCGATGTGGCGACAAGGCGAGGCCGCATTGCGGTACTGCGCCTTCTGGTGCAAGCTGGTCTGGAAGTCAACTTGAGGAA
>SYMT01000114.1 GCA_005805375.1 Actinomycetota bacterium
AACGTCTCGCCGACGATTTGGCAAAGCCGGGGCTCTCCGACGAAGAACGGCAGCGGAAGGCGCGGGAACTGCGCGACCTGGTGCGCACTCTGGTGCGTACCCGTTCCGGACGAGACCTCGGAGACGGAATCCGCACCCGTGTGGGCGAGAGGATTGCGATCACGCCCGGGCGGTCCCTCGACGCGAACCGCGCCCGAGCGGAATTGGAGGTCCGTCTCGCCGAGGAGGGGTTGCGGCGGGCTGCCGGCCTGGTAGAGTTCGAGCGTCGTCGTGCCCAGGAAGAAGCGCGGCGGGCGCCGTCCCCGGGTTCCGGCACCCCGGGTGCGGCGACCCGCGACGAGGGGCGCGGAACACGGCAGACCCGACGGCCCGCTGGCCCCGGCGCCGGCGCGCGCGACCCGGACGACGGCAGGGCCCTGGTCCGAGAGCACCTGCAGCGCCGGCTGGACGCTCTCGTGAAGCAGGGAGACGGAGATTCGCCGGCGGCAGCCATTCTGCGCCGGCGCCTCCAGGAACTCGACACCTCAGCACCGGGTCGCCGGCGCGGATCGCCCGCCGCTGGGATCGAACTCGACCCATCACGCCTCCCGACCGGCCGGGATACAGCCCGAGAGCTCCTGCGCCGCAGCCTGCAAAGTCTGCGCGGGCGCGGCGAACTGCTCGATCCGTCCCGGAGCATCGAGTTTCGCAAGCAAATGGAGAGACTGCAACGGCAGATGGAAGCGCTCTCGCAGCGGGAGGAGGAGCGCCGCCGGCGCTCCCCGCGACGTGCCCCGACTCCGCAGCCAGGGGATCCGGCGGCGCCGACCGGTCCGCGAGAGACCACCGGGTCCGGCCTGGAGGCGATCCCCGAAGCGGCTATGTCCGGGCTGCGGGAACTCTTGCCGCAGTTACTGGAACTCCGGCGCCTTTCGGAGGCGGGAGGGCGCCAGGGACTGGCCGCCCTGGAGCAACTGCTGCAGAGCGATGCCCTGGAACAGCTGATCCGCAGCGTGCGGACGCACGGTCTGCTCGACGAGGGGGATCGGAAGGAACTGGACTCCGTGTTGCGCGGCCTGACCACTCTCCGCGAGCGAGGAGGGGTCGCCCTCCTGCACCGCTTCCAGCAGGACCCGGCCTCCATCACAGATGCCGATCTCGAGAAGCTGCTCACAGCACTCCGTTCGTTTCCAGGGGTTGAGGAGAACGACATCCGGGAGATTCGGCGGGCGGTGGAGCAATCCCGCCGACAAGCGCCGTAGAAACAGGAGGGAGCCGGGCGGTAATGCCCGCCTCCTTTGACCCGGAGGGGGCGCAATGTCGGCAAGCCGCTGACCTTGCGCTCCCTTCTCCTTTTCCGAACGCCTCAGCGCACGGTGAGCAGCGGCGTGTTCTCCGTGGTGTTCGTCTCGTTGTCCTCCGCGATCTCATTTTTCCGGTCGAGGATCAGCAGGATTGGGCCCCGGCGATGTTCGTGCCGGGTGGCGGCGGAATCGTCAGCCTGATCGGGGCGGCAATCTGGGAAGCGCGGCCAGGATTGAAAGTGCCCGCGCCGGATTCGCCCGGTCCTCCACCGGCGAAACACGACCTATGTCGGAGTGCCCAACCCCAGGTCAGCCAGTGCGGTGTCCTCCAGCATGCGATCCAGGACCACACGGCAGAGTTCCAGATCCGCCGCCGCGATCGCCGCCACGACATTGCCGGGCAGCGGTCCGAACCGCTTCTCTGCCATCCGCTGTACCGTCCGGCGCAACTCCGTCACGGCGCCTTCTTGCTGACCTTCTTGCCGGCCCTCTTGCCGGCCCTCTTCTCGTCCCTCGGCACGCTGTTCGCGTAGGAGGGGGCTGCGGCGCAGCCAGCGTTCCTCGAAGCTCATTTTCTTCATGACAACCGTCTTTCCCATGTAGAAGGTGGCGATGGTGGCCGTGAGCGCCAGCAGGTCTTCCCGTTCCTGGCCGGTGAAGTCTCCGTCGTAGATCAGTTGTTGGACTTCGTCTAACCTGGCTTCATCCAGGTTATCTTCGCACACGAAGAGGACCGGCGCCAATCCCCGCAACGGCCCTCCGCGGATCAGGGGGACCCATTCCCACAGCCGCACCGCGGTGAACTCGAAGCCGTTGCGCAGGCTTCCCTCCTGCTCGAGCAGGGAGGTGGGGAAGGCAGCATAGTTGCCCCGGCGCAGATAAATCACCACCAGGAAGACGCGGCAGCCGAGTTGCTTGGCCAGGGCGGCGCGCTTGAGACACCAGGCCGCCAGGTTCCGGGTCTTGGGGCGGAATTCGAGTTCGAAGCAGATGGCAAACCGGCGAGGATCGTCCGGAGCACCGACCATCAACACGCGATCGGCCGTGAGTTCCGGCAGGTTGACGGTGACATCCTCCCAATGGAGGGGCTGGGGACCCGGGTCGTGCCCGAGAGCCTGGAGAATGGGACGCGGAAAGAGCCGCAGCAGGATCTTTCCCAACTTGTCGGCGTGTTTGTGGCGCACCGGGCTCCGCTCCGACACCCGGTCACCGCCGGGTTTGCAGCAACCTTATCACGTGTTCGGGGAGGCCTGACCACACAACCCACTCAACAGTTTGCGTCTGCAAGCGCCGCATCCACCTCGACCCGCGCGGGAGATCGCTCTTGGACGGTGTGGTTGTGGGTGCGCGAACCCGCAGGCGGGCTCCCCGGTTCATCTCCGGTCAATCGCGCGGGAGCCCGGTAAACTAAGGCCGGACCAGTTGCACCCCAGCGCCGGAGGACTTCCAACCATGAGCCAGGGACCAAACCCACAGCAGCGGATGACCCCGGAGCAGCGCCGCCGCCTTGAAGAACTGGAAGAGGCTCGGGAGGCGGAACGGCTCAACGACATGGCCCGCCAGCGCGAACTCCTCCAGCAGTGGGATGAGGATCGCTATGTCTCCCACCGGATGGAGCGCGAGAGGGAGAATATCGCCGACGATGTGCGGGCGGCCCACGAAGAGGACCTGCGACAACTCGGCGGAGTGCCCGCGTCCAACCCGGGCCGGCTACTCTTTCTCGGCGCCTGTCTCAGCGGGGCGCTGATCGCCCTGCTCTATTTCGTCGGCAAGCGCTGACACCGCACCCTGACCGGCAAAGCCGGCACGCGGGGCAATCAGCGCGGAGATGCGCGCGCGACGAAGGCGGGGGTGTCGAATACGTCCGGGTTCAGGGCCCCCGCCGGAACGTCGCCGCGCCGCACTGCCAGAATCTGCTGCGCCACCAACCGGTTCACCGCCGCCGCCGTTTCCTCGGTGTTGAAGGCACTGTGGGGAGTGCACAGGCAGTTGGGAAGACAGCGAAGCGGGTGATCCCCTGGAAGGGGTTCTGTGCAATACGCGTCGAGCGCCGCGCCGGCGATGCGACCCGCGGTTAACGCTTCCAAGAGCGCGGATTCATTCACAATAGGCCCGCGTGCCGCATTCACCAGGAACGCGGTTGGTTTCATCTGCGCCAGCAGCGGCGCGCTCACCAAGCCTGTCGTTTCCCGTGTGAGCGTCGCGTGCAGGGTGATGTAGTCTGAGCCGGCGAACAGTGTTTCGAGGTCGGTGAGCTCTACACCGAGATCGCGAGCGGCCGCAGGATCCAGGTAGGGATCATATGCCAGGATGCGACATTCGAAGCCGCGGGCGCGCCGTACCACCGCCTTGCCGATGGCGCCCAGTCCCACAATGCCGAGCGTCTTCTGGAACAGTTCGACGCCGCGCACCTCTTCCCAGCCTCCGGTCTGCATCACGTGCAACTGGTGCGGCAGCCGCCGGGCAAGCGCCAGCAGCATCAGGAACACGTAATCCGCCACCGCCTGTACGTTCTGGCCCGGAGCGTTGCAGGCCACCACGCCCGCCTGCGTGCAGGCCGCGACATCCACCTGGTCGTAACCGGTGCCCCACCGGGCGATGACCCGCAGGCGTGGGCAGGCGTCCAGCACCGAACGGATGTACGGGTCATTGGCGGCCACCACCGCGTCCGCCTGCTGCAGCCACGGCAGCAGTTCCTCTGCGGTGAGGGGCCCCATCCGAGTGGGGTAGAGAATCCGAGCCCCGGCCTCGACCAGGGGCCGCTCCGCTTCCGCCGCACTCGCCCGGAAGGCGTCGGCGGTGACAAGTACAGTGAAGTTGTCCATTCACCCTCGCGTTCGCGGCCCCGGACCGGTTCCCCTCCCTCACATGTCGCCGTTTGAGGTGGATGCAAGCACGGTGGCGGCCAGCGCCACTGCTTCCGATGAACTGAGCGCATCCGTTCGGTCAATGCGTATGATAGGGTGTAAGGAGTATTATCCCAGCCGCCCCCCCACCCAGCAAACGTGCTTTTCTTCCAGGTCAAGTCCGCAGCAGAGGCGCGTCGTCTCCTGGATCCGGAACCCCGGACCCCCGGAGCGGAAACAGTAGCACTGGCGCAAGCAGCCGGGCGGATCGTTTCCGCAGATGTGACGTCTCCCATCTCGCTGCCCGAATTCCGCCGGGCAGTCGTGGATGGCTACGCCGTGCAGGCAGCGGACACGTTTGGTGCATCGCCTGGACTCCCGGCCTACCTGCAACTCGTTGGTGAAGTACTGATGGGGCAGGGAGCGGCAACGCCGGTCGGCGCAGGGCAGGCAGTGAAGATCGCCACTGGTGGGATGCTCCCGGACGGTGCGGATGCAGTGGTGATGGTGGAATACACCGACCCGGTCGGGGAGGGCCTCGTCGAAATCACCCGTCCCGCGGCGCCGGGTGAGCAACTGGTGGAGATCGGCGATGATATACAGGCGGGGGCAGTCCTGGTGCCGCGCGGGCGGCGCCTCGGACCGGCGGAGATCGGCGCACTCGCCGGTGTCGGCATCCTCGCCCTCCCGGTGTACCGGCGACCCCGCGTCGCGGTCGTGCCCACCGGAGACGAGATCGTGGCTCCGACGGAGACGCCCGCCCCCGGCGAGGTGCGCGACATCAATACCAGCGCGCTCTGCGCCGCGGTTCAACTGCACGGCGCGGAACCGCTCCCGTACCCGATAGTGCGCGATGACCCGGGGGCCCTGCGCACCATCCTCACCGATGCGCTGCACCAAGCTGACCTGGTTCTGATCGCCGGCGGATCCTCGGTGGGAACACGCGATTGGACGCTCGAAGTTCTACTGGAGCTTCCCGGGGCGGAGCTGTTGCTGCACGGCGTGTCTATCCGACCGGGAAAGCCGGTGATCGGCGTCCAGTTGGGTGACCGGTTGCTGGTGGGGCTACCCGGCAACCCGGTGTCGGCACTGGTTGTCTTCGACCAGTTTGTCCGACCGCACCTGCGCCGGTTGACCGGAGAACTCAGTTCCCTGCCGACGGGTTCCCGGGTGCAGGCCCGCCTGACCCGCAGCTACCGATCGGACCCCGGTAAGGAAGACTATGTGCGGGTGCGCGTGTCACGCCGTGCCGATGGGACCTACGATGCAGAACCACTCCTCGGGAAGAGCACGCTGCTGCGCACGCTCGTGGAGGCCGACGGGTTCCTGGTAGTGCCGGAGCAGGTAGAGGGCCTGGAAGAAGGGGAGAGCGTCGAGGTCCGCGTTGTAGATTAGTCTCGCCTCCCCCCGGCCTGATTTGCGGGTATCACTCGCCATGAAGTGACGAGTGGATCATCTGGCGCCCACGGAACTCCAGGGTGCCCGCGACTCCCTCCCTATCGGAGGCCACGCCACACGAGCGCCCATTCGCCAGTACCTCCACTCGCATCGGAGTTGTGGTCTTCGCGAGACTCACTACCCGGAATTCCAGCCTCTGGGCGGCAATGGGGAACCGGCAGGGGACGACCCCGTCGCTCGTGGTGGCCCGCCCGTCCACCGTCAGGGTGACGCGTACTCGGGCGCCGTTCGCCCCGCTGACGTTGAGAACCAGTGCCGGTGGAAGTGCCTGGGTACGTCCGTACTGTACCGCGAACCCGATTGCACTGCGGCAGACAAGAGCAATCACAATCATCATAACACTATTGGTTCTCTTGTTGTTCGGTACGAGTGTTGTTCTCCCAGGGTATGGTGTCACTGCGGAGGGCTACTGAGTCCGTCACCGGGGAACAGGCAGAGAAACGCAAGGGCCTGTGCGCCGGTCGCCGGGCTCAATTGTTTCTCCGACGCATCAGGCGCACGATCCCCACGCCGAGCATCCCCAGGGCGGTAAGGAATCCTGCCGCACCAAGAAACATGTCTCCCTTGTTCCGGAACAGTACGCTGCTCACCACGCCCAGCGCAGCGCCAAGGACGAGGAGGATTGCCCCACTCGCCTGGTGACTCATGCGGGGAGAGGACGTGACCGAACCTGGCAGAGACCGCGCAAGACCCATGACGATCAGCACGATCCCGATCGTCATGGCAATGTGCTTGCCGTCATCGTATGGGTCCGACCACGGCCAGACGCGAGGGGCGATGACGAAACCGACTCCCGCGAGGATGATCACCGGCGGGTGCCAGCGCCTCGGGGCGCCGGGGGTTGAATCAGTCTCCACGTTCCGTTTCCTCCGCGGGTCCAGGCGACAGGTACGGACTTATCGCAAACGCGTCAGCGCGACACCGGCAAGCAGCAGCAGGATACCGGCAACGCGGATCAGGGAGATTCGGTGGACGGGGACTCCCAGCCACCCAAAGTGGTCAAGCAGAGTCGCAATGGCAAGCTGCCCCGCGACCACACCGCTCAGCGTCACGGCCACCCCCAGGCGTGGCACCGCCTGGATCACGAGCGACACGAAGAAGGCGCCGAACACGCCCCCAAGCCAACCCCACCAGGGAATCCGCGCGATGGTGCTCGCCACCGGAATGGGAGCACGGATGGCCCACACCGCCAGCAGCAGCACCAGCGTCCCGACAAGGAAGGAGATGAGCGCAGCAATCAGCGGACTACCCACGTCCCGCCCGAGGCGCGCGTTCACGGCGGCCTGGACCGCAACCAGTCCCCCGGCGAGCACGACAAGAATCAGGAGACCCAGCATGGGATGTCGCCCTCTTCCGCGAACAGCGTGCGGCATCGCACCGGTGTCGTCCTCACTCCTGACTTCGCCGGGTATCTGCACAGCGTTCCTCCGCACTGCTCCTCTTCGCCCCATCGCCTGCCGCGATGCACAGGGGCCGGCACAGGTCAGGCGTCCCCTCGGCTACGTCCGCGCACGACCACCCGAGGAAGAAATCGCCGCCTCAACAACCTTCCCGGCCACATCGGTCAGGCGCATGTTTCGTCCGCCGGAGAAGTAGGTCAGCATCGTGTGGTCGAGACCCATCAGATGCAGGATGGTGGCGTGCAGATCATGCACATGGACCGGGTTCTCGACGGCGGCGTAGCCGAAGTCGTCTGTGGCGCCGATCGCCTGCCCCCCCTTGACTCCGCCTCCAGCCATCCAGGTGCTGAATCCGCGTGGGCTGTGGTCCCTCCCCTTGCCTCCCTGGTTTGTGGGGGTTCGCCCAAACTCGCCTGCCCAGACCACCACCGTGTCATCCAGCAGGCCGCGCTGCTTCAAGTCCGTGAGGAGCGCGTACATCGGCCGGTCCGTCTCGGCGCAGTGTAACTCGTGATTCTTGTTGACATCGCCGTGGGCGTCCCAGTTCTCGTCGCTGTGGCCACCCCCGGAGTAGACCTGGACGAAGCGGACGCCGCGCTCAATCAGACGTCGAGCCAGCAAGCACCGGCGCCCGAACCGCTCGGTCATGGGATCGTCCAACCCGTACAGCCGGGTGGTGGCCTCAGACTCCTGACGCAGGTCCACGGCCTCCGGGGCATGCGCCTGCATCCGGAACGCAAGCTCATAGCTGGCAATCCGGGACGCGAGTTCAGAAGCAGCCGGCCCGCCCGCCGGACCGCGCCCCAGGCGCGCCAGCAGGTCCAGTTCATCCCGGCGGCGCTCCGGGGTCACACCCGCCGCCGGATTCAGGTTCAGAATGGGGTCGCCGGAGGTGCGGAACTGCGTGCCCTGGTACGAAGCCGGCATGAACCCCGCACCCCAATTCGGAGAACCGGCGATCGGCCCGCCGCGGTGATCCAGCAGTACCACATAGCCGGGCAGGTTCTGATTTGCCGATCCCAGGCCGTAGTTGACCCATGAACCGAGGCTCGGATACCCCTGGCGCAGGAAGCCCGTGTTCATCTGGAGCAGGCCGGATCCGTGCGCGAAGCTGTCCGCATAGGTACTGCGGATCACAGCGATATCGTCCATGCGGCGCGCCAGGTGCGGGTACAGGTCGGAGACTTCCACCCCGCAGGTACCGCCGCGAAGCCACCGCCGGCTGCTTCCCAGCAGCACGCCGGGATTCCTCACTTTGAACAGCGGGTCGTTGTCCAGATTCGGGAGCGGCTGCCCATGCCGTTTGGTGAGTTCCGGCTTGGGATCGAACAAGTCCACCTGACTGGGACCGCCATACATGAAGAGCACAATGCACGCCTTCGCGCGGGGCGTAAAGTGGGGGGACTTCGGCGCGAGAGATGACGCCGGCGCCGACTGCGACCCGGGCGATGCCGCCGCGGCAGGAGTAAGCAGACCCTCCTGGGCCAGCAGCCATGTGAGGGCGGTGCCGACGAACCCGCCTCCCATTTCCCAGAGGAACTCGCGCCGGCTCCGCCCGCAGCGAGTGCGGCCAGGGCCGCCGGAGGGGGGTGCTGAATGGTTTCGCATATCTGGTGGCTCAGTTCCGGTGCGCGGGCGTCCCGCGTGAAATCAGAAGGTGTAGAAGAATTCGTTGGTGTTGAACAACACGAGACAGAGGCTTTCCAGTGCGGCGGCGGTCGTATCGGCGCCGGCGGCTGCAGGGAGCACGGCCGTGCTTTGCCGGCTTTGCGCCTCTGTGAGCGATCCGCCCGCTCCTCCGGGGGGCGGCGCCGGGAGGCGCACGCCGCGGCGGAGATACCCCACTGCGTGGTCGCGCTCCGCGGCGTTGGGGAGCCGCCCCAGCGCCAGGCGAAAGGCCAGTTCGACCTGCCGCACCGGGTCGGCGCTCAAGCGACGCACCCGAGCCGCGAATCGGCGCGCCTGCTCGGTCGCAAACTCGCCATTGAGGAAGGTCAATGCCTGCGGGGCGGTGGTGGACACCAATCGCTGCTCACAACTGGATGTACTGTCGGGAGAGTCGAGTGCCTCCAGTTCCGGAACCGCCAGCGTGCGTTTGCTGAAAATGTACACACTCCGGCGGGACGCCTCAGCCGGCCCTGACTTCCCCCAACCATTGCCGGGCCGCGACTGCCCTTCCAGGACAGCTCGGGGCAAGACAGGATACACGCTCGGACCACCACGGGCGGAATTCAACTGCCCGCTTACCGCGAGCATCGCGTCTCGCACTACCTCCGCCTCCAGCCGGCGCGGGCGCCACCCGTTGAGGTGCTCGACGGCAGGGGAACCCGCCACGGGCGACGCGGCCCGGTACGTGCTCGACGTGACGAGCAGGCGATGCAATTTCTTGAGGGACCAGGCGAGCGGGCCGGATGAAACCGCCTCGCCCTGCGCTTTCCGTCGCGTGCCTGCTCCCACCGGCTGCGCCCCCGTCCCGGCATCCGACCGATCCGACCCACCGCGCCGATCCGACCGTCTCCCGTCCCGCGCGGTCCGCCTCTCGTCACTCGCCTCAGGGCTACTGAAGGTCGCCGCAAGCCAGTCGAGTAGCTCCGGGTGGGTCGGGCGCTGGCCGGCAACACCGAAGTCGTTCTCGCTGGGAGCCAGCCCCTCGCCGAAGTGACCCTGCCAGATGCGGTTGACGAGCACGCGGGCGGTCAGAGGGTGATCGGGAGACGCGAGCCAGTGGGCCAGAGCCAGGCGTCGCCCGGAAGTCTTGCCGGTGGGGCGAATGGGGGGCAGGGGGCGCCGCGCCAGCACGGCCGGGACTCCCGGTTCCACTGCTTCGCGCGGATGCTTCGGGTCGCCGCGGAACAACAACGGTGTGGCCGGGATGGATCCCTGTTCTTCCTGCCAGATGTACCCGCGCGCCGGAGGCGTGGGCTGCGCCGCCTGGATCCGGGCGTCAAAGTCGCGGTGCCGGCCCGCTTCATCCGGAGTTTCCGCGGCGCGTAGTTCGCGCTCCAGAGCACCCCCGCGGTCCGTAAGCAGCTTCGCTTCCGCTGCCGAGCGACGGTCCGGCGCGATCTGGAACGCGGCCAGAATCTCCTTGGGCTGCTGCGTGCCACTGGCGACCAGGCGCGCGAGAACGCCGAGTTGGAGTTCCCACATTGCAGCTCGGTCCGGCGCGGTCCGGCGTTGTGCCTCTGCGACCGCAATGTTGTAGGCGCCGACCTCCGCATCGGGGGCCACAGTCACGTCGAGATCCTCGCGTCCATTCTGCGGGCGCTTCAGAGGAGAAAAAATCGCCAGGGTGCGGTAGTAATCCCGCTGGGTGAACGGTTCGAACTTGTGGTCGTGGCAGCGCGCGCAGCGGAGAGTGACACCCAGGAACGTGGACGCCGTCACTCCGAGCACATCATCCAACTGGTCGCAGCGGTCCACCGCGGGGTCCGCCGGCTCATCGTCCCAGGTCCCCAGCCGCAAGAACGTGGTGGCAACCCGAGAATCCGGCGTGGCGTCCGGCAATTCGTCCCCGGCCAGTTGCTCGATCAGGAAGCGGTCATACGGTTTGTCGTCGTTCAAAGACCCGATCACGTAGTCCCTGTACCGCCAGGCACTCGGTTTGGCGCCATCCCGCTCGTAACCATTCGACTCCGCATAGCGCACAACATCAAGCCACCGCCGGGCCCAGCGTTCGCCATACTCCGGCCGGGACAAGAGATGATCCACCCACCGCTCGTACGCGCCGGGCCGACGATCAGCGAGGAAAGCATCCTGCTCCTGCGGCGTGGGCGGCAGCCCGATCAGATCCAGGGTCACACGCCGCAGGAGCGTCCGCCGGTCCGCTTCCGGGGGAGCGGCCAGCCCGCGCGCCTCCAGACGCCTGAGCACAAAAGCGTCTACGGGGTTGCGCACCCACTCCCGGTTGCGGACCGCAGGCACACGGGGGACCTGGACTGCCTGGAAGGCCCAGTGATCGGCGGGCGCTGCGGCGGCATCCTTCTCAGCAAGCGCTCCGGTCGCAATCCAGGCGCGAATCTGCTCGCGCTCGGCGGGAGTCAGCTTGCGCGCGTTTCCGGGCGGCATGCTCCCATCCACGATCCGCTGCAGCAGGCGACTTCGTTCCGGATGCCCGAGATCGAGCACGGCTCCTCCCCGCCCCCCACGACGGATCGCCTCGGGCGTGCGCAGGTCGAGACGACCCTGTCGCACACTGTCTGCGTGGCAGGCAACACAATTCGCCTGCAGAATCGGCAGCACATCCGCTCGAAAGCGCGGTGCGGGAGCCGCACCCGCAGCCAGCGCCAATATCCCCAGCACTCCCAGGCCGGCCACTGGACCACAAACTCTACCCCGGGACAGGGCTACCGGATTGCCGTCACGCTCGCCTCTCATCGCCCGGTTGTCTCCTGCGCTCTCGTACCCCAACGCTTCAATGCTGTTTCCTCAGCCTGTTCGTTCCGCACCGACGGCGCTATCGGTGAGACGGCAGCAACCGGCTGGAATCCGGTAGTAAGCGGGTCGCACCTATGCATTGGCTCATCCGATTTCGGAATCATTTTCCCCGGTGGGGTGCGAACCGGCAGTTCGCGACGGCAAGCCAGATCTGTCGCCCAGCGCGCAAGCGGCGCCGGACAATCGAGATCCGGGCGATCAGCCAGCCCCAGCGCGTGGCGACGCAAAAGCGGCCCGTGCCGGCGCAGATTGTCGAAAAGCCGGCCGAGTCCGAGATCATTGAACTCCCGGATCACGCGATCCGGCAGCGTTCCCCGACCACCGCGACACCGCGGTCGCGGAAGCCCCTGAAGTTGGGATGTAGAAAGCACACAAGGCCTCGCGCTGGGAGGGACGGCACACACCCGCGGATCCAAGACAGGAGCGCTGCGAACGGAGAAAGAAGCCTGCTCCTGATGTCCAGCCACCGCCCGTCGCGAACCTGTCTTCTCCCCGGATACCCCATGGGAAATTCTAGCCGAAGGAGCCGGCCCCCTGGTAGTGCCGGGCCACGCACGAGGGCATACCGGGTGCTCCGTTCCCTGCAATTTGCCCGCATGATGTCCCATGGTGCTGACCGGCACGCGCTTGAAGAGCCTCCGAGCTCCGACTCAGAGATGCCGGGCAATTTTCCCATCACATAGCTGGATGCAAAGTCCGGGCGACAGAGAGCGCCGACGGGCAACCCTCCCGCCCCGTGAACGGACGCTGTTCCGGGAACGCATTCTGGATTCCCCGCGGTTCAGGATGAGGTGGCCGGAATTCAGAAGAATCGAGGCAAGTCCGCGCTCGTTGCCCGCTTCCCGCCGGCGGATCTCCGGCGCCCGCGCGAACCGAGCTTGAGGTTGCTCAGGATCGCATCGAGTTGCTCGGAGCCGGGGCGATGGCCGCCGGCGGTATCTAGTCGCGCGTCAAGCATCCGCCGCGCGTCCGGCAGGGGGCCGCGCGCGTAGAAGGGGATCCAGTTACCCCTCGGCGCATGCCAGGCGGCGAGACCTCCGTTATGAAGCGCAGGGAACACAGCATACAGCGAAAGGGCGATACTCAAGGCGTTCCACCGGTATCGGCTTGCCGCACCGCGCGCAATACCCGAAAGTGCCGTCGTTCACGCGATGAACCGCCTGCTCGATCTCGTGGAGTTCGCCCCGGATGCTTTCCTCCAGGGCGGCATCCTGTTCCCGCAAGAAGAGGTCGGTGGGTTGGTCGCCGGGGTGTTCGTCCAATTCCCGGCGTCCCGGAGAGGCCACCGAACCGCCCACCGAGTCTTGCGCCCGGAGAGCCCGAATCTCGTCTTGCAGGCGGATCTGTTCCTGCTCCAAGAGGGCAAGGAACCGCGCGGGATCAAGATCCGCGCGGGCACCAGGACGCACAGCAGACATGGGACCTCCTCCTCGGAAACTGTGGGAATGCGCGTCAGCACATTCCAGCACGAGAAAACAGCGCGGGCAGGCGCCTCCGCCTGCCCGATCACCTCTTTCTCGGTATACCCCGGTCGCCGCCTGCCGAAACCGCGGGTTGATCCAGCGCGAACGCTAGCGCCCTCTGGACGTGGTTGACCCGCCGCCGAAGCCGGTTGAGGTGGTGCGACCACCAGTCGTGCGGCTGGTTCCGGTGAGGCCCCGAGCGCCTGACGATGCCGTCGAGGTGGCTCCGAACGCCTGCCCGCTGGAGCTACCCGTCCGCCGGGTGGTCTGGGGGTTGGAAATCGGGGCGGGGCGCTCGATGGAAGCACCGCCACCTGAAACCTGTCCCCCACGACGGCGTGCGGTCTGCGGGTTGGAACTCGACGTGGTCGCGGTGCGGGAGGAGGAGAATTGGCTACTGCCGAAGCCGCCGCCGCCCCCACCGAAGCCCCCACCCCCACCGAAGCCCCCGCCCCC